>NZ_JBHSRC010000005.1:0-295969 GCF_042658805.1 Quadrisphaera sp. GCM10027208
ATGGGCAGCGTCAGAACTCCCATCATCGGAAGACCTCGACCCCTACCCGGCCAACGACGCGCCGTCGCCACCTACACCGTCAACTGCGAAGAGCCACTTTGGTCGTCGTGGACGTCGCCGACCGCAGGCTCTCAGCGGTGAGGCTGGGAGGCCACGGCCTCCTGGATGTCGGAGGTCTCCACCTCGCCGTGGGTCCCGTGCCGCTGGGCGGCCTCGATCTCCGCCGGCGTGGGCGGCTCCACCCGGTCCTCGAAGTAGAACCGCGACAGCCGCTGGCGCCACCGGTCCCGGCGGGCGCCGGGCCGGCGCACGCCGTTCTCGTCGACCTCCGGCTCGATCTCCAGCGGTCGGTAGACCGGGTGCTGGACGAGCACCCACCGCTCCTGCTCACTGAGCGGCTCGTGGACCTCGAAGTACTCGCCGTCCGCCGTCCGTACCACGCGCCCGGTCTCGCGGCCGTGCAGAGCAAGCTCGCGGTCCTTGCGCTGCAGGCCGAGAGCGATCCGCTTGGTGACCCAGAAGGCGATCGGCGGGAGCACGATGAGCCCGATGCGGAAGATCCACATGAGGTCGTTGATGGACATGTTCAGCGACGTGGCGATGATGTCATTGCCACCGTTGGCCCACAGGATCCCGTAGAACGTGATCGCCATGACCCCCAGGCCGGTGCGGGTCGGGTTGTTGCGGGGGCGGTCCAGCAGGTGGTGCTCCCGCTTGTCGCCGGTGGCCGCGGCCTCGATGAAGGGGTAGGCGACGAGGGCCGTCACCATCAGGCCCGGCAGGATCACCGCCGGGATGAGGATGTTGAACGACAGCGTGAACCCCAGGACGGTCCACTCCCACCCGGGCATGAGCCGCAGCGCGCCGTCGAGGAAGCCGACGTACCAGTCCGGTTGGGTTCCGGCGCTGATGGGGGAGGGGTCGTACGGGCCGTAGTTCCAGACCGCGTTGATCTGCACTGTGGCCGCGACGAGCGCGATGAGACCGAACACGACGAAGAAGAAGCCGCCGGCCTTGGCCATGTACACCGGCATGAGCGGGTAGCCGACGACGTTGTCGTTGGTGCGGCCCGGCCCCGGGTACTGGGTGTGCTTCTGCAGGAACACCAGTCCCAGGTGAGCCCCGATGAGGGCGAGCAGGATGCCGGGGATCAGCAGCACGTGCGCGATGAACAACCGCGGGATGATGGCCTCTCCGGGGAACTCGCCGCCGAAGATGAAGAACGACAGGTAGGTGCCGACCACCGGGATCGCCTTGATGATGCCGTCGATGATCCGCAGGCCGTTGCCCGAGAGCATGTCGTCCGGCAGCGAGTAGCCGGTGAAGCCGGCCGCGATGCCGAGCAGGGTCAGCACCGAGCCGATCATCCAGTTGACCTCGCGCGGCTTGCGGAACGCCCCGGTGAAGAACACCCGGAACATGTGCACGACCATCGAGGCGACGAACAGGAGCGCGGCCCAGTGGTGGATCTGCCGCATGAGCAGCCCGCCGCGGACGTCGAAGGACAGGTGCAGCGTCGAGGCGAAGGCCTCGGACATCTCCAGGCCGTTCATCGGGGCGTAGCTGCCCTCGTAGGTGACCAGGCCCATGCTCGGGTTGAACCACAGGGTGAGGAACGTGCCCGACAGCAGCAGGACGATGAAGCTGTAGAGGGCGATCTCCCCGAGCAGGAACGACCAGTGGTCAGGGAAGATCTTGCGGGCCAGGCCACGGACCGCCTTGGAGGCGCCGAGCCGGGTGTCGAGGAAGTCGGCCACCGATCCCGTGGCGCCGGAGGTCGTCGTGGTGCTCATCCGCGCTCCCAGAAGCTCGGGCCGACAGGTTCGTGGAAGTCGCTCTGCGCGACGAGGTACCCCTCGTCGTCCACGGTGATGGGTAGCTGTGGCAACGGTCGCTTCGCCGGACCGAAGATCACCTTGCAGTGCTGCTCGACGTCGAAGGTCGACTGGTGGCAGGGGCAGAGCAGGTGGTGCGTCGTCTGCTCGTAGAGGGCGACCGGGCAGCCGACGTGCGTGCAGATCTTCGAGTACGCGTAGATGCCGTCGACGTCCCAGCCTTCCCGCCCGGGCATCGGCTCGACGTCCTGGGGATCGAGCCGGATGAGCAGGACGGCGGCCTTCGCCTTCTCCTCGAGCGGGTGCTCGGCGTCCTCGATGCCCTCCGGCATCACGTGGTAGACCGACCCTCGGGTGACCTCCGAGGCCTTGATCGGAGTCCCGGACGGGTCCCGGGCGAGCCGCTTGCCGCGCTCCCAGAACGTGTGCGCCAGCTTGTCCTGGGGCAACGGACCCAGGTCGCCGAGCAGCAGGAGGGCCGGCAGCGGGGCCAGCGCGGCCGCCCCGATGAGCGAGTTGCGCAGCAGCGCACGACGGCCCAGGCCGGACTCCTGCGCCCCCAGGGCCAGGATCTCGGCGGCAGCCTCGCGGTCCTCGTCGCTGCCCCGCATCGGGTGGCGCATCTCGATCCGCTCGGTGTCCGGCATCAGCGTCTTGGCCCAGTGGATGGCGCCGACGCCGATCCCGAACATCGCCAGGCCGAGGCCCAGACCAAGCCCGAGGTTGGACTTGAACAGGGTGGCGAAGGTGCCGTCCAGGGGGACGGCGAAGTACGTGACGATGAGCAGGATGCTGCCGAGCGCGGACAGGCCGAACAGCAGGGCCACCTGGCGCTCGGCGCGCTTCGCGGCCCGTGGGTCGGTGTCCGCCAGCCGGTGCCGGTGGGCCGGCAGGCCGGGGTTCTCGAAACGGTCGGGCGCCTCGGTGCGTGCGGCGACGTCCGTGCCGGGCTCCTGCTCGCTGCTCATCGTGTCCTTCGAGTGGTCGTTACCGGGCGGAGGCGTCGGCGTGCTCACGAGGACTTCGCCCCCAGCCACACCGCGGCGCCGATGAGCAGGCCGAGCAGGCCCACCCAGACGAACAGGCCCTCGCTCACCGGTCCGATCGAGCCGAGCGACCAGCCGCCGGCAGGTGAGCGCTCCTCGACGTTCTTGAGGTAGCTGATGATGCTCTGCTTCTCGTCGGGGGTGATGTTCGCGTCGTTGAACACCGGCATCGCCTGCGGCCCGGTCTGCATGGCTTCGTAGATGTGCACGGGCTCGACGTCCATGAGCCCCGGGGCGTACTTGCCGCGGGTCAGGGCGCCGCCGGCACCGACGACGTTGTGGCACATCGCGCAGTTGACCCGGAACAGCTCGTAGCCCTCGGCGATCCGGTCGGGGTCGTCGAGCGGCTGGACGTACTCGTCGTCCGGGATGGCGGGCCCGGGGCCCAGGGAGGCGACGTAGGCCGCCAGCTGGCGGATCTCGTCCTCGCTGAACTCGCCGGGACCACGGCGCGGGGCCTGGACGTCGGTCTTCTGCAGCGGCATCCGCCCGGTGCCGACCTGGAAGTGGACGGCGGCCGCGCCCACCCCGATGAGGCTCGGGCCGTTACGGGTGCCCTCGGCCTGGGTGCCGTGGCAGGTCGCGCAGTTCGCTAGGAACAGCTCCTGGCCGGCCTCGACGTCGTCGGCGCCGGCCGTGGTGCTCGCGGTCGCCTCCCGCGGGGCGACGGTCGCGTAGGCGGCGCCGGTCACCAGGAGGGCCAGGAGGAGCAGCACCACCGTGGCGAGCGGGTGGCGCCGGCGGGCGGCGAGTGCTGTCACTGCGGATCCCTCGTCTCTGGAGAGGTCGTTCAGGTGCGGGCGGGGGACGGGTACGGCTACTGGATGACGTAGATGATGATGAACAGGCCGATCCAGACCACGTCGACGAAGTGCCAGTAGTACGAGGTCACGATCGCGCTGGTGGCTTCGCGATGACCGAACCGCCGGACGGCGAACGCCCGCCCGATGATCATCAGGAAGGCGATGAGGCCGCCGAGCACGTGCAACCCGTGGAAGCCCGTGGTCAGGTAGAAGACGGAGCCGTAGGGGCTGCTCGCGATCGTCACCCCCTCGGTGACGAGCACGGCGTACTCGTAGACCTGGCCGGCGATGAACACCGACCCCATGAGGAAGGTCAGGACGTACCACTCGACCATGCCCCAGCGGCGGACGTCCAGCAGGCCACCGGTGCGCTGCGGCTGGAACCGCTCGGCCGCGAACACCCCCATCTGGCAGGTGAACGAGCTCGCCACGAGGACGAGGGTGTTGACCGTGGAGAACGGCAGGTTCAGCTTCTCCGGCTCGCTCACCCACAGCCCCGGCTCGACGGCCCGGATCGTGAAGTACATCGCGAACAGCCCAGCGAAGAACATCAGCTCGCTGGACAGCCACACGATGGTCCCGACCGCGACCGTGTTGGGCCGGTTGACGGTTACCGGAGCAGCGGCGTGCGCCGTGGTTGCTGTCGACACGGGCGTCATTATGGCCATGAAGCCCCCCTGGCGGGGGACCACCCCCGGATTGTCCGGCGTGCCCTGCGGTCCGCGCCGTCCGGGTCGGTAGCATCCCGGGCGTGGACAGCTTCCCCGGCGACGGACCCCCGGCACGCGAGCAGCCGCTGCGCGTCCTGCTCTACAGCGACGACATCGACACCCGCAACGCGGTGCAGTTGGCCGTCGGCCGTCGGCCGGCCCGGGACCTGCCGCCGGTGGAGTGGTTCGAGTGCGCCACGGCACCCGCCGTCATCGAGCGGATGGACGCCGGCCTCGTGGACGTCGCCGTCCTGGACGGCGAGGCGGCCCCGACCGGTGGGATGGGCCTGTGCCGGCAGCTCAAGAACGAGATCTACCGCTGTCCCCCCATTCTCGTCCTCACTGGGCGTCCCCAGGACGCGTGGCTCGCGGCCTGGTCGCTCGCGGACGCCGCGGTGCCGCACCCGCTGGACCCGTTCGACCTCACCGAGGCGCTGGTCGGGCTGGCTCGCACCCGCCTCGGCGGCGTCCGGGCCGGCTGAGCCCGTGCGCAGCTGGCCTCAGCTGATCGCTGACCTGCTGGCCGGGCACGACCTCGCGGCGGCGGACACCGCCTGGGCCATGGAGCAGGTGATGACCGAGCGGGCCACGCCGGCCCAGCTCGCGGGGTTCCTCGTCGCGCTCCGCGCCAAGGGGGAGACGGTCGCGGAGCTCGACGGGCTCGCCTCGGCCATGCTCGAGCACGCCGTCCCCATCGACGTCCCCGGTCCGCTCGTCGACGTCGTCGGTACCGGCGGCGACCGCGCTCACACGGTGAACATCTCGACGATGGCCACGCTCGTGGTCGCCGGCACCGGACGCACCGTCGTCAAGCACGGAAACCGGGCTGCGTCGTCCGCCTGCGGGTCGGCTGACGTCCTGGAGGCCCTCGGCGTCCGGCTGGACCTGCCGCCTGCCCGGGTGCAGGAGGTCGCCACCGAGGTCGGCATCACGTTCTGCTTCGCGCAGGTCTTCCACCCGTCGTTCCGGCACGCGGCAGTGCCTCGGCGTGAGCTCGGGGTGCCGACCGCCTTCAACTTTCTCGGGCCGCTGACGAACCCGGCGCGACCCCAGGCCTGCGCGGTCGGGGTGGCGGACCTGCGGATGGCGCCGCTCATGGCCGGGGTGCTCGCCGCGCGGGGCACGTCGGCTCTGGTCTTTCGGGGAGAGGACGGGCTCGACGAGCTGACACCGACCGCCCCCACCAGGGTGTGGGAGGTGACCAGCGGCACCGTCCGCGAGCAGCTCGTCGACCCGGTCGACCTCGGCGTGCCCCGAGCGAGCGTGGAGGACCTGCGCGGCGCGGACGCTCGGCACAACGCGGACGTCGCCCGCCGGGTCCTGGACGGCGAACGCGGTCCGGTGCGGGACGCCGTGCTGCTCAACGCCGCCGCGGCGCTGGTGGCCGCCGGGGTTGGTCAGGGCGACCTGACGGAGCGGCTCCAGGCCGGCCTGGCCGAGGCAGAGCGATCCGTGGACGACGGCGCCGCCCGCGCCGTCCTCGACCGCTGGGTCGCCGCCACGCAGTAATCCCCCCCGTGATCATGCAATCCCGCCACCCCCGCACGCCCCCTCGTGATCATGCAATCCCGCCACCCACCGGGTAGCGGGTCCGGCTCACAGGATGCTGGGTTGGTGGCGCGACACGCCGGCTAGGCCGTGCGGGGCGCAGCATTCTGTGGTCCAGGCGCCTGACCCGACATGGCCGCCACGGTCACCAAGCCGCACCTGCTCGTCGCTCCGGTGGGTGACGGCCCGGAGCGGCCGCCGGCGTGCGGGCCTCTAGCGGTTGACGGTGGACATGTCCTCGTAGCGGTCACCCACCGGGGCAGCCACCTTGTCGAGGGCGGCCAGCTGGTCGGTGGTCAGCTCGATGGCGTCCGCCGCGACGTTCTCCTCGAGATAAGCCACCCGCTTGGTACCGGGAATGGGTGCGATGTCGTCACCCTGGGCGAGCAGCCAGGCCAAGGCGACCTGCCCGGGCTTCACGCCCAGCTCGGCGGCCACCGCGTCGACCTGCTCGACGATCCGGATGTTGTGCTTGAGGTTCTCCCCGGCGAAGCGCGGGTTGTGGCGGCGGAAGTCCTGCTCGTCCAGCTGCTCCACGGAGCGGATCGTGCCGGTGAGGAAGCCACGTCCCAGTGGGGAGTAGGGCACGAATCCGATGCCCAGTTCCCGGACGGTGGGGAGGATCTCTTCCTCGGGGTCACGCGTCCACAGCGAGTACTCGGTCTGCAGCGCGGTCACCGGGTGGACCGCGTGGGCTCGGCGGATGGTCTCCGGGGCGGCCTCCGAGAGTCCGACGTGAAGAATCTTGCCCTCCTGGACCAGCTCGGCCAAGGCCCCCATGGTCTCCTCCACGGGGGTGGCCGGGTCCACGCGGTGCTGGTAGTACAGGTCGATGTAGTCGGTGTTCAACCGCCTCAGTGAACCCTCCACCGACAGCCGTACGTTCTCCGCGCTGCCGTCCAGCCCAGGGGTGTCGCCGGCGCGGTGGGAGATGGTGCCGAACTTGGTGGCGACCACTACCTCCGAGCGGCGGCGGCCCAGGGCTCGTCCCAGCAGCTCCTCGTTGGTGTAGGGCCCGTACATCTCAGCGGTGTCGAAGAACGTGACGCCGAGATCCAGTGCCCGGTGGATGGTGGCGATCGACTCGGAGTCGCTGGTGCCGCTGCCGGTGTAGAACGCGGACATGCCCATACAGCCCAAGCCGAGACGTGAGACGTCCAGTCCTGCGGTTCCCAGGGTGACGTGCTTCATGCGTTCTTCCCTTTCCACTCGGTCGTGCCAGGGCCCGAGCCGCGGCTGCGGGCACGTCGTGAGAGGCGCGCCGTCGCGGCGTCGTCGGGGCCGGACTGTTCGTTCCGGCGGCGAAGGGCCTCGTGCTCGCCGGTGGCACCAGTGCCTGCTCTTCGCCGAACGTCACCAGGCTACCGCCGGCTCCGTGGACGGCCACACGAGCGACCGCACACGGTCGGTGAGCATCACCACAGAATGCTGAGCTGGGCGCGGCATTGCCGGCGTGTCGTGCCACCAACCCAGCATTCCGCGAGCGGGCAGTGGGGGCTGGTGGCGGGATTGCATGATCACGAAGAGGGGTCAGGGGAGGGGGGCGCGGGGGTGGCGGGATTGCATGATCACGAAGAGGGGTCAGGAGAGGGGGGAGAGAGAGTCAGTCGCCGTCGAGGCCGATGGCGAAGGCTGCCTCGAGGTCGTGCCGGGAGTAGGTGCGGAAGGCGATGAAGGTCTTCGTCTTGCGGACGCCGGGGACCTTGGAGACGCGGTCGGCGATGACGTCGGCGAGCTGCTCGTGCTCGGCCACTCGGACCATCGCGATGAGGTCGGTGTCGCCGGTGACGGAGAAGACCTCGGAGACCTGCTCGATCTCGGCGATCTCCTGCGCCGCCTCAGGGATGCGGTCGACGTCGGTGTCGATGAGCACGATGGCGGTGATCACGGCGTCACCCTACTGCGGTCACCCGGCTCGTCGGGGCGCGCGCACCGCCCCCCAGTGCGGTGTCTCGGGAAACGGCGTGGCGGCCGCCCGGGCGGACCCGAGCGGGTCGAGCCGGGCCCGGGCAGCGCCTGCACCGTGCACCGGGCTCGCCCACTGCCCGTCGAGGGACACCAGCCGGACTCCCGGGGACTCCAGCCAGCGCAGGATCGTCTCGGTCTCCTCCGGGTGCGCGGCCGGGACTGGCCCGACCGGGCGGGTCACGTGCTCGGCGGTCGAGCGCAGGGCCTCGATGTAGGGCGTCGGGTCCTGGCCCGCCGGTGTCACCGTCGTCCCGGCCAGCCGGCCGAACCGGACGACGACCACCTCCCACCCGCCGGCATCGGCGCGGCGGGCGGCCACGAGCTCAGGGGTGCGGGCCAGCGGAGTGATCCGCTGGGTGCGGGCGGCTGCCCGGACGAGCACGAGCAGCCGGTCGCGGTGGGTGGCGGCGTCCTCGAACCGCTGCGCCGCGGAGAGCCCGGCGATCCGCTCGAGCAGGCACTCCACGACGTCCCGCAGGTCACCGGTGAGCGCGTCCCGGACGGCGGTCACGATCCCGCCGTAGTCGTCCCGCGACTGGTCTCCGGTGCACGGCGCTCCGCACCGGCCCATCTCGGCCAGCACGCAGGCGCTCGCCGTGGGGGAGGGGCGTAGCGGCAACCGGCGCGTGCACTGCCGCAGCCGGAACGCCTCGTGCAAGGCCGCGACCGCCGCCTCGGCCGCCGCGACCGACCCGAACGGACCGAGGTACTGCGCTCCGCGCTCCGCGTCCGGGCCCACCGTGCGCACGATGGACAGTCGGGGGAAGGGCTCGGCGGTCAGCTTGACCCACGGTGCCCGCTCCGGGTGGCGGGACCGGCGGTTGTACCGCGGCTTGTGCTCGGCGATGAGGCGCTGCTCGCGTACCTGCGCCTCCAACGCGGTGGCGCACACGATCGGGGTGACGGCCGCGGCGACCGAGACCATCTCTGCCATCCGGCTGCGGGTCTCCGACGCCGTGAAGTACGACCGCACCCTGGTGCGGATGTCCTTGGAGGTGCCCACGTAGAGCACCCGCCCGCGGTCGTCGCTGAACGTGTAGACGCCAGGGGCGTGCGGCAGTGACTCGGCGAGGTGCCGCTTGCGCCGCTGCGCGGCGGTGACCCGGGAGGTGAAGGTCGTGAGCTCCTCGAGGGAGGTCACCCCGAGGTTGCCCAGTCGGGCGATCATCGCGTGCAGGACGTCGACCGTGGCCCGTGCGTCGTCCAGGGCGCGGTGCGTGGGCGTGGTCGTCGCGCCGAAGAGGCGGGCGAGGGTGGCGAGCTTACGGTTCGGCGCCTCGTCGTCGGTCACGACGTGCCGCGCGATCCGGACGGTGTCGAGCACCTCGAAGCCCGGCCACGGGATCTCCTGCCGGGCTGCGTTCGCCTTGAGGAAGCCGACGTCGAACCCGGCGTTGTGCGCGACCAGGACGCTGCCACGGGCGAACTCGAGGAACGCGGGCAGCGCCTGCTCGATCCGCGGCGCCCGGGCGACCATCGCGTCGTCGATCCCGGTGAGCAGGGCGATGAACGGCGGGATCGGGGTCCCGGGGTTGACGAGCGTCTGGAACTCCCCGAGGACCTCTCCGCCGCGCACCCGGACGGCGCCGATCTCGGTGATGCCGTTCGTCTGCGGCGACCCGCCGGTGGTCTCCAGGTCGACGACGACGAAGGTCGTGTCGCGAAGCGGCGTGCCGAGCTCGTCCAGGGTGGTCTGGACCGGCACGCCGCCACGCGCGACGGCGGAGGAGGGCCGCGCGAGCACCGACGAGGTCATGGCCGGAACGCTAGGCGGGACCACCGACAACCCCGCGGACCGCCACGCGGTCGAGACCGTCCGGAGACCGTTGTCGGTGGTCCCGCCTAGCGTCCGTCGGGCCGGCGCGGAGAGCCCGCCCGGCACGAGGAGGTGCGCGCGACGTGCTCATCGACTGCGAGACCTGCGTGGTGCGGGACGTGGCCTGTGCCGACTGTGTCGTCACCGTGCTGCTGGACCGGTCCGAGTCGCAGGCGCCGGTGGTCCTGGACGACGAGGAGCGCGCCGCGATCGGCGTGCTCGCCGACTCTGGGCTGGTGCCGCCGCTGCGACTGGTGCCGGCGACCTACGATGAGCGGCGTGCAGGGGGTGCGGCGCGGGCCGGCTGAGCGGGTGCGGCCCGGGCACCGCGGCGAGGGTGGGGCCCGTCCCTCGGTCGCGGTCGTCGTCACCGCGGCGCTCGCCGCCCTGCTCGTGGCCGTTGGCCTGCTGCTGGGCGGTGGGGCCGTCCGACTCGGGCCGGGCGGTGAGTCGAGTGCGAGGTCGGGAGCCGCGACCGCGCCGGGGTCCGGCGACGGCACCGGCGCAGGACCGTCGGCTCCGAGCACGGTCGGGCCCCTCACTCCCTCGGTCGACCCGGCGGCGCTGCGCCTGCAGGCGCTCGACGAGCTGCTGGCGGCCCGGGCGGACGCCGTCCTGCGCCGTGACCGCGCTGCCTGGCTGGCGACGGTCGACCCCGCCGCCGGAGAGTTCGCCGCCCGGCAGGCACAGGTCCTCGACCACCTCGCCGAGGTGCCGCTGGCCGGCTGGCGGTACGAGTACGCCGGCGAGGGACCTTCGCTGCCCGCCGAGCGGCGCGCCGTCCTGGGACCCGAGGCCTGGGTCGCCCGCGTCGTGCTCGTCTACCGGCTGGACACCGGTGCCGGGCCCGCCGGTGCCGGGCCCGCCGGCGCCGGGCCCGTCGGCGCCGGGCCCGCCGGGTCCGCCGGGTCCGCCGGCACTGCTGGCACCGCCACCGGAGAGGTCCGCCGGGAGCAGCACCTCACCCTCGTCCGCCGGGGCGACGACTGGTTCGTCGCCGACGACCAGGACGGCGACACCGCCCCGGACCTGTGGGACCTCGGACCGGTGCACGTGGTCCGGGGGCAGCGCTCGCTCGTGCTCGGCACCGCGCCGGTGGCGGACCTCACCCGGTACGCCGCGGAGACCGACGACGCCGCCGTGCGCGTCGACGCGGTCTGGGGCGGCGACTGGCCGCGCACCGTCGTCGTCCTCGTCCCCCGCAGCCAGGAGGAGATGGCTCGCCTGCTGCTGCGCGACGACGACGCCGGCCTGGAGCAGATCGCCGCCGTCACCACCGGTGAGGTCGGGCTCGACGACCCGGGGGAGTCGGCCGACCGCATCGTGGTGAACCCGGCCGGGTTCGACCAGCTCGGTCCGCTCGGGCGCCGGGTCGTGCTGACCCACGAGATCACGCACGTGGCCACGCGGGCGACGACGACCGAGGCGGTGCCGATCTGGCTCAGTGAGGGGTTCGCCGACCACGTCGCGTACCGCGACACCGGGGTCGCCAAGCAGGTCATCGCCCAGGACGTCCTCGACCGGGTCCGCGCCGGCCAGCTGCCCGCGGCGCTGCCGACCCGGCTTGACTTCGACCCCTCCCACGGCGACATCGCCCCCGCCTACTCGGGGTCGTGGCTGGCCGCCGACCTCGTCGCGGTGCGCTGGGGGGAGGAGGCGCTCGTCGGCCTCTACCGGACCGTCGCCGCGGGCACCCCCGTCGACGAGGCCCTGACCGCACTCCTCGGTCTCGACGAGGCCGCGTTCACCCGTGAGTGGCAGGCGTACCTCACTCAGCTCGCCTCGTAGGGTGGCGCCTCGTGCGCACCCTCGTCGTCACGAACGACTTCCCGCCGCGGACCGGAGGGATCGAGTCGTTCGTGCTGGCGATGGTGCAGCGGATGCCGGCCGGGTCGGTCGTCGTGCACACCGCTCGCCAAACCGGTGACCGGGCCTTCGACGCACACCTCGACGTCCCTGTGGTGCGGGACTCCTCGCGGTTCATGGTCCCCACCCCGGCGATCGCCCGCCGGGCCGCCGACCTCGCCCGCGCCGAGGGCTGCGACCGGGTCTGGTTCGGCGCCGCCGCACCGCTGGCCCTGATGGCCCCCACCCTGCGTGCCGCCGGTGTGCGGCGGGCGGTCGCCACCACGCACGGGCACGAGGTGTGGTGGGCCGGGGTCCCGGGGACCCGTCAGGCGCTGCACGCGATCGGGGAGCGCACCGACGTCGTCACTTACCTCGGGGAGTCCACCCGCTCGCGCATCGCCCCGGCGCTGAGCCCGGCTGCCCGGGCCCGGATGGTCCAGCTGACCCCCGGCGTCGACCCGGAGGTCTTTCACCCGGACGTCGACGGGACCGTCGTCCGAGCCCGGCACGGGCTGCAGGACCGCCCGGTGGTCGTCTGCGTGTCCCGGATGGTCGCGCGCAAGGGACAGGACGTGCTGGTCCGGGCGCTGCCGCTGATTCGGGCCCGGGTCCCGGACGCCGCCCTGCTGCTCGTCGGGGACGGCCCTCACCGGCCGGCGGTCGAGCGCCTGGTCCGCCAGCTCGGCCTGGAGCGGGACGTCGTGCTCACCGGGCGGGTGCCGTGGGGGGAGATCCAGCACCACTTCGCCGCCGGGGACGTGTTCGCGATGCCGAGCCGGACCCGGCTCGGCGGGTTGGAGGTCGAGGGGCTCGGCATCGTCTACCTGGAGGCGGCCGCGGCGGGACTGCCGGTCGTCGCCGGCAGCTCAGGCGGTGCTCCGGACGCCGTTCTGGACGGCGAGAACGGGTTCGTCGTCGACGGACGGCGGGTGGTCGACGTCGCCGACCGGGTCACCCGGCTGCTGCTCGACCGCCGGCTCGCCGCCGACTTCGCCCGCCGGGGTCGCCAGTGGGTCCTGGAGAAGTGGTCGTGGTCCCAGCAGGCCGACCGGCTGCAGCGCCTGCTCGCCGGCCACCCGGGTTGACCTCACGGCCCGCCGACCAGCTGCATCGTCGCGGCGACGACCGCCAGCCCGGGCAGCGCGCGGCGCTCAGTCCGAGGGGATAAGCCGCAGCCGGACGGCGTTCATCACCGCCTGGGCCCGGTTCGTCGCACCCAGCTTGTCGTAGACCTTGGCGACGTGGGTCTTGACCGTGGACTCCGACAGGTAGAGCCGGCGCGCCACCTGGTGGATGGACAGACCGTCCTTGAGCAGGTGGAGCACCTCGGACTCCCGGGGTGTCAGCCGCGGCCGGTCGTCGGTGGCTCGCCGGCGCACCGCCGCCGCCAGGTCGGCGGCGGAGAACGTGTCCGGGGCGGTGGCTGCCCGGCGCACTGCCGAGACGACGTCGTCCAGGCCGGCACTCTTGAGGACGAGGGCTGTGGCGCCGGCCTCCAGGGCCGCGAACAGGGTGTCGTCGTCGCCGTGCATGGTGAGCACGACGATGCCGAGTCGGGGCATCTCCCGCCGGGCGCGGCGGCACAGGT
Organism: Quadrisphaera sp. GCM10027208; assembly: GCF_042658805.1. Classification (NCBI taxonomy): domain Bacteria; kingdom Bacillati; phylum Actinomycetota; class Actinomycetes; order Kineosporiales; family Kineosporiaceae; genus Quadrisphaera; species Quadrisphaera sp. GCM10027208. The sequence goes on from NZ_JBHSRC010000005.1 coordinate 13,163, forward strand.
CGAGCCCGTTGCCGTCGCCCAGGGAGACGTCGCAGACCAGGACGTCGGGCCGCGCGTCCAGCAGCGCCGTCCACCCGCTCTGCACGCCGTCCGCCTCGGCGACGACGTCGAGCCCCTCCTCGGCGTCGAGGATCGCGCGGATCCCGCCGCGTACCACGGTGTGGTCGTCCACCAGCAGGATGCGGGTCATCGCAACGCGTCCGTCCCCTCGGGCCCGGGTCGTGCGGTCCCGGCGGTTTCGCCTGCGACCCCTGGCTGGAGGCCGCCGTCCTCCGCGGCCGAGTCGACGGGGCCGATCCGCAGCGCGGTGACCCAGCCCTGAGCGGCCCCGGTCGTGGTGATCCGCCCGCCGAGGCCGGCGAGCGCGGCGGCGAACTCCGGTGCCGGTTCCCAGCGGGCCCTGCCGTCGTGGCGCAGCTCCAACTCGGCGGCCGGAGGGTCGGTCCGCAGCGCCACGTGCACCCGGGTGACGTCCGGGTCGCCGCGCACCGCCGTGAGGAAGTCCTGCGCCAGGCGCATCAGCGCGGACTCGACGTGAGCCGGCAGCCGGAACGGCGACTCCCTCAGCTCCGAGGTCACCGCGGCACCGGTGGCCGGGCCCAGGCTCTGCACGGCGGCGGACAGCGCAGCGCCGAGGCCCCGTTCGGGGCGCACCGAGGTGCGCAGCGCGGCGATGGAGTACCGGATGTCCTGGATGGTCTGGTTGAGCTGTCGGCGGACGACGAGCAGCTCCCCGGCGAGCCCGGGGTCGCGCTGGCGCAGCCGGCGCTGGACGAGGTCGAGTGCGAACCCGAGGGCGACGAGGTCCTGGGCCACGCCGTCGTGCATCTCCCTGGCCAGCCGTTCCCGCTCTGCCACCTCGCTGAGGTGCGGAGCTCGACGAACGCCATCGCCGCGTGCAGCCGCGGGGCGCTGGTGCGGACGGCAGCCTCCACCGCCCCAACCTCCTCGGCGGAGAACGGCCGGGCGGCGAGTCGTTCGAGAATGAGCACACCCAGCAGCTCGTCGGCCCCGTCGGCCACCGGGACGACGAGCACGGCGGACCCTGTCCGCCGGCCTGCGGCGTCCGCCTCCCGGACGTCGTGCACGGTCCGCCGTGACACCCAGGCCTCGTGCGCGGTGCCCTGCTCCTTCACCGGGTCCCGCCAGGGCACCCGGTCGGCGCCCCGGACGACGACCGGACTCACCTCGTCGGGTCCGATCTGGACCAGGACGGCGGCCCGCTCGGCGGGTGCAGCGGCCAGGGCGGTGTCCAGGAGCATCTCCGCGACGGCAGGGACGTCGAACCCCGCGGGCAGCCGTCGTGCCAGGTCCCGAAGCCGCCCCAGCAGCAGGCCGGCCTCCTCGGCCGCCGCGTCGGTGCGGCGCTGCGCGTCAAAGCGGGCGGTCGCGCCGTACGCCCAGCCACCGAGCAGGGCGATGGCCACCGCGAGGGCGGACCACTGCACGGCGGGCAGCCACGGTCCGGCAGCGGCGAGGTGCCACCCGGTGGCGGCTGCGGCGCGGCCGACGGTCACTGCGGCGAGCACGCCGGACGTCACCAGCCCGGCCCGCAGCCCGTGCTGCTCACCGGCGCGGAAGGCGGGTACGAGCAGCAGCGGGAGGAGGGCGGCGTGTCCGGGGTAGCCGACGACGACGGCGAGCAGCACCATCCCGGTCTGCACGGTGAGCACCTGCAGCCGCCGCCGGTCCGTGGTGGTCTGCGCCGCGACGACCTCGAGGACGACCAGTCCGAGCGCCCACGGCAGCACCTCGGTGAAGGTTCCCTGCGCGGCGGCGACGCCGAGCGCGAGCAGGCACAGGCCGACCCGCACCCAGCCCGGCAGGTCGGGCAGCGTCACTCGCTCGCGCCCCCAGCGTTCTGGGCCGTTCGTCGTGGACGGCATGACGTGATCGGGCCTCCCCCCTCCCGCACCAGCATGCTCACCGGCTGCGGCGCTGTCAGCCGATTGCCAGAAGTCGCCGTCCGACAGCCTGACCGCGAGCGGTCAGGCCTTGTACATCTCGTCCACCTTGTGCGCGAAGTCCTTGAGCACCTCGCTGCGCTTGAGCTTCAGTGACGGGGTGAGGTGACCCGACCCCTCGGTGAGCTCGCTGTGCAGGATCTCGAACTTGCGGATCGACTCCGCCCGCGACACCGAGGCGTTCGCCTCGTCGATGGCCGACTGGATCGCCGCCCGCACGTCCGGGTCCTGGGCGGCCTCGGCCGGGGTCATCTCCGGCTTGCCGTGGTTCGACAACCACGTCGGCAGCATCTCCGGGTCGAGGGTGATCAGAGCCGCGATGTACGGCTTCTGGTCCCCGATGACGAGGCACTGGTCGACCAGCGGGTGCGCGCGGATCCGGTCCTCCAGCGCCGCGGGGGCGACGTTCTTGCCGCCGGCGGTCACGAGGATCTCCTTCTTGCGCCCGGTGATCCGCAGGAAGCCGTCCTCGTCGAGCTCGCCGAGGTCCCCGGTCTTGAACCAGCCGTCCTCGTCGAACGCCTCCTTCGTCGCGGCCTCGTTGTTCCAGTAGCCCCGGAACACGTGCGGCCCCTTGATCAGGATCTCCCCGTCGTCGGCGATCTTCACCGAGTTGCCGGGCAGCTGCGGGCCCACCGTGCCGATCTTGATGAGCTCCGGGGTGTTGACACTGGTCGGTGCGGTCGTCTCGGTGAGCCCGTAGCCCTCGAGGACGACGAGACCGATGCCGCGGAAGAAGTGACCCAGCCGCTCCCCGAGCGGCGCGCCGCCGGAGATCGCGTACTTCGCGCGGCCACCGAGGGCCTGCCGGATCTTGCCGTAGACGAGCCGGTCGAAGACGGCGTGCTGGATCCGCAGACCCAGGCCGGGACCACCGGAGTCCAGCGCCCGGGAGTAGTCGATGGCGACCGCGGCGGCCCGGCGGAAGATGTTGCCCCGGCCGTCGGCCTCGGCCTTCTGCTCCGCGGAGTTGTAGACCTTCTCGAAGACCCTGGGGACTGCCAGCACGTAGGTGGGCCGGAAGCTCGCCAGGTCCGGCATGAGGTTCTTGACGTCGGGGGTGTGCCCCATCGTCACCGCCGCGGCGACGTTGAGGACCTGGATGAAGCGGGCCAGCACGTGGGCCAGCGGCAGGAACATCAGGGCCGAGGCCTCTGTGTCGTCGACTCTGTAGTCGACGACCTCGTGCAGCCGGGCCACGGCGTTCTTGGACAGCACGACGAAGTTGCCGTGGGTCAGCTCGCAGCCCTTGGGCCGCCCGGTCGTGCCGGAGGTGTAGATGATCGTCGCCAGGTCGTGCAGGCCGGCGATCCGGCGTCGCTCCTCAACCGTGGCGTCGTCGACCTCGGTGCCGGCCGCGGTGACCTCGGCGACCGCGCCGCTGTCGATCTGCCAGACGTCTCGCAGGGCGGGCAGCTTGTCTCGCGCGCTCGCCACCGTCGCGGCGTGCGAGGAGGTCTCGACGAAGCAGGCGACGGCGCCGGAGTCGCCGAGGATCCACTGGACCTGCTCGGCGGAGGAGGTCTCGTAGATGGGGACCGTGACCGCACCGGCGAACCAGTTCGCGAAGTCGATGAGTGTCCACTCGTACCTGGTCCGGGCCATCAGCCCCACCCGGTCGCCGGGCTGGACCCCGGCGGCGATGAGCCCCTTGGCGAGCCCGGTGACCTCGGCGAGGAACTCCCGGGCGGTGACGTCCTGCCAGCGGTCGGCGACCGGCCGGCGGAACACCACCTTGTGGGGGTCGGACACCGCGTTGTCGACCACGAGGTCGGTGAGGTTCGACGACGGGTCGACCTCGACGAGTGGCGGGACGTGCACTTCACGCACGGGGGACTCCAGTTCCGAGAGGGTGGACGATCCTGCCTGTGACCTTAGCGGCCGCTACTGACGAACGGGAGACCTGTGACCGCGCTGTGACCTGTGGCGCTTCCGCCTGTGACCTGCGGCGCTGTCGTTCAAGTCCGCCGGTCCGGCTGACGATGGGGCTCGGGAGATGACCAGGGACGACGACCGCCCGCCAGCCGCTGCCCGCTGCCCGCAGTGCGCAGCCCGCAACGCCGCCACCGCCCAGTGGTGCACCCAGTGCTACGCACCGCTCGGTGGCGGGGTCTCGGACATCGCACCGGCTCCGGTGACGGTGCCGGTCACCGACCAGCCAGGGACCCGGGACGCCGAGCGGCTGCTCGCCGAGCTCGCCGCCGCCGAGCGGCGCCCGACGCCCTCGCCGCGGCTGTTGGCACTCGTGGCGACACCCGGCTCGCGAGTCGCCGTCATGCTGGTGGGCACCGTGCTCGTCAGCGCGGTCGGGTTCGGCTTGCTCGCCCTGGTCGGCTCGGTGCTGTGACGGTGGTGCGCGGTAGCCTTCCGCGCACCACGGGCGCCCCGCCCACCACCCGTGACCGGAGGAGCCGGGCCGATGGCCGACCGCACCGAGTCCCGCACGCACGTCGACGCCGCGCCGGCCGACGTGCTCGCGGTCATCGCGGACCTCGAGGCCTACCCGCAGTGGGCCAACGGGATGAAGGACGTCAAGGTGCTGTCCCGTGACGGCGACGGCCGACCGGAGCAGGCCCGCTTCGTCGTGGACAGCGGGCCGGTCAGCGACACCTACACCCTGGCCTACACCTGGGACGTCGCTCCCGACGGCACCGGGACCGTGTCCTGGCGACTGGTCGAGGCGCAGGTCATCACCCGGCTGGACGGCGAGTACGAGCTGGTGGCGGACGGCGACGGCACGGACGTCTTCTACCGGCTCACCGTCGACGTCCGCATCCCGATGCTCGGCATGCTCAAGCGCAGGGCGGAGAAGGTTGTCATCGACACCGCGCTCAAGGAGCTGAAGAAGCGGGCCGAGGGCTGACGTCGTCCGTGCGGGTCATCCTCCTCACCGGCAAGGGCGGCGTCGGCAAGACGACCACGGCGGCCGCCACGGGGCTGCACGCCGCCCGCCGCGGCACGAAGACCCTCGTGCTGTCCACCGACCCGGCGCACTCCCTCGCCGACGCGCTCGGCGTCCCGGTCGGGGCCGAGCCGACCGAGGTCGAGCCCGGGCTCTTCGCCCAGCACGCGGACCCCCGGACCCGGATGGACCGGGCCTGGCAGGGCGTCCGGGAGTACCTGCTCGGCGTCCTCGACGCGGTCGGGGTCGAGCCGGTCGCCGCGGAGGAGCTCACGGTCCTGCCCGGGGTGGACGACGTCCTCGCCCTGCTCGAGCTGCGCGACCAGGTGCGGACCGGGCCGTGGGACCTCGTCGTCGTCGACTGCGGGGCCACCGCCGAGACCCTTCGGCTGCTCGCCCTGCCCGAGTCGCTGTCCTGGTACCTGGACGCCGCGGTGCCGGCCGAGCGCCGGATCGCCCGCGCCGTCCGGCCGGTGCTGGAGCGGGCCGGCGGGCTGCCGCTGCCGTCCGAGGCGGTCCTCGGGGCCGTGGACCGGCTGCGCCGCGAGCTGACCGACGTGCACGCCGTGCTGACCGCGCCCACCACCTCGGTGCGGGTGGTGCTGACGCCGGAGGCCGTGGCCGTGGCGGAGGCCCGACGCACGCTGACGTCGCTGGCCCTGTTCGGGTTCGCCGTCGACGGCGTCGTCGTCAACCGCCTCGTGCCGGACGGCGCGGACCCGTGGCGGTCGGCGTGGGCCCGGACGCAGGCCGAGCAGCTGAGCGCCGTCCGGGCCGCCGTGGGGTCGCTGCCGGTCGTGACCGGGCCGTACCTGCCCGCCGAGCCGGTGGGGGTGGACGCGCTCGCCGACCTCGCCGGCCGGCTGTACCCCGGTGGCGCGGCGGCCGGGGACCCGCTGGCGGTGGCGTCGGTGCCCCCGCCGGTCCAGGTGCAGCGGGACGGCCAGGACTTCGTGCTGGAGCTGCGCCTGCCGGACGCCCGGGGCGAGGACGTCGACCTGGCCCGTGACGGCGACGACCTCGTCGTCACCGTCGGCCCGTACCGCCGCCACCTCACCCTGCCGTCAGCGCTGCGGCGCTGCGACGTCCAGGGCGCTGCGCTGCGGAAGGGCGTCCTGGGTGTCCGGTTCCGCCCGGACCCGGCGCTGTGGAGGACCTGGTGAGCGGGAGGACGACCTGGTGAGCGGGAGGACCTGGTGAGCGCCACACCGCCGCACGGCAGCCTCGCCGAGGAGGCGGCCCGGCTGGTCTCGGCCCTGCAGGACGCCGCCTCGGCCTGGTCCGCCAGTGCCGGTGAGGGGGCCGGTGAGCGGGCCGGGCCCGACGGCCAGCACGAGCACACCGCCACCCCGGCGGCGTGCCGGGTCTGCCCGCTGTGCCAGGCGATCGCCGTCGTCCAGAGCCTGCGGCCGCAGACCGTCCAGCACCTGTCGGACGCCGCCGCCTCGCTGGCGGCGGCCGTCGCCGACGTCGTCGCGGCCAGCCGCGCCGCCACCACCGATGCCACCGACGCCACCGACCCCGCCGGCCCCACCTGCCCCACCGGCCCCGCTGCCACGCCGTCGGGCACCGCCGGGCAGCCGCCGCCACCGCGGGACGCCCGCCTGCAGCACATCGACATCACCGTCCGGGACGACTGAGGGGGCACCCGTGCACACCATCGGACTCGACATCGGCGGCACCAAGATCGCTGCCGGGCTGGTGACGGAGGGCGGGAGGGTCGTCCGCACGGTCCGCCGGGAGACCCCGGCGAACGACGTCACCGCGATCGAGGACGCCGCCGCCGACGCCGTCGCCGAGCTCGTCGCCGAGCACGACGTCGAGGCCGTGGGTGTGGCCGCCGCCGGCTTCGTCGGCGTCGACCGGTCGACGATCGTCTTCGCGCCGAACCTGGCCTGGCGGGACGAGCCGATGGGCCGTGACCTGGAGGCACGCACCGGCCTGCCGGTCGTCGTGGAGAACGACGCCAACGCCGCGGCGTGGGGGGAGTTCCGGCACGGCGCCGGCCGGGACATCGAGGACATGGTCCTCGTCACCGTCGGCACAGGGCTCGGCGGCGGCGTCGTCACCGACGGCCGGCTGCTGCGGGGGCACGCCGGTTTCGCCGCCGAGCTCGGGCACGTCCGTGTCGTCCCCGACGGCCACCGCTGCGGCTGCGGCAACCGCGGCTGCTGGGAGCAGTACGCCTCGGGTCGGGCGCTGGTCCGGGAGGCCCGCGAGCTCGCCTCCACCGACAGCCCGATGGCGGCCCGGCTGCTCGAGCTGGCCGACGGCAAGCCCGAGCGGATCGAGGGACCGCACGTCACCCAGGCCGCGGAGGAGGGCGACCCGGCGGCCATCGAGCTGCTCGCCGACCTCGGGCGCTGGCTGGGGGAGGGGCTGGCGAGCATCGTCGCCGTCCTCGACCCGGCCGTCATCGTCGTCGGCGGCGGGGTGTCCGCGGCCGGGGACCTGCTGCTGCAGCCGACCCGCGCGGCGTTCCGCCGTCAGCTCACCGCGCGCGGGTACCGGCCGGAGCCCCGGATCGTGCCGGCCCTGCTCGGCAACGACGCCGGCGTGATCGGCGCCGCGGACCTGGCCCGCCTGCGCTGACCGTGGCCCTCGCGATCGGCGTCGACATCGGCGGCACGAAGATCGCCGCCGGGCTCGTCGACGAGGACGGCGCGGTGCGCGGGTGGCACCGGCGCGCCACGCCGGGCAGCGACGTCCAGCTCGTCGAGGACCGCATCGTCGGCGCAGTCGCCGCGCTGCGGGCCGCCGCGACCGGTCGGCGGCAGGCCGTCGTCGCCGTCGGCGTCGGCGCCGCCGGGTTCGTCTCCGCGGGCGGGACCCGGGTGCTGTTCGCCCCGCACCTGGCCTGGCGGGACGAGCCCCTCCAGCAGGCACTGCAGGAGCGCATCGACCTGCCCGTGCACGTGGACAACGACGCCAACGGGGCCGCCTGGGCCGAGGCCCGGTTTGGGGCCGGTCGGGGCGAGAGCCGGCTGGTCTGCGTGACGCTCGGCACCGGGATCGGTGGCGGGATCGTCATCGACGGCCGGCTCGAGCGGGGCCGGTACGGGCTCGCCGGGGAGTTCGGGCACATGGTGGTCGTCCCCGGCGGGCACCGGTGCGAGTGCGGCAACCGCGGCTGCTGGGAGCAGTACGCCTCGGGCCGGGCCCTGGGCCGGGAGGCCCGCGCCCTGCTGGCGTCGGGGTCGCCGTCCGCCCAGCCCCTGCTCGCCCGGGCCGGCGGCGACCCCGCGCAGCTGACCGGCGAGGTGGTCACCCAGGCCGCGACGGACGGCGACCCGGCAGCGGGCGAGCTGGTCACCGAGGTGGGGGAGTGGCTGGGCGCCGGCCTGGCGAACCTGGCCGCCGCACTGGACCCGGGCACGTTCGTCGTCGGCGGCGGGGTCGCCGCCGCCGGGGACCTGCTGCTGGATCCGGCGCGGGCGGCGTTCGCCCGCACCCTGACCGGTCGCGGGCACCGCCCGCCCGCGCAGATCGTCGCCGCCGAACGTGGCCCGCTGGCCGGCGTCGTCGGCATGGCCGACCTCGCCCGTCGGGCCGTCCTGGACGGCCGGTAGCGTCCAGCCGTGCCCAGCGAGGACGACGCCACGTCGACGCTGCGGGTGATGACCTGGAACGTGCGCGACCTGCGCGGCGACCCGCTCGCCGTCCACCGGGTGCTGCGCTCGGCGCACGCCGACGTCGTCTGCCTGCAGGAGGCGCCCCGGACGTGGCTGAGCCGCAACCGGATCGCCGACCTGGCCCGCCGGGCCGGGATGCTCTACGTCACCGGCGGCCGCGCCTCCGGCGGGACGGCCCTGCTGGCCCGGGTGCGCGTCGACGTCAGCCGGCCGAGCGCCGTCCGGCTGCCGGTGGCGGGCCGGTTCACCCGGCCGCGTGGCGCGGTGTCGGCGGTCGTCGCCCTGCCCGGGACCCGCCCCGTCCTGGTCGTCGGCGTCCACCTCGGCCTGGACGACGCCGAGCGCGCCGACCACGTCGCCCGGGTCCTCGAGCACGTGCGGTCCGTCGGGCTACCGGCGGTCGTGGCCGGGGACCTCAACGAGCCACCCGGCGGGCCGTCCTGGCAGGCCCTGGGCGCGGTGGTCGCCGACCCCGCGGCGGACGACGGCCTGCCGACCTTTCCGGCGCGTCGGCCCCGGCACCGCATCGACGTCGTCCTGGTGGACCCGGTCCTCGACGTGCTGGGCCACGGGTCGCCCGACGGCGTCGACCCCGGTGACGTGCTGCTGGCCAGCGACCACCTGCCGGTCGCGGCCACGGTGCGGCTGCTGCGCTGAGCCCCCGGCCCCTGCGGGGTGTGCCGACCTGCCCAGGCCACGTGGGGCAGGGTCAGACGACGTCAGGCAGGGTCAGACCACGGCGCCGTCGTCGTCGTCGCCCGGGTCGCGCCGGCTCGGCATCCGCGCGACCAGGGTGACGAACCCGGCGACGAACGCGCCGACGGCCACCAGGATCAGCAGCTGCGGCACGTCCCGCCAGAACAGCGCGGTCAGCAGGAAGAACAGGGGGGAGCCGAGGACCCCCGCCCACGCCGCCATCGTGATGGCGTCACTGCGGGGCAGCGGCGGCGGCTCCGGCGGGACGAAGCCCTCCTCCTCGTCGTCCGGGTCGGGCCGTGCGGCGGCCTCCCGGGCCCGGTCCCCGCCGACGTGGGTGGGCACGACGTCCCAGTCCACCGGGTGCCCCGTGCCCTGAGGGTCCCTGGGGTCGGCGCGATCGGTGTCGCGGGCGTCGTCGGGGTCGCCGGGGGCGTCGGGGTGGTCGGTGTCCTCGGTGTCCTCGGCGGCCGGCCAGCGGCCCACCGGCGTCGCGTCGTCCTGGTCCCAGTTGGCCACGATGTCCGCCCAGGCCGCTTCGAGGTCGACGTTGCTGTCGTCGTCGCGCTCGGGAGGCACGCCGGTCACGTCGCGTCCCCGGCGGTGACCCGCTCCACGAACTCGGCGCTCCCGGTGAAGATCGTCTCGGCGTCGTTGTCGAGAGTCGCGACGTGGTAGCTGTCGTGCAGCACGACCTCGGTGACGTCCGTCGAGGACACCCGGGACAGGATCAGCGCGGTGCTCGACGCCGGGACGACGTGGTCCACGGCGGAGCGGAACACCAGCAGCGGCTGGAACACCTCCGGCAGGTCACGCACGAGGTCCTTCTGGGCACGCAGCAGCGAGGCCAGCGCCCTGAGCGGCAGACGGTCGTACCCCACCTCGGTCTGACCGGGCTTCTTGATGTCGTCGGTGATCCCCGGGAAGGAGGGGATGACCCGGTGCAGCAGCGGCACGGCGGGCAGCAGCACGTGCTCGAGCTTGGCGGCCGGGTTGACCAGGACGACGCCCGCGACGTCCGGGCCGTGGTCCTCGGCCAGCCGCAGGGCCAGGGCGCCGCCCATGGACAGGCCGCCGACGACGACGGCCCGGTGGGAGCGGCGCAGGTCGCGGAACTCCCGCTCGACGTGGCTGTACCAGTCGGCCCACTGGGTGACGTTCGCCTCCTGCCACGTCGTGCCGTGGCCGGGCAGGCGGGGGACGCGGACGGTGTAGCCGTCCTTGGCCAGGTGCTCCCCCCACGGGCGCATACTGTGCGGGCTGCCGCTGAGGCCGTGGACGAGCAGGACCGCGACGTCACGGTCCCCGTCGTGGCTGAACGGCTCGGCTCCTGGGACGACTGGCACGACATCATCGTGACACGTGCCCCGGGTGCGGTACAGGGCGTGCCCCGACCTGCGCCCCGTAGAGTGAGGCGCACGTCACCCCCGCGGTGACGGACCGGAGGTGGAGACCACTTTGTTCTACTGGCTGCTCAAGAGGATCGTGCTCGGACCGATCCTCAAGGCGCTGTTCCGGCCCTGGGTCAAGGGGCTGGAGAACGTCCCCGCGTCCGGTGGCGCGATCCTCGCGAGCAACCACCTGTCGTTCTCCGACTCGTTCTTCCTCCCGCTGATGGTGCCGCGACGGATCACGTTCCTGGCCAAGGCCGACTACTTCACCGGCCGCGGGATCAAGGGACGCACGACGGCGGCCTTCTTCCGCGGGGTCGGCCAGGTCCCGATCGACCGCTCCGGCGGCCGGGCCGGCGAGGCCGCTCTGCGCACCGGGCTGCGGGTGCTGCGCCGCGGCGACCTGCTCGGCATCTACCCCGAGGGCACCCGAAGCCCCGACGGCCGGCTGTACCGGGGTAAGACCGGTGTGGCACGGCTCGCCCTGGAGGCCAAGGTGCCGGTGCTGCCGGTGGCCATGATCGACACCGACAAGGTGCAGCCGATCGGCCAGCGCATCCCGAGGATCCGACGGGTGGGGATGATCATCGGTGAGCCGATGGACTTCTCCCGGTACGAGGGGATGGAGGGTGACCGGTTCATCCTGCGCTCCATCACCGACGAGATCATGTACGAGCTGATGAAGCTGTCCGGCCAGGAGTACGTGGACGTCTACGCATCTACCGTCAAGGCCCGGCTCGCCACGGTGGCCCGGGAGCGGTTCGAGGAGCTCGCCGCCCGTGGTCGTGAGGTGCTCGACAAGAGGGACGGCGACCGGCACGGGACGGCGGAGCGCCCGGAGGAGCCGGACGCTGCCGCCGCGGACGCCGTGGTGGCTGGGGCGGCCGAGGAAGTCGCCTCGGCCGAGGGGCCCGTCGCGCCGGACAGCCCTGCGGAGGACGGTGGCGACCTGGCCACCCACAACGGTGTCGCCAGGCCGGACGTCGTGGAACAGGTTGACCCTGTCGAGGAGCGCAACCCTCGAGCTTCCTAACCCTTTGTTCGTGATCATGCAATCCCGCCACCCCGGGAGTGCTGACCGGTGAACTCCTGAGGATCGGCCGTTCGGCTGAGGTGCCGTCGTCTGGTTGTGACAGGTGGTCGGCCCGATCACCCGTGGTGACGGGTGCGCTGCTGCGGCGAACCTTGCGGTGAGCGGGATGGGTGGGCCATCCCCCGCCAGACACAAGGAGTTCCCGATGGTCAAGGCTTACGTGTACCTGAAGAACCGCGCCGCTCGGACCCAGGACGAGGGCGCGACCGCCGTTGAGTACGGCTTGATGGTGGCCCTCATTGCAGTGGCGATCGTCGCCACCGTTACCCTTTTGGGAACGCAACTGGACGTTATGTTCGAGACCGTCCTGACGGCGATCGGCGGCACCCCCGCCTCCTGACTTGGCTCACGGCGGCACCCCCGCCTGAACTGACGGCTTGGGGTGGTCGCTGTCTGCGGCCACCCCAAGCCTGCGCATCGAGGCTTCGGAGGAATGAACATGTCGGACAACGGCGCCGTGGCCTCCGAGTACGCCATTCTGGCGGGCTTCATCGCAGCAGTCATCGTAGTCGCGGTCGCCGCCCTCGGCGGAGCAACGGTCGCTCCGTTCACCATCCCCGATCTGCTCGACGCGCTTGTGCCCTGACGCCACCTTCACTGGCGGCCACCTCGTCTGGAGAGACGAAACATGAAGCGAATGTTGGTCATCCTCGTCGCCGTCGGGCTGGCGGTCGTGGGCGCCGTCGGCGTCCTCGCTTACGCGCGGTCCGCAGATCAGCGTGCGGTGGCCGGCCAGGAGACCGTCGAGGTGTACGTCAGCACCCGTGAGGTGCCGGCGGGCACGACGGTGGTGGACGCCGTCGAACGTGGCCTGCTGCAGACTAGCCTGGTCGCCGCGAAAGGCGTCCCGGACGGTGCGCTGACCGAGGTGACCGACGACATGGGCAGCCAGGTCGCGATGTCCTCGATCGCGCCGGGCGAGATCGTCCTGGCGCGCCGGTTCGGCACCCAGACTTCCGGGCAGACGGCGCTCGTCGTCCCGGAGGGGATGGTCGCCGTGACGGTGCAGCTGTCCGACCCCGGACGTGTGGGCCCGTTCCTGCGGCCCGGGTCCGAGATCGCCGTCTACCACACCACTCAGGCCGAACCTGAGGCAGCCGGTGAGGGTGAGGAGGGGCAGGAGCTCACCGCCGAGGAGGACGTGACCCGGGTCCTCCTGCCGAAGGTCGAGGTCCTCGCCGTGGGCAGCACCACGCTCGGCACCGCGCAGACGCCGACCGGTGACGACCAGCCCCAGGCCGAGCAGGTGCCAACTGCCCTGGTCACGTTGGCGCTGACGCCGCAGGACGGCCAACGGCTCGTGCACGGCGTCCAGACCGGCACCCTCTACGCGGCCCTGCTCGGCAGCGGCACCGAGGTGCCGGCGGGCACCATCGACGATGGCATGCTGTTCGCGGCGGTGGAGGGGCCGTGACCCTCCTGCTCGAGCCCGACCCGGCTACCGCGGAGAGCTACCACTTCGCACTCGGCACGGACGTCACGGTTCTCGACTCGGTGCCCGCCACGCGCCGCGCCCTGGCAGAGCACCGCTCCGAGCTCCTCCTCGTCGTCGGGCCGGACGTCGACCTGGCCGCGGCGCTGGAGATCGCGGAGGCCCACCGGCTGGAGCGTCCCGAGCTCGGCGTCATCCTGCTCCGGCACCGTCTCGAGGTGACGGTGCTCGCCCAGAGCCTGCGCGCCGGCGTCCGGGAGGTCGTCAACCCCGAGGACCTGGCGGCGCTCGCCGAGGCGTGCCGGCGCAGCCTCGACGTCAGTCGCCGGATGCTCGGCCTCCAGGGGCACGAGCCGTCCACGGGCCGTGGCCGGGTGGCGGTCGTGTTCTCGGCGAAGGGCGGCTGCGGCAAGACGACGCTGGCGACCAACCTCGCCGTGGCCCTCGCTGCAGGGGGACGTCAGCGGGTGTGCCTTCTCGACCTCGACCTGGCCTTCGGTGACGTCGCCATCGCGCTGCAGCTGCTACCGGCGCGCACGATCGTCGACGCCATCGCGATGGAGGGCAAGCTCGACGAGCAGGGCGTGAAGAACCTCATCACCCCCCACTCGGCAGGTCTGGACACCATCTGCGCGCCGCTGGAACCGGGCGAGGCCGATCGGATCCCGGTGCCGGTCGTGGCCGAGCTGCTGGCGGTGCTGCGCGGCATGTACGACCACATCGTCATCGACACCCCGCCGGCGTTCACCGAGCACGTCCTGGCGGCCTTCGACGGCGCCGACGCCTACGTCCTGCTGGCCACGCTCGACATCCCGGCGCTGAAGAACCTGCGGCTGACGCTCGACATGCTCGACCTCCTGGGCTACCCGAGAGAGAGCTGGCAGGTGGTGCTCAACCGGTCGGACTCCAAGGTGGGACTGTCCATCGCGGACGTCGAGCAGACCCTCAAGTGCCCGATCGCGGCGCAGGTGCCCAGCAGCAGGGCCGTCTCCGCCTCGATCAACAAGGGGGTGCCGCTCGTCCTCGACGACCCGCAGCACCCGGTGAGCGTCGCGATCCGCAACCTCGCCGACCAGCGGCTCCGCGGGGACGACGCCACCGCTGCTGCCCCGCCCGCGCGTCGCAGCGAGCGGACCGGACGCAGGCTGTCGCTGCTGCGACGGGGAAGGGACTGACGATGAGCCTCGCCGACCGCATCAACGCCGCTCGATCCTCGGCCGCGCCGGGCCAGCCGCAGCACAGCGCGGACGGCGGGGCCGCGACCGGCGACGCAGCCGCCAGGCCGAGACGGTCGCTGCCGACCGTCGGTCGACCGGCCGACCCGTTCGTCACCGTCAAGGCGAGCGTCCACCAGGCCCTGCTGGACAGTCTGGGTCCACGGCTGTACGACCCGCGGATGGAGCAGGCGGAGCTGGAGCAGCAGGTCCGCCAGACCCTCCAGGCCGTGCTGGAGCTCGAGGAGACGCCCCTGTCGGCGACGGACCGCACCCGCATCGCCCAGGAGGTGGCCGACGAGATCCTCGGGCACGGCCCGCTGGAACCCTTCCTGCGCGACGCGGACGTCACCGAGATCATGGTGAACGGCCCGGACCAGATCTACGTCGAGCGAGCAGGGAAGATCTACGAGACCGGCGGCCGGTTCACCAGCGACGCCCACCTGCGCCGCACGATCGACAAGATCGTGGGCCGGGTCGGGCGCCGCGTGGACGAGGCGAGCCCGATGGTCGACGCGCGGCTGCCCGACGGGTCGCGGGTCAACGCCGTCATCCCGCCGATCGCCCTGGACGGCAGCCTGCTGACCATCCGCAAGTTCGCCCCGGACCCGTTCACCGCCGACGACCTCGTGACCTTCGGGACCATCAGCCGGACGGTGCGCGACGTGCTCGAGGCGTGCGTCAGAGGCCGCCTGAACATCATCATCTCCGGCGGGACGGGGTCCGGGAAGACGACGACGCTCAACGTGATGAGCTCGTTCATCCCGGACGACGAACGGATCGTCACCATCGAGGACGCCGCCGAGCTGCAGCTCCAGCAGCAGCACGTGCTCCGCATGGAGGCCCGGCCCGCGAACATCGAAGGGCGGGGCCAGGTCGCCATCCGGGACCTCGTGCGCAACGCGCTGCGGATGCGCCCGGACCGCATCGTCGTCGGCGAGGTCCGCGACGGAGCCGCACTCGACATGCTCCAGGCGATGAACACCGGTCACGACGGCTCCATCACGACGGTGCACTCGAACAGCCCGCGGGACAGCCTGTCTCGGCTCGAGACCATGGTGCTGATGGCCGGCGTCGACCTGCCGATGCGTGCCATCCGTGAGCAGGTCGCCAGTGCGGTCGACCTCATCGTGCACCAGCAGCGACTCAAGGACGGCACCCGCCGGGTCGTGCAGATCTCCGAGGTCGTCGGCATGGAGGGTGAGGTCATCACCCTGCAGGACCTGTTCAGCTTCGACTTCCACGCCGGCATGGACGAGCACGGCCGCTTCCGCGGGTCGCTTCGGGCCACCGGGCTGCGTCCGCGGTTCGTCGAGCGGCTCTCCGACGTGGGGATCCAGCTGCCGCCCCAGCTGTTCGCCATCGCCCCGCGAGGTGCGGTGTGAGACGGCTGCGCCTCGTCGTCGGGCTGTGCCTGTCCCTGGTGCTGGCAGCGTTCGGCGCCGCACCTGCCGTCGCGGACGAGGTCAGCGGGTCCCTCGACGGCCTCCAGCTGCGGGGGGACCGCATCGAGGCGCTGCTCACGGCCGCCACCCTCCCGCAGGACGCCAGCATCGACCCGGGCTCCCTCGAGGTCCGTGTCGGCGGCCACGTCGTCGACGCGACGGTCGAACCGGCCGGCGGTGGTTCCGTCCAGCGCCGTGCCGTGCTGCTCGTCGACATCAGCGGCTCGATGGAGGGGACCGGTATCGAGGCCGCCCGCACGGCGGCGGCAGCGTTCCTGCAGGCGGCTCCGGCGGACGTCGAGGTGGGGCTCGTCGCGTTCAACGACACCGCTGAGGTCCTCGCGGAGCCGACTCGGGACCGAGACGTCGTCCTCGCCCAGGTGGACTCGCTGCAGCCGTCGCGGGAGACGGCCCTCTACGACGCCGTGCCGGTCGCCCTCGACGTCCTCGGTGACACCGGCGACCGCACGCTGGTGGTGCTCAGCGACGGCGGTGACACGGTCAGCCTGGGCACCAAGGAGACCGCGGTCGCCGCGGTCGCCGCCTCCGGCGTCCGGGCCGACGTCGTCGGCTTCCGCACCGACGAGAGCCAGGACGACGTGCTCGCCGACCTGGCATTAGCGGGTCGGGGACGTGTGACGCAGGCCGGCGACGCCGACGCCCTGGCGGCAGCGTTCGCCAGTGCGGCGCGCACGCTCAACCGCCAGCTGCGGGTCTCCGCCCCGGTACCCGACGGGGTCGGTGGCGACGTCGAGGTGGTCGTCACCGCAGCCGCCGGCGAGGACACCGTGACGGCGTCCTCCACGGTCGCCCTGCCCGACGACCCGGTGCTGGCCGGCGACGGCGGGCAGGAGGCGGTCACCCCGCTGCTCGTGCCCGGTACGCAGACCGCGACCATCCCGACCTGGCTGGCGACCCCGCTTCCCATCGCCGTCGCGGTGGGGCTGTTCGTGCTCATCATCAGCTTGCTCATCGCCTCTCCGCTGCTCGAGTCCTCGGGTAGGCGCCGCACCCGACAACTCGAGCTGTACTCCATGCGAGGCCGGCGGGTGCGCGCACGCGACGCGCTGCAAGCCGCGTCGCCCAACGCCGCGGCCCAGCCCTTCCTGCACGCGGCCGAGTCATTCGTCCAGTGGCGCGGGCTGGCGACGGGGTGGGCACTCAAGTTGGACCGGGCGGACATGTCGCTGCGCCCGCACGAGTGGCTCGTCCTGCGCTGTGCGGCCGTCCTCGTCGCGGTCGCCGTCTCGGCGGTGGCCGGGGCCGGCTGGTTCTGGGCCTTGCTGTGGGGCGTCCTCGCCTGGGTCGCCACCGGGCTGTACGTCAGGATCCGCGGCGAGCGCCGCGTGGCGCAGTTCGCGAGCCAGCTCCCCGACGCCCTCAACCTCGTGGCCTCGAGCATCTCCACCGGGTTCTCCCTGCCGCAGGCGCTCGACGCGGTGGCGAGGGACACCCACGACCCGATGCGGGTGGAGATGGGGCGTGCGCTCGCCGAGGCCAGGCTCGGGATGGACGTCGAGGACGCTCTCGAGCGGACGGCGTACCGGATGAACAACGAGGACCTGCGGTGGGCGGTGCTGGCGATCCGGGTCCAGCGCCAGGTCGGGGGCAACCTCGCCGAGACGCTCCGCACGACGGTAGCCACGCTGCGCGAACGCTCCGCGCTGCGCCGGCAGGTCAAAGCGCTGTCCGCCGAGGGCAAGCTCTCCGCCTACATCCTCATCGGCCTGCCGATCGCCGTCGCCCTGTGGCTCTGGGTCTCCAACCGGGAGTACATCGGCCTGCTGTTCACCGACGTCCTCGGCTGGATCATGGTGTCCGTCGCACTCGTCGGCATGGTCATCGGCAGCTGGTGGATGAGCAAGGTCGTCAAGGTGGAGGTCTGACATGGACGCCGACCTGCTCCTGCTCACCGCCGTCGGCGCCGTCGGGCTGGGCGTCGCGCTGCTCGTGCTGGCGCTCGTCATGGGCTCCGCCCAGCCGACCGGCGTGGCCAGGTCCCTCGCGGTCATCGACCAGATGCGAGCACAGCGCGAGGTCGCCCGGCACGAGCTGCCGTTCAGGGAACGGATCCTCTATCCCGCGATCGAGAGGTGTCGTTCCCTGGGCTCACGCCTGTCACCCGCGGGGACGGTGGGCCGGCTGCAGAAGAACCTCGACTTCGCGGGCAACCCGCCAGGGTGGACGGTCGACCGGGTGCTGGGGGTCAAGGGCGCGGGACTGGTCGGCGGAGCGGTGCTCGCCGGCCTCGTCGGGGGCTTCGGGCTCCGCGGGCTGCTGTTCGCCGTGGTCGGTGGCGCCGCCGGGTTCTGGCTGCCTGACCTGCTCGTCTACAACCGGGGCCTTCACCGGCAGGACGGGATCCGCAAGTCGCTGCCGGACGCCCTCGACATGCTGACGGTGTGCGTGGAGGCCGGGCTGGGCTTCGACGCGGCGCTGCAGCAGGTCGCCACGAACACCGACGGACCGGTGTCCGGCGAGTTCTCCCGGGTGCTGCAGGAGATCCAGATCGGCAAGGCCCGGGCCGCCGCGTTCCAGGACCTCGCCGAGCGGACTAACGTCGACGAGCTGCGCACCTTCGTGGCCGCCATCGTGCAGGCCGACCGGCTGGGCATCCCGGTCGCCAACGTGCTGCGCGAGCAGAGCAAGGAGATGCGGCTGATCCGACGCCAGCGCGCGGAGGAGAAGGCGCAGAAGGTCCCGGTGAAGATCCTGTTCCCGCTGATCTTCTGCATCTTCCCCTCACTCTTCGTGGTGATCATCGGGCCTGGTGTCATCCGGATGATCGACGCCTTCACCGGGACCTTGTGAGCCGAGGGTGCGCGCCACTGGGGGAGCGCCTCGGGTCCTCGTGATCAGCCCGCACATGCCGCGGGCGCTGGCCCTGCGGGCCGCCGGAGCCACCGTCGACCACAGGCCGTCAGCTCCCGATGCGGCCACCGATCCCTTCGACTGCGCCGTCATCGACCTCGCGGAGCCGGGCGCCGCCGCCGAGGCGCTGGCCCGGCTGCGGCAGGCCGACCCGCAGCTGCCCGTCGTCCTGCTGTCACCGCATCCGACCCTGGCTGCCCTCGACGGCGTGACGGTGGTGCTCCCACCGGCGTCCGGTGAGGACATCCTCGCCGCGATCCCACGGCGCGACGGCGCGACAGCGACGGTGGTGACGCCGACCGTCGTTCCTGAGGCCGAGCCGGTGGGCCGCCGGCGCGAGCCCTCCCCGTCGGACGTCGCAGCGCTGGCGACGAGGGCGCGGTCCGTGTCCGCCGTGGCCGAGGACCTCGCGGCCGCGTTGGCCGACCGACTCGACAGTGACGTGGCCGTGCTGTTCCGACGCGGAGCCCGCTGGCGCGTCATCGCTGGCCGGGGCCTCAGACCGTTGGAGTGGCGTGACGTCGAGGAGCTCCCGGCCGCCATGGCCCTGTTGACACCGGAGCACCCCACGCTGTCGGTAGGTGACAGCGACGACCTGCGCAGCCAGCTCATCGGCGTCCCGCTGGCCCGCCACCTGTCCGTGCTGATGACCCGGACGGAGGACCTCGTCGTCGTCCTGGGTCGCGAGCACCCGTACCGCAAGGCCGACGTGCAGACGCTGGTCACGGCGGTGCGCGACGAGCGGGACGACCTCACCACGGCATGTGAACTCCTGCGCCTGGCCGACGAGCTGGAGACGCACCGGCTGCCGTGACCGTGCCGTCCTGCCGGTCCTGCCGTTCTGCCGGTCTTGCCGTCCGGTCAGTCCTGCTCGACGTGGATCCGCTCGTCGACGAGCTGGTCTTCGACGACGCGGCCGTGCGGGTCGATGTGGCCGTGCGACAACCGCTTGCGGAACTCCAGCTCGACGCCGCCTCGACCGTGCCGGTTCTTCTCCACGCTCACCACGACCCAGTTGTGGTGCTGCGCGGCCCCGGCCAGGTCGTACATGAGGTGCTGGCGTGCCACGACGTCGTACTTGTCCTGCAGCACCATGATCGAGTCTGCCTCGTAGGCGAGGGTCACCGAGCCCTTGAGGTGCCGGGCCCGGATACGGCGCGCGTCCAGGCCGGTGCGGTCGACGGCCGTGACGGCGAGCACCGGGCACGACAGCTCCAGCGCCAGGTCCTTCAGCGACGTCGCGATGCGGGCGACCCGCACGTCCTCGTCGTCGATGTCGCCGGCGAACACCTTCTGCAGGTAGTCGACGACGACGAGCGCCGGCCCGCCGGCGGTACGGGCGAGGGCGCTGATGTCCTGCAGCCCGGTCACGTCACCGCGGGCGGGCACGAGGTGCAGCCGCGAGCCGTAGGTCTCGATGGCCTCCAGCGCCTCGGCCGCGCCCGGCAGGTCGCGCAGGCCGGTGAGGAGGTCACTTCCGCCGGGGGAGAGGCGCCGGCGCACCTCCTCCTGCGTCGGCGCCGACGGCCCGGCGGCGAGGGCGGCCTCCATCACCACGAGCCGCTCGAGCAGTTGCGCCGGTGTGTGCTCGTAGCAGACGACGACGGCGGAGTCGCCGCGCCGGCAGACGTTGCGGGCCGCCTGCAGGGCGAAGGTGGTCTTCCCGGTGCCCTGGGCGCCGGCGAGCAGCGACAGGTCGCCCGCGTGCAGGCCGCCCTGGAGGTGCGTGTCCAGGGGCGTGAAGCCGGTGCCCCAGACCCGGGCCAGCGCGCTGCCCTGACGCACGCCCTCGTCAGCCAGCCTCAGTGCCTCGGTGGCCGTCACGGGCGTGACCTGTGCGGCCTCCGTCAAGGGGTGCGTCATGGCGACTCCTTCATCTCGTCACAGGCCCGGTCCGACGAGCCCGAGCAGCGACACGAGCAGGACGATCGCGAAACCGCCGGATGCCATTGCCAGGAGCACCCCGCGGTGGCGCCACCCTCTGGCCCGTCGCCTCCTCGCGCGCCACACGGTCACGGTCGCCTCATCGTCCGAGTGTCTCGCCGCAGCGGGCGGAGAGCGTCGGCGAAGCGGCCCGACCCCCGTCGTCCGAACGGGCGATCCGGGCTCAGTCGGTGGGGATCAGCTTGAGCCGGACGGCGTTCATCACCACCTGGGCCCGGTTGGTCGCGCCGAGCTTGTCGTACAACTTCGCGACGTGCGTCTTGACGGTCGACTCCGACAGGTAGAGTCGTCTGGACACCTGGTGGATCGACAGCCCGTCCTTGAGCAGCTGGAGGACTTCGGTCTCGCGGGGGGTCAGCCTGGGGCGGTCGTCGTTGGCGCGGCGACGCATCGCCGCGCCGAGCCCGGCCGCCGAGAAGACGTCGGGGGAGGAGGCTGCCTGGCGTACCGCCGCCAGGACGTCGTCCAGCCCGGCGCTCTTCAGCACCAGCGACGAGGCACCCGCGTCCAGGACGGCGAACAAGGTGTCGTCGTCGCCGTGCATGGTCAGGACGACGATGCCGAGGCCGGGGAAGTCGCCGCGAGCCTTGCGGCACAGGTCGATCCCGCTGCCGTCAGCCATCGTCACGTCGCAGACCAGCACGTCCGGATCGAGGCTCACCAGGGCACGCCAGCCCGAGTTGAGGCCGTCGGCCTGGCCCACGATCTCGAGGTCAGGCTCGGCGTCCAGCATGGTCTTCAGTCCGCTGCGCACCACAGTGTGGTCGTCGACCAGCAGCACCCGCGTCGTCATGGCGACACCTCCGTGACCAGGTTCGTCCCCGTGCTCTCGGCAGCCCCTCCAGGGGTGCTCGGGCGTTCTCCGAGCGTGGTGCCGACGGACAGCGTCGATGTCCAGACGCCGTCAACCTGGCGGTGGGCCACGGAGCCACCCAGGTCGGCCAGGGCGGTGACGAACGCCGGGTCCGGTGCCCACGCGTGCGGGCCGTCGTGGCCCAGCTTCAACCGGGCCGTGGGCGCGTCGGTCTCCAGGACCACGTGCACCCTCGAGACCGTGCCCGCGCTGCGGACGTCGGCGAAGAAGTCCTGCGCGAGGCGCAGCAGCGCGGATTCGACGTGCGCCGGCAGCCGGAACGGGGACTCCTTGAGGGAGAACGACACCGAGGCGCCGGTGGCCGGCCCGAGCGCCTGCGCCGCGCTCGACAGTGCTGCTCCAAGACCTCGCTCGGGGCGCACAGACGTACGCAGCGCGGCGATCGAGTACCGGATGTCGCGCAGGGTGCGGTTGAGCTGGCCTCGAACCTCCTGCACCTGTGATGCCATCTCCGGGTCGCGTGCCCTCAGCTGCCGCTGGACCATGTCGAGCCCGAACCCGACCGCGACGAGGTCCTGCGCGACGCCGTCGTGCATCTCGCGAGCCAGCCGCTCGCGCTCGGCCACCTCACTCATGATGCGCAGCTCGACGAACGCCAGCGCCGCGTGCAGCCGTGGTGCGGCGACGGCCACGGCCCGCTCCACGGACGCGACCTCCTCGATCGAGAACTGCCGGGGGGCGAGCCGTTCGAGCACCAGGAGACCCAGCACCTCGTCGTCCCGGTCCGCGACCGGGACGACCAGCATGGCCGACCCACGACGTCGTCCCTCGACGTCAGCGCGGCGGACGTCCTTGACCGTGCGGGCACCGATCCAGGCCCGGTGCGCCGTACCGGGGGCGGTTACCGGGTCGCGCCACGGCACCCGGTCCACGCCGCGGACCACGACCGGGCTCATCTCGTCAGGGCCGATGCGCACGAGCACGGCGGCACGGTGCGCAGGCGCCGCACGCAGGACCTCGTCGACGAGCATCTCGGACACGGCTGGGACGTCGAAGCCCGCCGGCAGCTCCTTGGCGAGGTCCTGCAGGCGCCCCAACAGCTCCCCTGCCTTCCGCGCGGCGGCCGCGCCGGAGTGCCGGTCGCGCTCGAAGCCTGATCCCCAGGCACCCAGGACGGCGATGGCGAGGGCCAGGGCACTCCACTGGAGGCCAACGCTGACGTCCTCGGGGTTCGGTGCGTTGAGCCACGCCGTGAGCGGCGCCAGGGCGAGGACGCCACTTGTCAGCAGTCCCGCTCGGACGCCGTGGAGCTCACCGGCGCGGAAGGCCGGGACGAGCAGCAGCGGCAGCAGCGACCGGTGGTCCGGGAAGGTGGACAGGACCGCCGCGAAGACGACACCGGTCTCGGTGACGAGGACCGCCAGCCGGCCCCGGCTGTCGCGACCTGTGGCGAGCAGCTCGAGCAGCACGACCCCCAGCGCCCAGGGCAAGGCCTGGACGACGAACGACTCACCGATCGCCGCCACGACGCACAGCATCGCCAGACCCGCGCGCAGCCAGCCCGCGAGGTCGGGCACGCCGACAGGCGCTTTCCCCGGCACGAGGCGCACAGTAGTGCGTTCGTCGGGAATTGTTAACAGTGTTCTGTCCAACTTGTCAGTCGAACGGCGTAACTGGACGGAAAGGAGTGCGAAGGTCACGCGGTCAAGATGTTTGATTTGTCCGGGTAGTTGTCCAGCGCCACGTCCCGTTCGACTCGCAGTCGCCGAAGCGCTCCGCGGAACTCGAGCCAGGTCGCCGTTGCTGGGAGCCGCGGCGGCGTCCGGTGCATCGGTCAGCCGATCAGCTGGACGACGTTGACGCCGCCGCCGCCTGCCCCGAAGTCGACTTCCCCGCCGTCGGCGAGAGTTGCCGAGGTGAACCACCCGCTGATGCAGGTGTCGGGCGGACTGCACGGTGGTGAACCTGTCGCGTAGGAGTCACCAGTGAAACTCGGGAACCGCCAACCGCTGAGGAAGAACGCCGCGAAACCGGCCATCTTGTACTCGGCATTGTCGCCCTTCCCCTTCACATACTCGTAAACTGGGAGGGGCACTACCGTCCCTCGTAGCGCGGCGAACTCGTCCTTGTCGCAGGGGATGGATACCCCCGTGCTCGTACTGAACATTCCGGACGTGTCGCTTGACGTCTCGCAGTCGGTCGTGTCGTCGTCATCATCGGGTTCGAGCCACCCGAAGCCCCCGGGATGGTCCGACCCAGGCGGACCTTCCGGACAGCCAGGAATCTCAATTGGGGAATGGAAATTGAAGGTCACTTCGCCCGCCGGGAACGGCGGAGTCCCGATCGATCCCGACGCCACGGCAGCCTCGAGTGCAGCGGGGTCGGCCAAGGCGCCAGGCGTGGGAATAGCGTTGTCGAACTCGCACTGGGAGATCGTCAACGGGATCGAGCTGACCAAGGAGGCAGGTGGCCCCCAGATCGCTGTCGCCGAGCGGGCGAACGTCGAGTCGCCGACTCCGAGGACGCCCCGAAACAGCGGGGTGTTGTCGCCGGTGGCCGTCACCGTGACCTTCTGGGCCGTCACGTTGAGGTCCGCGTCTGCAGCCGTGTTCTCGAAGAAGCCGCCGCCGGACGTCGAGTTGGCCCCGGCGTAGAAGAGTGCTTCAGCATCCTCGTCGTCTGGGCAGGAACCGGCGGCGCACTGCTGGGCGATCGCCAAGGCGCCGGCGTCCGCGCTGTTCTGCAGTTCCCGGTTCTGCAGGTGCATGGAGCCCATGTCCACGGCGAAGGCCGCCATCCCCACGAGAACCACCATGAGAATGGCCACCATGACAGCCGTGGCGCCGTCGTCATTCCTCAGCCGCCGCATCGCATGACCGCCTCTGCTGTCAAGACGATCGTCTCGCTGGTCACGAATGGGATCGTGAGATCCACGGGTGCCGTCATCCGGTACGTGATGTCCGTGACACCTGCCGCACACTGGATCGGGTCCGGGACGGCTGTGCAGGAATCCCCGAGACCATCTCCGTCTGCGTCCGCTCCACAGGGGAGTACGGCAGCAGCCTTGGCTCGCTCTTCCGCCACAGCACCTGCGGTTGAGTCCGTGCTGGAGTGGATGGCCATGTACCGGGCACCTTCGCGAGCGCCGCTTTCCAGTGCCGTCCAGTTCGTGTACATGAACCCGAACGAGATGATCCCGAACACCAGAACTATGAGCATGGGCAGGACCAAGGCGAACTCCACGGCCGCAGCGCCGCGCTCACGATCTCCCCGGAGTGCTCTCACGTGCCCACCTTGCTGCTCGAGTTGCCACCTCGAGGCAGGCTAGGACGGTGGCGCGCCACCGCGCGGCGGCTGTTCGGAACACGGCGTCGTCGTCCGTTCGGCCGAGGGCATTCGGGTCAGAAGGGACGCGCGAGCAGAAGGATACGGACAGCCCCGCATCGGCCGCCGGGATCTGCACGATCCCCCTGACACCCGCTACTTCGGGCCTCGACGAAGCGGCGTTGTCGGCCCACGGCGGTAGCCTGCCCCTCATGCCCGACACCTCCCCGGCCCCCGCGCGCAGCGCCGGCCGTCCGTTCGGCGCAGTCCTCACCGCCATGTGCACGCCGTTCACCGCGGACGGCTCCGCAGTCGACCTGGACGCCGCCCAGCGGCTCGCCGAGCACCTCGTCGACACCGGCCACGACGGCATCGTCGTCAACGGGACGACGGGGGAGTCCCCGACCACGACGGACGACGAGAAGGTCGCCGTGGTGCGCGCCGTCGTCCAGGCCGTGGGGCACCGGGCGCACGTCGTGGCCGGCGCCGGCACGAACGACACCGCCCACAGCGTCGAGCTCGCCAGCGCCGCCGAGAAGGCCGGTGCCGACGGGCTTCTCGTCGTCACCCCGTACTACAACAAACCGCCCCAGGAGGGGCTGTACCGGCACTTCACGACGGTCGCCGACGCCACCGCCCTGCCGGTCATGCTCTACGACATCCCCGGCCGCACCGGCACGCCGATCACCACCGAGACGCTCCTGCGGCTGGCCGACCACGACCGCGTCGTCGCGGTCAAGGACGCCAAGGGCGACCTGTTCGCCAGTGCGCAGGTCATGGCCGCCACCGACCTCGTCTACTACTCCGGCGACGACGTGCTCAACCTCGCGCACCTCACCCAGGGCGCCGTGGGCGTCGTCAGCGTCGTCGGGCACGTCGCCGGGCGGCAGTACGCCGAGATGGTCCGGGCCGTCGACGCCGGCGACCTGGCCGCGGCGCTCGCCGTCCACCACCGGCTGCTCCCCGTCGTCGAGGCGATCATGACCCGTACCCAGGGCGCCATCATGGTCAAGGCCGCGATGCAGCTCGCTGGGGTCATCCCCACCCGAACGGTTCGCCTCCCACTGGTCGAGGCGACCGACGACCAGGTCGCCCAGCTCCGTGGCGACCTCGACAAGGCAGGAGTCCTGTGAGCCACCCGCACCCCGAACTGACCGCCCCCGGCCCGCTCGCCCCTGGCGGGCTGCGCGTCGTCCCGCTCGGCGGGCTCGGCGAGGTCGGCCGCAACATGGCCGTCCTGGAGTACGACGGCAAGCTGCTCGTCATCGACTGCGGCGTGCTGTTCCCCGAGGACAGCCAGCCCGGCGTCGACCTCATCCTGCCCGACTTCGGCTACATCGAGGACCGGCTCGACGACGTCGTCGCCGTCATCCTCACCCACGGCCACGAGGACCACATCGGCGCGGTCCCGTTCCTGCTCCGGCTGCGCCAGGACATCCCGCTCATCGGCTCCCAGCTCACCCTCGCCTTCGTCGAGGCCAAGCTCAAGGAGCACCGGATCAAGCCGTACACGCTCACCGTCACCGAGGGGCAGACCGAGCGGCTCGGCCCGTTCGAGTGCGAGTTCGTCGCCGTCAACCACTCCATCCCCGACGCGCTCGCGGTCGCCATCCGCACCGGTGCCGGCACCGTGCTGCACACCGGTGACTTCAAGATGGACCAGCTGCCGCTCGACGGGCGGATCACCGACCTGCGCGCGTTCGCCCGGCTCGGCGAGCAGGGCGTCGACCTGTTCATGGTCGACTCCACCAACGCGGAGGTCCCCGGGTTCACCGTCTCCGAGCGCGAGATCGGGCCGGTCCTCGACGCGGTCTTCCACCAGGCCGAGCGCCGGATCATCGTGGCGAGCTTCGCCTCCCACGTGCACCGGGTCCAGCAGGTGCTGGACACCGCCGCCGCCCACGGCCGCAAGGTGGCCTTCGTCGGGCGCTCGATGGTCCGGAACATGGGCGTCGCCATCGAGCTCGGGTACCTCAAGGCACCGGACGGCGTCCTCGTCGACATCAAGGCCGTCGACGACCTGCCGGACGAGCAGGTCGTCCTGATGTCCACCGGCTCGCAGGGAGAGCCGATGGCCGCGCTGAGCCGGATGGCCAACAACGACCACCGGATCCGGATCGGCCGGGGCGACACCGTGATCATGGCGTCCTCGCTGATCCCAGGCAACGAGAACGCCATCTACCGGGTCATCAACGGCTTGGCCCGGCTCGGCGCGAAGGTCGTCCACCAGGGCAACGCCCGGGTCCACGTCTCCGGTCACGCCAGCGCCGGCGAGCTGCTCTACTGCTACAACATCGTCAAGCCCCGCAACGTCATGCCGGTGCACGGCGAGGTCCGTCACCTCATCGCCAACGCGGACATCGCCGCGCTGACCGGGATCCCCCGCGAGCGCATCGCCGTGGCCGAGGACGGCGTGGTCGTCGACCTCGTCGACGGCAAGGCCAGCATCGCCGGGGCCGTGCCGTGCGGGTACGTCTACGTCGACGGCTCCAGCGTCGGTGACCTCACCGACGCCGACCTCAAGGACCGGCGGATCCTCGGCGAGGAGGGGTTCATCTCCATCTTCGTCGCCGTCGACTCCGGCACCGGCAAGGTCGTCGTCGGCCCGGAGATCCACGCCCGCGGCGTCGCCGAGGACGAGTCGGTGTTTGAGCCGATCAAGCGGCAGATCGCCGAGGCGCTCGCGGACGCCGGTCGCGAGGGGATCGGGGACACCCTCCAGCTTCAGCAGGTCGTCCGCCGGGTGGTGGGCCGCTGGGCGGGTACCAAGCTCCGCCGCCGTCCGATGATCATCCCCGTCGTCGTCGAGGCCTGAGGAGCCCAGCGGTATGAAGACCGGTATGAAGATGGACGCCGGACTGCCGCCGACCGCTCCCGTCGACGTCCGCCACTACGCGGGCCTGGCCGAGCAGGCCGGCTACGACGCGCTGTGGACCAGCGAGGTCCGGCACGACCCGCTGCTGCAGCTCACCCTCGCCGCCACGGTCACCGACCGGATCCGCCTCGGCACCGCCATCGCCGTGGCGTTCGCCCGCAACCCGATGACCCTCGCGGTCAGCGCCAACGACGTGCACGCCGTCTCCGGCGGGAGGCTGCTGCTCGGCCTGGGCTCCCAGGTCAAGCCGCACATCAGCCGCCGGTTCTCCATGCCGTGGTCGCAGCCGGCCGCCCGGATGCGGGAGTTCATCTGCGCCCTGCACGCCATCTGGGACTCGTGGAACCAGGGGACCCGGCTGCGTTTCGAGGGCGACTTCTACACCCACACCCTCATGTCGCCGTTCTTCAACCCTGGCCCTAACGAGTACGGGTCCCCACCGGTCTACCTCGCCGGCGTCGGCGACCGGATGACCGAGGTGGCCGGCGAGGTCGCCGACGGGTTCATCGTCCACGGGTTCACCACCGAGCGGTACCTGCGGGAGGTCACCCTGCCCGCCCTGCGCCGCGGCCGGGAGCGCTCGGGCCGGTCGATGGACGGCTTCGAGGTCAGCGGTGCGCCGTTCGTCGCCACCGGGCGCACCGAGGAGGAGCTCGCCGCCGCCCGGGACGCCGTCCGCGGCCAGATCGCCTTCTACGCGTCGACCCCCGCGTACCGGCCGGTGCTCGACCTGCACGGCTGGACCGACCTCGGAGATCAGCTGCACACCCTGTCGCTGCAGAACCGGTGGCAGGAGATGGGCGCGCTGATCGACGACGACGTGCTCGACGCGTTCGCCGTCGTCGGCGAGCCCGAGTCGGTGGGTGCCGAGCTCGTCCGCCGCTACGGCGACCTGATGACCCGGGCCGGCCTGTACACCCCGTACGAGCTCGACCCCCAGGTCGCGGTCGCCATCGCGGCCGACGTGCGCGCCGCCGCTGACGCGTCGTGACCGGGACGTACCGCTTCGACGCGGCGACCGCCGTCACGGCGACCGGCGTCCCTGGCCGGTGGCGCTGCGCGGTGGACCCCGAGTGGACCATCGGCGGGCGCCCCAACGGCGGCTACCTGCTCGCGCTGGCGACCCGCGCCGCGCTCGCCGAGGTCGACGCGCGCGGCGGGGAGCACCTCGACCCGCTCGCCGTCAGCGGCGCCTACCTCGCCGTCGCCCCGGCCGGTCCCCTCGACGTCGACGTCGAGGTGCTGCGCACCGGGCGGGGGACCAGCGTCCTGCGGGCGACCGTGCACGCACCGCAGGACGACGAGGCCTACGTCGCGGTCACCCTCACCTGCGGGACCCTGCCCGCTGCTGGTCGCGGCCACCGGCACGACGCCGTCCCGCCGGTCGCCCTGCCGCCGCTGGAGCGGTGCGTCCGGCTGCCCGCCGGCACCAAGGACTACGAGGCGCCGCTGCTCGGGCAGGTCGCCGAGCACGTCGACCCCGACTGCCTCGGCTGGGTCACCGGTCCGCCGTCCGGGCGGGGCGAGCTGCGCGGCTACCTGACCTTCGACGACGGCCGGCCGCCGGACGCGCTGGCACTCCTGCTCGCTGCCGACGCGCTGCCGCCGGCCACCTTCGATCTCGGCCTGACCGGGTGGGTGCCGACCCTGCAGCTCTCCGTCTGGCTGCGTGCCCACCCGGCACCCGGCCCGCTCGCCGTCCGGCAGCGGGTACGGGTCGTCGACGACGGGTCGGCGTCCGGCGGCCGCTCGGCGACCGTCGACGAGACCTGCGACGTGTGGGACTCCACCGGTGCTCTCGTCGCGACCGGTCACCAGCTCGCGTCGCTGCGGCTGGGGCTCAGTCCTCGACCCGCACCGTGACCGGGGTGCCACGCTCGATCGTCCGGCTCACCGTGCAGGTCCGGTCGTGGGACGCCGCGACCGCCCGCGACAGGATCTCTCGGGCCGCGTCGCCGTCCGCCCCGGCCGGGAACCGCAGCGAGAACGTCAGCTCGATGTTCTCCAGCTGGCTGCCGCCGTCCGCGCGGACCTTGTCCGCCGAGCAGCGCACCTCGAACCGCTCGGGCTCGGCCCGCCGCCCGGTGACGACGTCGACGTCGACCGCCGAGCAGCCGGCGATCGCCGCGAGCAGCAGCTCGACCGGGGTGAAGCCGGCGCCGGCGTGGCTGCCGAACACCAGCTCGCCGCCACGGTCGTTACGGGCCCGGTAGACGCCGGTCTCAACCCGTTCAAGGGACACGGACCGTCGGGTGTCGTCGCTCATGGCGCGAACTCTCCCAGACCCGGCGTGTGAGGCGTGTGATGGGTGGGACGACGCACTAGCCTCGTCTCAATGGCGACCCGTGGCTCCACCGCGAACAGGTCGGGCTCCCCGCGCGGCTCCGGCGCGCGCAGCCCCGGCCGTGCTCCCGCGCGGGGTGGCTCCGGCTGGGGTGGACCCGCCGGGGGTGCGTCCCGGTCCCGCGGCAGCAGCCCGGCCCGCGGCCCGCGGCAGCGCGCGCCACTGCCGGTGCGCGTCGCCCGCGGCGCCTGGATGGGCACCGCCCACCTCGTCGGCGGCACCGCGCGCCGGATCGGGGACGGCGCCCGCGACCTGGACCCGGCCCACCGCCGGGACGGGATCGGCCTCGCCCTCATCGGCCTGGCCATCGTCGTCGCCGCCCGGGAGTGGTGGGGCCTGCCCGGCACGTTCGGGGACGCCGTGCACGCCGTCGTCGCCGGCACGCTCGGCCGGGTCGGGCTCGTCGTCCCGCTGCTGCTGCTGGGCTTCGGCGTCCGGCTGCTGCGCCACCCCGACCGCGCCGGGGCCACCAACCGGATCGGGATCGGGCTCACCGCGCTCGCCGTCGCCACCGCCGGGCTCGTGCACGTGGCCGCCGGGGTGCCCACCCCCCCGGACGGCGCGGAGGCGATGCGCGAGGCCGGCGGCATCATCGGCTACCTCGCCTCGAGCCCCCTCGTCGCCGCGCTCACCGCCTGGGTCACCGTGCCGCTGCTCCTCCTGCTGGGCTTCTTCGGCCTGCTCGTGGTCACCGCGACCCCGGTGCACGCCATCCCGGAGCGGCTCACCGGCCTGTACCACCGGCTCACCAGGCGCCCGGCTGATGCGGACGCCGACGGTCGGCCCGACCGTGCCGGTGCCCGCCCCGTGGCCGGAGAGCCGGACCGGCCGGGTCTGCGCCGAGGCCGCGGCGCTCGACGTCGGGTCGGCAGCATGCGCCGGGACGACGACACTCGGGTCGGCGACGAGGCGTTCGAGCAGGCGGCGGACGTCGCCCCCGCCCGCCGCGGGGGACTGCTGCCCGGGCAGAAGCGCCCCGCTGCCGCCGGCACCGGCTCCGGCCCGTCCTCGGCGGCCCCGGCTGCTTCCCCGGCCCCCGGCGGAACCGGCCCGGCGTCCGGCACCGGCCCGGCGTCCGGCACCGGCCCGGCGTCCGGCACCGGCCCGGCGTCCGGGACCGGCTCGGCGTCCGGTGAGCCCCCGGCCGCTGCCCCGGCGTCCGACCGGGCAGCAGCGGAGTCCCCGCCGACGACACCGCTGCCGCAGCGCGTCGAGCAGCTCGCCCTGGCCGGTGACGTCACCTACACGCTGCCGCCCAACGAGATCCTGGCCCCCGGCACCCCGCACAAGGCCCGTAGCGCGGCGAACGACCGGGTCGTCGAGGCGCTCACCCAGGTCCTCGACAGCTTCGGCATCGACGCGCAGGTCACCGGGTTCTCCCGCGGCCCGACCGTCACCCGCTACGAGGTCGAGCTCGGCACGGGTGTCAAGGTCGAACGGGTCACCGCGCTGAGCCGGAACATCGCCTACGCGGTGGCCTCCGCCGACGTCCGGATCCTGTCCCCGATCCCTGGGAAGTCGGCGATCGGCATCGAGATCCCCAACGCCGACCGGGAGACGGTCAGCCTCGGCGACGTCCTGCGCAGCCAGGCCGCGCGGCGCAACGAGCACCCGATGGTCATCGGTGTCGGTAAGGACGTCGAGGGCGGCTACGTCGTGGCGAACCTCGCGAAGATGCCGCACCTGCTCGTCGCCGGGGCCACCGGCGCGGGCAAGTCGAGCTTCGTCAACTCCATGATCGTGTCGGTCCTCATGCGGTCCACCCCCGACGAGGTCCGGATGGTGCTCGTGGACCCCAAGCGGGTGGAGCTCACCGCCTACGAGGGGATCCCGCACCTCATCACGCCGATCATCACGAGCCCGAAGAAGGCCGCCGAGGCGCTGCAGTGGGTCGTCCGCGAGATGGAGGTCCGCTACGACGACCTGGCCACGTTCGGGTTCAAGCACGTCGACGACTTCAACAAGGCGGTGCGCTCCGGCAAGATCCAGCCACTGCCCGGCAGTGAGCGCAAGCTGGCGCCGTACCCGTACCTGCTCGTCATCGTCGACGAGCTCGCCGACCTCATGATGGTCGCCCCGCGCGACGTGGAGGACTCGATCGTCCGGATCACCCAGCTGGCCCGGGCCGCCGGGATCCACCTCGTCCTGGCCACCCAGCGACCGAGCGTGGACGTCGTCACCGGTCTGATCAAGGCGAACGTCCCCTCCCGGATGGCGTTCGCGACGTCCTCGCTGGCCGACTCCCGGGTCGTGCTCGACCAGCCCGGTGCCGAGAAGCTCGTCGGTCAGGGCGACGCCCTGTTCCTGCCGATGGGCGCGAGCAAGCCGATGCGCGTGCAGGGCGCGTGGGTCACCGAGTCCGAGGTGCACCAGGTCGTCGCCCACGTGAAGACCCAGCTGCAGCCCAGCTACCGGGACGACGTCGTCCCCACCGTGGAGAAGAAGCAGGTCGACGAGGAGATCGGCGACGACCTCGACCTGCTCCTGCAGGCCGCCGAGCTCGTCGTCACCACCCAGTTCGGGTCGACGTCCATGCTGCAGCGCAAGCTGCGGGTCGGGTTCGCCAAGGCCGGCCGGCTGATGGACCTGCTGGAGTCCCGCGGCGTCGTCGGCCCCTCGGAGGGCTCCAAGGCCCGCGACGTGCTCGTCAAGGCCGACGACCTGCCGCAGACCCTGGCGTTCATCCGCGGCGACGACCCCCCGCCGGCGGCGTCCGGGGACCAGGCGTACGACCAGGCCGTCGACGTCGTCGACGTCGCCGACCCGGACGACGGTCCGGCCGAGGACGCCTGGGAGCTCACCGGGCGCGAGTGAGAGCGAGGCCCGGCACTCCGCCCCACCCCGCGCGCTCTACCCCTGCTCGTGATCATGCAATCCCGCCACCCTCACACGGCCCCCTCCGCGCCGTGACTCCCACCCGTGATCATGCAATCCCGCCACCCTGCAGGGCCCCCTCCGCGCCGTGATCATGCAATCCCGCCACCCTGCAGGGCAGCGTCTGATGCTCCATGCCCTGGGCCCCGCTCCTCGCAGAATGCTGGATTCAGCAGAGCATTGCCGGCGTGTCGCGCCAGCAACCCAGCATTCTGCGAGCTGGACGGCGGCAGGTGGGGTGGCGGGATTGCATGACCACCGAGGGGGGTGGGGTGGCGGGATTGCATGATCACCGAGGGGGGTGGGGTGGTCGCGTCGGATCGTCCAGGGCTCAGGCCGAGCGGTCGACGACCCGAGCGAGCACTGGGCCGACGACCGCGAGCACCAGCACGTAGCCGGTGGCGACCGGCCCGACGTCGTCCAGGCCGGCCGCGACTGCCAGCCCGGCGATGACGATGGAGAACTCGCCGCGGGCGACCAGGGCCGCGCCGGCGCGCAGCCGGCCCGCCGCGCCCACGCCGTCCCGGCGGGCCGCGTACCAGCCGGTGGCCAGCTTGGTCACCAGCGACACCGCCGCCAGGGCCAGCACCACGGGCAGCACCGGCAGCACCGCCCGTGGGTCGGTGGCCAGGCCGAACGCCACGAAGAACGTGGCTGCGAACAGGTCGCGCAGAGGGGAGAGCAGCGTCCGGGCCCGGTCCGCCATCGACGCGGGGATCGCGATCCCGACGAGGAAGGCGCCGACCGCGGCCGAGGCCCCCAGCGTCTGCGCCACCCCGGCCACGAGCAAGGTCAGCCCGAACAGCCGCAGCAGCACCTGCTCGTCGTCCGTGTGGGTGAGGAACCGCCCGAGCCGGTGACCGTGACGGTGCGCCGCAACGAGCACGACGAGCACGGCGCCGACCGCCAGGACGGCGCCGCCGACGGCCTGCACCGGCCCGCCACCGGCCAGCGCCACCGCGAGCAGCGGGAGGAACAGCGCCATCGCGACGTCCTCGAGCACGAGCACGGACAGCACCGCGGGCGTCTCCCGGTTCGCCAGGCGTCCCAGGTCGCCCAGCAGCCGCGCGACGATGCCCGACGAGGAGATCCACGTCACGCCGGCCAGCGCCAGCGCCCCCTGCCACGGCAGGCCGAGGAGCAGGCCGGCGACCAGCCCCGGCGGGGCGTTGAGAGCGAGGTCCACCAGCCCGGACGGCGTGTGCCGCCGCAGGCTCGCGACGAGCTCGGTGGCGGTGAACTCCAGTCCCAGGGTGAGCAGGAGCAGCACCACCCCGATCTCCGAGGCCACCTCGACGAACGGTTCCGCCGACTCCAGCGGGACGATCCCGCCCTCGCCGAAGGCGAGGCCGGCCAGCAGCACGAACGGGATCGGGGACAGCCCCAGCCGTCGGGCGAGCAGACCGAGCACCGACAGCCCGAGGAACAGGCCGCCGAGCTCGAGCAGCAACGCCGCGACGTCCCCCACCGGCGGCACCTCAGGCGTCGCCGGCGAGCAGCGCCCCCAGCTGCTCGAGTCCCTGCTCCGATCCGATCACGACGAGGACGTCGCCGGTGCGCAGCACGTCACCGGGCCCCGGGGAGGTGACGACGTCCGCGCCACGCACGATCGCCACGATCGAGCAACCCGTCCGGGTGCGGGCCTGGGTGTCGCCCAGCGGGCGGTCCACGAACGGGCTGCCGGGCCGGATCGCGAAGCGGCCCGACCGCAGTCCCGGGACCTCGCGGGACAGGTCGGCGAACCGCTCGGTCAGCCGGGGTGCGCCGAGGATGTCGGCGACGGCCTCCGCCTCGTCCCGGTCGAGCTGGAAGACGCCCTTGGCCCGGTCGGGATCCTTCGCGTCGTAGACGACGATCTCGACCGGGCCCTCCCGCTGGACGACGATGCCGAGCACCAGCCCCGACCGCGTCGTGAGCTCGTACCGGATGCCGACCCCTGGCAGCAGCGTCTCCACCAGATCCACGGTGGTCATCCTGCCAGCACCGGGCATTCCCAGGCCCCGCTCGGTGTTCTACCAGTTGACGCCGGTCGACAAGGCGTCGACCGCGACGTCGTGCGCGGAGGTGCAGGAGATGAACCTCAAGAGTCGGTGGCAGGACTGGGTAGCCCTGGTGGCCGGTCTGTACGCCGTGTTGTCGCCGATCTGGACGACGACCGAGGCCTCTGCTACCTGGACGATGGTCGGCCTGGGCGCCTTGCTGGCACTCGCAGCGGCCTGGTCCGTCGTCCGACCGGACGCAGTGGTGTCCGAGTGGACCCACGTGGCGCTCGGTGCGCTGCTCGTTCTCTCCCCCTGGGTGATGGGCTTCGCCAACCTGACCGGGCTGTCGTGGACAGCGTGGGTCACCGGCGCCGTCGCCGTCGTGATGGGGCTGTGGGCGCTGCCGGAGAGCCGCAGCGAGCACGTGAGGCAGGTGACGGCGCACTGACAGACGAACTGGCACACGAACTGACAGACGCACGGGCAGGTGAGTTGACGCCGTAGTCTGTGGGGTGTGGCTGCCGCGACCGAGACGTCTCGTTCCGCGGCCCTGGTGACCCTCGGGTGCGTCCGCAACGAGGTGGACTCCGAGGAGCTGGCCGGTCGGCTGGCACAGGCCGGGTGGCGCCTCGCGGCGGACCCCGCCGCCGCGGACGTCGTGGTGGTCAACACCTGCGGTTTCGTCGAGCAGGCGAAGAAGGACTCTGTCGACGCGCTGCTCGAGGCCGCCGGGCTCAAGGACGACGGCGCGAGTCGGACTCGCGCCGTCGTCGCTGTCGGGTGCCTGGCCGAGCGGTACGGCACCCAGCTGGCCGACGCGCTCCCCGAGGCGGACGCCGTCCTCGGCTTCGACTCCTACGCCGGGCTCTCCGACCACCTGGCCGCCGTCCTGCGCGGTGAGCGTCCGGCGTCCCACACCCCTGCGGACCGGCGGCGGCTGCTGCCGGTCGCCCCGGCCGAGCGGCAGGCCGGGCGGGCGGTGGCCGGTGACCTCCCGGACGGGGTCGCACCCGCGTCCGGGCCGCGCGTCGTCCGGCGCCGGCTGGACGGGCGGCCGTGGGCGCCGCTGAAGCTCGCCACCGGCTGCGACCGGAGGTGCTCGTTCTGCGCGATCCCGGCGTTCCGGGGGGCGTTCGTGTCCCGGCGTCCGGCCGAGGTCCTCGACGAGGCGCGCTGGCTGGCCGGTCAGGGGGTCCGCGAGGTCTACCTGGTCAGCGAGAACTCGACCTCCTACGGCAAGGACCTCGGCGACGTCCGGCTGCTGGAGGCGCTGCTGCCCGAGCTCGCCGCCGTCGAGGGGCTGGAGCGGGTGCGGGTCTCCTACCTGCAGCCCGCCGAGGTGCGCCCCGGGCTGCTGGACGCGATGACCTCCGTGCCCGGCGTCGTCCCGTACTTCGACCTGTCCTTCCAGCACTCCTCGCCGACGGTGCTGCGGCGGATGCGCAGGTTCGGCGGCACGCAGGAGTTCCTCGGCCTGCTGGACGACGTGCGTCGCCGGGCACCGGAGGCGGGGGTGCGCTCGAACGTGATCGTCGGCTTCCCGGGGGAGAGCGAGGAGGACCTCGCCGAGCTCGAGCGATTCCTGGTCGCAGCCCGTCTCGACGTCGTGGGCGTGTTCGG
Organism: Quadrisphaera sp. GCM10027208; assembly: GCF_042658805.1. NCBI lineage: Bacteria > Bacillati > Actinomycetota > Actinomycetes > Kineosporiales > Kineosporiaceae > Quadrisphaera > Quadrisphaera sp. GCM10027208. The sequence continues at coordinate 49,580 of NZ_JBHSRC010000005.1, forward strand.
CTACTCCGACGAGGAGGGCACGGAGGCCGCCGGTCTCGACGGCAAGCTCGACGAGGCCGAGATCGCCGCCCGGGTGGACCACGTCTCCCGGCTGGTCGAGGAGCTCACCGCACAGCGGGCGGAGGAGCGGGTGGGCTCGCTGGTCGAGGTGCTCGTCGAGGAGGTCGAGGACGGCGAGCCGGTCGGCCGGGCGGCGCACCAGGGACCCGACGTGGACGGCGTGACCCGGCTGACCGGGCCGGTGCCGGTGGGCGACCTCGTCACCGCGCGCGTCGTCGGCAGCGAGGGCGTGGACCTGCTCGCCGAACCGGGAGCCGGCGCGTGACCGCCGACCACGACCACCTCGCGGACGCCGCCACGGCGCCCAGCGCGTGGAACCTGCCGAACGCCCTGACCGTCGTCCGGATCGCCCTGGTGCCCTTGTTCGTCTGGCTGCTCGCGTACGACGGGGGCGACCAGACGGGGTGGCGACTCGGCGCCTGGGCCGCGTTCTCCGTCGCGATCCTCACCGACCGGGTGGACGGCGAGCTGGCGCGGCGGCGCAACCTCGTCACCGACTTCGGCAAGGTGGCCGACCCCATCGCCGACAAGGCGCTCATCGGCGCGGCGCTGGTCACGCTGTCCGTGCTCGGTGAGCTGCCCTGGTGGGTCACGGTCGTGATCCTGGCCCGGGAGCTGGGGATCACTGCCCTGCGCTTCGTGGTCATCCGGCACGGCGTGATGCCGGCCTCCAGCGGCGGGAAGATCAAGACCGTGCTGCAGGCCACGGCGATCGGGCTCTACCTGCTGCCCCTGCAGGAGTGGTTCGGTACCTGGGCCACCACGGTGGCGTGGTGGGTGATGCTCGCGGCCGTCGCGGTCACCGTGGCCACCGGGGTGGCGTACGTCTACGCGGCGCTGCACCTGCGGCGGCACAGCGCCCGGACGGCGAGGAAGAAGGCCCAACGCCAGAGCGGGACGTGACCGCGGTGACCGAGCCGGCGGACGTCGTCGCCGCCTGCCGGGCCGCCGGTCTCACCGTCGCGGTGGCCGAGTCGCTCACCGCCGGCCTGGTGGCCGCCCGGCTGGCCGACGTCCCTGGCGCCTCGGACGTGCTGCGCGGCGGGGTGGTCGCCTACGCCAGCGACCTCAAGGCCTCCCTGCTCGGCGTGGACGCCGGGCTGCTGCGCCGCGCCGGCGCCGTCGACCCGCAGGTGGCCACGCAGATGGCCCGCGGGGTGCGGGAGCGGCTCGACGCCGACATCGGCGTCGCCACCACCGGCGTCGCCGGACCCGACCCCGCTGACGGCCGGCCGCCCGGTACGGTCTACGTCGCCGTCGCCACCGACCGCACCTCCCAGGTGCTCGGCGAGCACCTGCCCGGCGACCGTGCCGCCGTCCGTGCAGCCACGGTCGACCTCGCTCTCACGCTCCTCCTCACCACCGCCACCCGCCCGTAACTGCGCGATCTCTGGAGACTTTCCCGGGTCTCGACGCGGGTCGAGACCCCGGAAGGCCTCCAGAGATCGGACGGCAGTGGGTTGCGGTGGGTGCGTATAGCACTACGCAGCGTGAAACTCCAGTCTGGTGGAGTTGTCCGGATTGCTCCTAAGGTCCGCCTGGCCGGTGGCGGAGGGTCCGCCGGGGGGCCGGCACCTACCAGGAGGTCCATGTGAGAAGCACAGTGCGGGTCCGGGCGGTCATCGCCGCCGTCGGGCTCGCGGCGCTGCTCGGCGCGCCGGTCGCTGCCGCCACCGCGGCACCGTCGGCGGCGCCGGACGAGCCACCGGGCGTCTCCCAGTCCCAGCGTCAGGCACCGGTCAAAGCCGCGCCCTCTGCTCGGGCGGTCCCCGGCCAGTACATCGTCGTCCTCGACGACGACGTCAGCCCCTCCGGAGTCCGGGCCGCCGCCGACCGGGCCCGCGGGCACGGCGCGACGGTGCAGCGCGAGTACCGGTCCGCGATCAAGGGCTACGCGGCGCGGATGACCCCCGCCCAGCTCGCCAGGGTGCAGGACGACCCGCAGGTGGCCTACGTCGAGGTGGACCAGGTGGTGCAGGCCAGCACGACGCAGAACGACGCCACCTGGGGCCTGGACCGGATCGACCAGCGCAACCTGCCGCTCAACGGCACGTACACGTACACGCCGACCGGCGCCGGCGTGAAGGCGTACGTCATCGACACCGGTGTGCGCGCCGGGCACGCGGACTTCGGCGGCCGGGTGACCTCCGGCTACAGCGCCGTCAACGACGGCCGGGGCACCGACGACTGCAACGGGCACGGCACGCACGTGGCCGGCACCGTCGGGGGCTCGACCTACGGCGTGGCCAAGGGCGTCACGATCGTCCCCGTCCGGGTGCTGGACTGCCAGGGCAGCGGCACGAACTCCGGTGTCATCGCCGGCGTCGACTGGGTCACGGCGAACCGGTCCGGCCCGTCGGTGGCGAACATGAGCCTCGGCGGTGGTGCGTCGACCGCGCTGGACGACGCCGTCAACCGGTCGATCTCGGCCGGCGTCACGTACGTGGTCGCCGCCGGCAACGACAACCAGAACGCCTGCAACAGCTCCCCGGCCCGGGTGCCGAACGCGGTGACCGTGGGCGCCACCACGAGCAGCGACGCCCGCGCGAGCTTCTCGAACTACGGCAGCTGTCTCGACGTGTTCGCCCCCGGCAGCTCGATCACCTCCGCCTGGCACACCTCGAACACCGCGACGAACACCATCAGCGGGACGTCGATGGCCAGCCCGCACGTCGCCGGCGTGGCCGCCCTCTACCTGCAGGGCAGCACCGGCGCGAGCCCCGCCACCGTGACCGACGCGATCACCAGCACCGCCACGACGGGGGTGCTCACCGGGATCGGCTCCGGCTCGCCGAACCGGCTGGTGTACTCGCCGCTGACCGGGTCCGGGGGCGGCGGCACGCCCGCGCCGTCCGGGTGCGACGCCACCACGGCCACCTACACCGGCACGCTGTCCGGCAGGGGCGACTACGACATCCAGCCGAACGGCACCTACTACTCCTCGGGGACCTCCGGCACCCACGTCGGCTGCCTCACCGGCCCGTCCAGCGCCGACTTCGACCTGTACCTGTACAAGTGGAACGGCTCGCGCTGGGTGGTCGTCGCCCGCAGCGAGTCGGTGACGTCGACGGAGACGATCAGCTACTCGGGCACCGCCGGCTCGTACTACTGGGAGGTGTACTCCTACTCCGGCTCGGGCTCCTACACCCTGGAGACGGCCCGGCCGTAGCCACCTGCGCAGTCGGCAGTTCCTGTGCGGCTCAGCTCCCGGAACACCGTTGGTGCTCCGGGAGTTGAGCCGTACGTGGTACCGAACCGTGCTCACCCAGCGGACCGCGCGCTCACCGTCCCCCCGTCGGGGTACCGTGGTGCCGATCCGGCAGGCAAGAAGCCCGGGGAGGGGAGGCGTGTCGTGGTCCTGCTCCGTCGCGAGATCGGCGACGTCCTCCGCGACGCTCGCCAGCGCCAGGGTCGCACCCTGCGCGAGGTGTCGTCCGCCGCGCGTGTCTCCCTCGGCTACCTCTCGGAGGTCGAGCGCGGGCAGAAGGAGGCCTCCTCGGAGCTGCTGTCCTCGATCTGCGGCGCCCTCGACGTCCCCATGTCGATCGTGCTGCGTGAGGTGACCGAGCGGGTGGCCCTCAGCGAGGGCACCGACCTGCAGCCGCTGTCCGTACCGGACACGGTCCCGGTCGACCTGGCGGACGGGATGGCCTCCGGTGGTCTCGTCGGAGCCGGCGTCCCCTGAGCCCGGCAGTCCCTGAGCCCCGGCAGCCTGTGAGCCCGGCTACTCGACGGGACCGCCCGGCAGCGGTCCGTGCTGGCAGTGCGGGCAGTAGAACGCGACCCGCTCCTGCGGCGCTGCACCGAGCGGCGCCACCCGCACCGTCGTCCCGCACCGGCGGCACGGCCGCCCTGCCCGCGCGTGCACGTACTGCCGCCTGCCCGGCCGGCTGTCCCCGGTCGTGGTCTGGAGCGCCGACCGGGCGCTGAGCGCGATCATGTCGCGGACCCGGTCGACCACCACCCGCGGGTCGGCCAGCGAGCCGACCGGCGTCCACGGGGTGACGCCGAGCACGAACAGCACCTCGGCCATGAAGAACGTCCCCACGCCGGCCAGCACCCGCTGGTCCAGCAGCGCCTCCCCGACCGGGCGCCCCGGGTCGGCGGCCAGGTTCTCCGCCGCGGTCACCGCGTCCCAGGTCGGACCGAGGACGTCGGGGCCCAGGTGGCCGACGAGCGTCTCCTCCTCGGCGGTCGCCACCAGGTCCAGCATGCCGAGGTCGTGGCCGACCGCCGTCCACTCCCGGTTCGCCAGCACGGCCCGGACGCCGGACGCCGGCCCGCCCGCCGCCCGTCCCTGCCCGGTGCGGTGGACGTGCCACGAGCCGTCCATCCGCAGGTGGCTGTGCAGCGTCACCGCGGGTGCGCCCGGGGCCGCCGCGATCCGCACCAGGACGTGCTTGCCGGTGCTGGCCACCGCGTCGACCCGGCGCCCGGTCAGGTTCACCGTGGCCAGCGAGGGCCAGCGCAGGTCGACGCGCACCAGCTCGCGCCCGGCCAGCGCCTGGTCGAGGCGCCGCGCGGTGCGCCAGACGACGTCCGCCTCGGGCATCCTCACCTCACCCCTCCGGTGTGCTGGGCGGCCCGTGCCGGGCGGCCCCTCCTGCGGGCTGGCCCCGCCGAAACCCGGTGACCATCGTCCCTGGACCCCCGCCGCCGGCGCGGCGCAGGGTGGGGGCATGGACATCTCGCAGCTGGAGCACGTCGCCCGGGCCATGGTCGCTCCGGGCAAGGGCATTCTCGCGGCGGACGAGTCGAGCCCGACGATCGCCAAGCGGTTCGCGGCGGTCTCGGTCGCGTCGACCGAGGAGAACCGCCGCGCCTACCGGGAGCTGCTCTTCACCACCCCCGGCCTGGGCGAGCACATCGGCGGGGTCATCCTCTTCGACGAGACCCTGCGGCAGCAGACCTCGGACGGCGTCCCGATGGCCACCGTCATCGAGCGCGCCGGGATCGTCCCCGGGATTAAGGTGGACAAGGGGGCCAAGGCGCTCGCCGGGTTCCCCGGTGAGCGGGTCACCGAGGGCCTGGACGGCCTGCGGGACCGGTTCGCCGAGTACGTCGAGATGGGCGCCCGGTTCGCCAAGTGGCGGGCGGTGATCGACGTCTCGCCCGACGTCCCCACGCCGTTCGGCGTCCACGCCAACGCCCACGCGCTGGCCCGCTACGCGGCGCTGGCCCAGGAGGCGGGGCTGGTACCGGTCGTCGAGCCGGAGGTGCTGATGGACGGCGACCACTCGATCGAGCGGTGCGCGGAGGTCACCGAGGAGGTGCTGGCTGCCGTGTTCAGCCAGCTGCACGCCCACCGGGTGGTCCTCGAGGGCATGGTCCTGAAGCCCAACATGGTCATCTCCGGGCTGCAGGCCGAGCACCGGGCCGGACCCCAGGAGGTCGCCGAGGCGACGCTGCGGGTCATGCTGCGGCACGTGCCGGCGGCTGTCCCCGGCATCGCGTTCCTGTCCGGCGGGCAGACCGAGCCCGAGGCCACCCACCACCTGTCGCTGATGAACCGGATCGGCGGTGCGCCCTGGGAGCTGAGCTTCAGCTACGGCCGCGCGCTGCAGCAGACCGCACTGCGCACCTGGGCCGGTCGGCCGGAGAACGTCGCGGCCGCCCAGCAGGCGCTACTGCGGCGAGCCCGGCTCAACGGGCTCGCGCGCTCGGGCCGGTACGACCCGGCGGACGAGGCCGCCTGACGGCGAGCGCTCCACCCAGGGGCCGAGTGCCTCGAGCCTCTGGCGCAGGGCCGAGCCGGGGTCAGGCCCGCAGCCGCAGCCCCCGAGGGGTGGCGTGGAACCCGGCGGCCTCCAGCGCGCCCGCCAGCGGGTGGCCCCCGGTGAGCACGCCCTCACCGTCGGTGCGCTGGACGGTGAGCCGGCCTAGCGCGCCGTCCCGGACGGCGCGGGCGAGGCCGTCCGCGGCGGCCCGCAGCTCGCCCGGCTCCTCGCTCCAGGTGAGCAGGGAGCGGCCGCCGCGCTCGACGTACAGGACCAGCCGGCCGTCGACGAGGACGACGAGCGCGCCGGCCTTGCGGCCCGGCTTGTGCCCGGTGCTCAGCGACTGCTCGCGCTCGGGCCACCCCAGCGCCGCGCCGTAGGGGTTGGCCGGGTCCGCCGCTGCCAGGACGACGGCACCCGCCGCCAGGACGACGGCACCCGCTGCCGGGTCGGCACTCGCCACCGCGTCGGTGTCTGCCCCGGCCCGCAACCGGTCCACCGCCCCGGCGGTGGCGAACTGGGCCGCGCCGAGACCCTCGACGAAGTAGCCGCGCCGGACCCGGCCCGCCTCCTCCATCGCGGCCAGCACCCGGTACACCCCGGCGAACCCGCCGGCGATCCGCTCCGCGGCCACGGCGCCGCGGGTCAGCACCCCGTGCCGGTCGAGCAGCACCTCGGCGGTCGCGTGCGCCCGCGACGTCGCGTCACCGGACACGGCGGGCAGCGCCGACCAGCGGCCCGCGGCCGACGGTGGGCCCTGCCGGCTCGGCAGGGCCGGACGCCGCCCGTACCGGGCCCGCGGCGCGGGCCGCCGGCCCGGGTGCGCCGTGCGGCCCCCGGACAGCCGGGCCCGCAGCGGCGCGAGGGTGTCGTTGGTCAGGTACCCGGCCCACAGCAGGTCCCACAGCACCTCGGTGAGCGCCGCGTCGTCCGTGGACCCCACCGCGTCGGACAGCCCCCGGAAGAAGTAGGCACCGCCCCCGGCGAGGGCGTCGAGCACCGCCCGGTGCGCCGGACCCGGCTCGAAGGCGTCGTCGGGCCCGGGCAGGGTGAGCGCCGCCGTCTCGGCCAGGTGCAGCGACACCCACCCGTCGTGCCCGGGCAGCGCGCCGTGCCCGCACCACAGCACCTCCCCGGCGGCGGTCAGCTCGTCGAGCATCGCGGGGGAGTACCCCTGCACCCGCGACGGCAGGACCAGCGTCTCCAGGGCGCTGGCCGGCAGCACCGCCCCCGCGAGCTGCTCGGCGACCCGCAGCACGCCGTCCACCCCCCGCAGCCCGCGGCTGGTCGACCCGACGCCCTGCCAGGCGGGCAGGAACCGGGCCAGTGCCCGCGGCGGCACCGGCTCGACCTCGGCCCGCAACGCCGCCAGTGACCGGCGTCGCAGCACCCGCAGCACCTCGGCGTCGCACCAGTCCGGCGCGCCCGGGTGCTCGTCCAGGGCGCGCCGGGACTCCGGCGGCAGCAGCTCCCCGGAGACCACCCGGCCGGCCCGCTCCAACCTGGCCAGCGCGTCGGTCACGACGGCGACGCCGACACCGAGCCGCGCCGCGACCGCGGCCGCGGTGAACGGCACGTGGGTGCGCGCGTAGCGGGCCACCAGGTCCGCGACCGGGTCGGCGACCGGCGCGGTGAACGCCTCCGGGACCCCCACCGGCAGGGGGACGCCGAGCGCGTCCCGCAGCCGCCCGGCGTCCTCGACCGCCGCCCACCGGTCCTGGCCCGCGACCCGGACCTGGATCACCCGGCGGGTGGCCGCCAGCCCGGTGAGCCAGCGCACGACGTCCGCGCCCTCGACCGACCGGTCGGCCACCTCCTGCGTGCTGAGCGGACCGAGCACCCGCAGCAGGTCGGCGACGTCCTCGGCGTCCCGGGCCCGGCGCTCGGGGGCCAGCCGCTGGAGCTCGGCGTGGGTGCGGTCGACCGCCGCCGGGTCCAGCAGGTCCGCCAGCGCCGCTCCCTCGCCGCGGCCGAGCAGCTCGGCGAGCAGGGACGGGTCGAGCGCCAGCGCCGCGGCCCGCCGCTCGGCCAGCGGGGAGTCGCCCTCGTAGAGGAACTGCGCGACGTAGCCGAACAGCAGGGACCGGGCGAACGGCGAGGGCTGGTCGGTCGTCACCTCCACCACCCGGACCCGGCGCGCGGCGAGGTCGCGCATGAGCGCGACCAGACCGGGGACGTCGAAGACGTCCTGGAGCACCTCGCGCACCGCCTCCAGCACGATCGGGAACGACGGGTAGCGGCTGGCGACCTCGAGCAGCTGCGCGGCCCGCTGCCGCTGCTGCCACAGCGGCTGACGGCGGTCGGGGCGCCGGCGTGGCAGCAGCAGGGCCCGGGCGGCGCACTCACGGAACCTGGCCGCGAACAGGGCCGACCCGCCGAGCTGGTCGGTGACGAGCTGCTCGACCTCCTCGGGCGCCAGCAGCAGGCAGTCCACGACGTCGGGCGCCGAGCCGTCCTCCAGGTCGAGGTCGGGCAGGCGCAGCACGATCCCGTCGTCGGCGGGCATCGCCTGCACGTCGACGCCGTGCCGCTCGCGCATCCGGGCCGCCACCGCCAGCGCCCACGGTCCGTGCACCTGCGCGCCGAGAGGGGAGTGGACCACGACCCGCCAGTCGCCCAGCTCGTCGCGGAACCGCTCCACCACGACGGTCCGGTCGTCCGGCACGTGCCCGGTCGCCCCGGCCTGCTCGGCGAGGTAGGCCAGCAGGTTGTCGGTGGCCCACTCGTCCAACCCGGCCGCGCCGACCCGCGCCCGCGCGGCCTCGCCGTCCAGGGACAGCACCTCCCGGACGAAGCCGCCGAGGGCCCGGCCGAGCTCGGCCGGCCGGCCGAGGGCGTCCCCGTGCCAGAACGGCAGCTTGCCCGGCTGGCCGGGTGCCGGGGTGACGAGCACCCGGTCGTGGGTGATGTCCTCGATCCGCCACGTGCTCGTGCCGAGGGTGAACACGTCCCCGACCCGTGACTCGTAGACCATCTCCTCGTCGAGCTCACCGACCCGCCGGCCCGGGCCCTCGCCGGTGGCCAGGAAGACCCCGTACAGCCCCCGGTCCGGGATCGTCCCGCCGCTGGTCACCGCGAGCCGCTGGGCGCCGGGACGCCCGGAGAGCACCCCGGCGACGCGGTCCCACACGATCCGGGGGCGCAGCTCGGCGAACTCGTCGCTCGGGTAGCGCCCCGACAGCATGTCGAGCACGGACTCCAGCACGCCGCGGGTGAGGCCGGCGAACGGCGCCGCCCGGCGCGTCGTCTCCAGCAGGTCGTCCACCGTCCAGTCGTCCATCGCCGTCATCGCCACCACGTGCTGGGCGAGCACGTCCAGCGGCGTCGTCGGCAGCCGCAGCGCCTCGATCTGGCCGGAGCGCATCCGCTCGACGACGACCGCGGTCTGCACGAGGTCGGCGCGGTACTTCGGGAACACCACCCCCCGGCTGACGGCACCGACCTGGTGACCGGCGCGCCCGACCCGCTGCAGGCCGCTGGCCACGCTCGGCGGGGACTCCACCTGGACGACGAGGTCCACGGCGCCCATGTCGATGCCGAGCTCGAGGCTCGAGGTGGCGACCACCGCCGGCAGCCGGCCGGACTTCAGGTCCTCCTCGATGAGCCTGCGCTGCTCCCTGGACACCGACCCGTGGTGGGCGCGGGCCAGCACCGCCGGCGGGTCGCGGTCCGGCTGCCCGTCGTCCCCCTGCCGCTCGGCCCACACCTCGTTGAGCCGGGCGGTGAGCCGCTCGGCCAACCGGCGGGAGTTGGCGAACACCAGGGTCGAGGAGTGCGCCGCGACGAGGTCGACCACCCGCTCCTCGACGTGCGGCCAGATCGACGTCCGCCGCTCCGGCCCGGCGGCCGGGCCGGTGAGGTCCTCGGTGACCTGGCCGAGCTCGCCCATGTCCGGGACCGGGACGACGACGTCCACCTCGATCCGCTTGTCCGCCGGGGGCTGGACGACGACCACCCGCCGTCCGCCGGCGCTCCCGTCACCGGGCGGGCGGGCGCCCCCGAGGAACCGGGCCACCTCCTCGACCGGACGCACTGTCGCGGACAGCCCGATCCGCTGCGCCGGGCGTGCCAGCCGCGCGTCCAACCGCTCCAGGGACAGCGCCAGGTGCGCGCCCCGCTTCGACCCGGCGAGTGCGTGCACCTCGTCGACGATCACCGTCTCCACCCCGGCGAGCACCTCACGCGCCCGGGAGGTGAGCAGCAGGAACAGCGACTCCGGGGTGGTGATCAGCACGTCCGGAGGGGTCCGGGTGAGGGCGCGGCGCTCGTCAGCGGGGGTGTCGCCGGAGCGCAGGGCGACCCGCACCTGCGGCACCTGCTGGCCCAGCCGGGCCGCCGCGTGCCGGATCCCCGTCAGCGGGGCTCGCAGGTTGCGCTCGACGTCGGTGGCCAGCGCCTTGAGCGGCGAGACGTACAGGACCCGGCAACGGTGCTCGCGGTCGGTGGGCGCCTCCGCGGTGAGGACCCGGTCCAGGGCCCACAGGAACGCCGACAGCGTCTTGCCCGAGCCCGTCGGGGCGACGACCAGCGCGTGGTCGCCGCCGGCGACCGCCGTCCAGGCGCCCTCCTGGGCCGGGGTGGGCGCCGCGAACGCCCCGCGGAACCACTCGCGGGTCGCCGGGGAGAACCGGTCCAGGACGTCGAGCACCCGCCGATTGTCGCCTCCGGCACCGACAGGGCGTGCCCCGATGCCCAGGTGGGGGGAGCCGCCGTGCGATCCTGCCGTGGTGCGGCACTCCGACTTCTGGCGGCTCATGGACGACGAGTTCGGGCCCGACTACGCCCGGACCCTGGCCGGGGACCAGGTGATCGCCGACCTCGGCGAGCGCACCGCCCGCCAGGCCCTCGAGGACGGCGTCCGCCCCCGGGACGTGTGGGCGGCCGTCTGCGAGCACATGCAGGTCCCTGCCGAGCGGCGGCTCGGGCGCGAGCCACGGGCCGCGCGCCGGTGAGCACCCAGGAGCGCTCGGCCGAGGCGGCACAGGCCCAGCTCGCCCCCGTGCAGACCCGCACGGTGCGGGTGCTCGTCACCAGCCAGGTCCTCGGCGGGGTCGGGGTGGCCAGCGGTATCGCCGTTGGCGGCCTGCTCGCCGAGCAGGTGTCCGGGTCGACGTCCCTGGCCGGGTTCGCCCAGACCTTCACCGTGCTCGGAGCCGCCCTGCTCGCGCTGCCGCTGGCCCGGGCAGCGGACCGGCTGGGACGCCGCGGGGCCCTCGCCCTGGGCTACGGCCTCGGCCTGCTCGGTGCCGCGCTCGCCGTCGTCGCCGGCGTGGTGTCCTCCTTCCCGCTGCTGCTCGTGGCCGCCGCCCTGTTCGGCGGCGGGACGGCGTCCAACCTGCAGGCCCGGTACGCCGCCACCGACGCGTCCTCCGCGGCCACCCGCGGGCGCGCCCTGTCCGTCGTCGTCTGGGCCACCACGATCGGCGCCGTCGCCGGCCCCAACCTGTCCGGCGTCGGCGGCCGGCTCGGCGTGTCGCTGGGCCTGCCGTCCCTCGTCGGCCCGTACCTGTTCTCGGTGGTCTCGTTCCTCACCGCGGCGCTCGCGGTCGGTCTGCTGCTGCGGCCCGACCCGTTGCACGCGGCGCGCGCGGCCCACCAGGCCCACGGCGTCGTGCCGCACCGGCCGCGTCCGAGCCTGCGGGAGACGCTGCGCACCGTGAACGCCGCTCCGCGGGCCCGGCTCGGGATGGCCGCCATCGCGGTCGGCCACGCGGTGATGGTCGGGGTGATGGTGATGACCCCGGTGCACCTGAACCACCACGGGGCCTCGCTGACCGTCGTCGGCGTCGTCATCAGCGTGCACGTCGCCGGGATGTACGCGCTGAGCCCGGTGATGGGCTGGCTGTCCGACCGGTTCGGGCGGGTGCAGACGATCGTCACCGGCCTGGCGGTCCTGGCCGTCTCCGTGGTGCTCGGTGCGCTCGCCTCCCCGCAGGACCACCTGGCGGTCGGGGTCTCGTTGTTCCTGCTCGGCCTCGGCTGGTCCGGCACCCTCGTCGGTGGGTCGACGCTGCTGTCCGAGTCGGTCCCGGACGCCGCCCGCACCGGTGTGCAGGGCGCCTCCGACCTCGTCATGGGGCTGGCAGGGGCCGCCGCGGGGGCCCTGGCCGGGCCCGTGCTCGCCACCGGCGGCTACCCGGTGCTGACCCTCGCTGCCGGGGCGCTGCTCGTCCCGGTGGCCGTGCTGGCCCTGCGCCGCACCGAAGCTCCGGCGTGAGCCCACCGGCACCGCTACAGCACTGCCTTGAGGAAGTCCTTGGTCCGCTGCTCCTGGGGGGAGGAGAACATCACGTCCGGCGGGGCGTCCTCGATGATCCGGCCCTGGTCGAACATCAGCACCCGGTGCGAGACCTCCTGGGCGAACTGCATCTCGTGGGTGACGATGAGCATCGTGATGTCGGTCGTCTGCGCGATGTTCCGCAGCACGTTGAGCACGTCGCCGACGAGCTCGGGGTCGAGGGCGGAGGTCACCTCGTCGAGCAGCAGGATCTCCGGGTCCATCGCCAGTGCGCGGGCGATCGCGACCCGCTGCTGCTGACCGCCGGACAGCCGGGTGGGGTGCTCGTCGGCCTTGTCCGCCAGCCCGACCAGGTCCAGCAGCTCCGTGCCGCGGGTCACGGCCTCCTCCTTGGACTGGCCCAGGACGTGGATGGGCGCCTCGACGATGTTCTCGATCACCGTCATGTTCGGGAACAGGTTGAACTGCTGGAACACCATCCCGATCCGCTGGGCGATCCTCGCCACGTCCTTCGGCTTGCGGCGGACGCGCCGTCCGTTGCGCTGCTCGTAGGTGAACGGCTCGCCGTCGATGTAGATGTAGCCGTCGGTCAGGTCCTCCAACGTCATCACGAGTCGCAGGATCGTCGTCTTGCCGGACCCGCTGGGCCCGATCAGGGTCACCCGTTCGCCCTTGTCGACCTGGAAGTTCAGGCCGTCGAGCACGGTGGTGCGACCGAACCTCTTGACGACGTCGTCGAACGTGATGACCGGAGTGCCGGTATCAGTAGCGGGCAAGACGTGCCTCCAGTTTTCGCAGGCCCACGGAGGTGGGGTAGCTGGCGGCCAGGAAGATGAGGCCTGCCAGCGTGAAGGCCTCGATGTACACGAAGGTGCGGGATCCGTACAGCTCGGCCCGAGCGACCATCTCGAGCACCGAGATCACGATGAGGAACGGTGTGTCCTTGAACATCGAGATCACCCACGTCCCGAGCGCGGGCAGCGTGGTGCGCAGCGCCTGCGGGATGACGACCCGCACCCAGGTGCGCCGCCGCGGCAGCGACAGCGCGGTCGCGGCCTCCCACTGGCCCTTCGGGACGGCGTCGATCCCGGAGCGGTACACCTCGGCCATGTACGTGGCGTAGTGCACCCCGAGGACGCCGATCCCGATCCACAGCGGCGGCCAGGTCGGGAACGTGTAGTAGACGAAGAGCAGCTGGATGACGATGGGCGTCATCCGGATGAACTCCATCACGGCGTGCACGGGCTTGGCGACCAGCGCCGGGGCCGACCGGCGCATGACGGCGACCACGAGCCCGAGGACGGCGGCGATCGCCGACCCCACCACGGTCGCCAGCAGCGTCACCTCGACGAAGGACTCGAGCAGCATCGGGAGCACCTCGGCGGCGCGCTCCCAGCTCCAGATGTCACCCATCACGTCACCTCGCCCGCGTGCGCGGCCGGGTCCCGTGGCCGGAAGACGTCCCGCAGCGGCGGACCGGTGCCGAGCCGGTTCTTCGCCCGGATCTCCAGCGCGTTGGCCAGCAGCACGATCAGGTAGGCGATGGCGAAGTACATCACCATCCCGACGCCGTAGGAGAAGAACGTGTCGTTGGTCCGCTGGCGCAGCTGCTCGGTGACGAACGTGATGTCGTGCATGAGGATGACGTAGGCAACCGCAGTGCCCTTGAGCAGCATCACCGCGAGGTTGCTCAGGGACGGGATCATGATCGCCCACGCCTGCGGCCAGATCACCTTCCTCATCCGCCGCACCGGCGACAGGCTGAGGGCCACCGCCGCCTCCCACTGGCCCTTGGGGACAGAGTTGATCGCCCCGCGCACCACCTCGGCGCCGTACGCGCCGTAGTTCAGGCCCAGGGCGAGGACGCCGGTGAACAGCGAGCTCAGGGTCAGCCCGAGCTGGGGCATGACGTAGAACAGCCAGAACAGCTGGACGAGCAGTGACGTGCCGCGGAAGAACTCGATGAGCACCCGGGCCGGGCCGCGCACCACCGTGCTGTGGTGGCGCGCGGCCAGGCCCAGGGCCACTGCGATGACGAATGCCAGCGTGGCACCGCCGACGGTCAGCTGCAGGGTGACGAGCAACCCGTCAGCCAACCTCGGCAGCATCGTCTCCAGTGCGGTGAGGTTGTCGCTCATGGTGTCGGGTGCCTACCCGATCTCGCCGGCGCAGAGCTCCTCGGTGGTGAACTCCCCGGTCGGCCGCTCCTCGGCGGTGAACCCCCACTCGCCGACGACGTCGAGGTAGGTCTCCTCGTCGCCGACGATGTCCGCGAGGTGCTCGTTGTAGGCGTCGCGCAGCTCCTCGTCCTCCTGGCGGAACACGGTGCCGCCGGCGCCGTACTGCTTGACGCCGTCGATCTCGGCGACGAACGAGTCGGTCACCTCGACGGCGTCCGTGCCGGAGTTCTCGACCATCCAGTTCAGCGAGATCCCGGTCAGGGCGAAGACGTCCGCACGACCGCTCGTCACGGCGTCCATGCCGTCCTGCGGGTCGCCGACCAGGACCGGCTCGATCCCGAGGTCGTTGGCGTAGTCGGCCTCGATCGCCCCGCGCATGGCGGCCATCGTGACGTCGGACTCGGCGATCGACTGCATGTTCGTCAGGCCGTGCGGGTTGCCGGCCTCGACGAGCAGGGCGGTCGTGTACTGGAACTCCGGGTCGGAGAACAGCGCCTGCTCGCACCGGTCCGGCAGGATCGACATGCCGGCGGCGACGATGTCGAAGCGGCCGGCGTTCAGCCCCTGGATGAGCTGGCCGAACTCGGCCTGCACACCCTCGATGTTGTCGATGCCCAGCTCGCCCCAGATGCGCTCCTGGAGCGCGACCGAGGCGCCCACCAGCTCGCCCTCGTCGTTCATGAAGCTGTACGGCGCCTCACCGGCGAAGCCGACGGTGATGGTGCCGGCCTCCTGCAGCTCGGCGAGACGGCCCTCGCCGCCCTCGGCGGTGCCGTTGCCGTCGCCGCCGTCTCCACAGGCGGCGAGCACCAGAGCCAGCGCTCCACCGGTCACTGCCATCACGCCGCGGCGGCGTGTTCGTGCGCTCATCATGGTCCCTTCGGTTTGAACGAGGCACGGCCTCCCGTCACGCGCGACCGACGCGCGCAGCCGGACGGATGTCGCCCCGAATGGTCATGGGCGGGTAAACCGTAGGCGGTGCTCGCGTGCCCGCCCAAGTCGGTGAGCCCGGGCAGCGGGACCCGTCCGGCGGGCTGCGGTCCGCGGCTGACCTGCGGTTTGGTGCGTGATCGGGGGGGCAGACCAGGGAAGGCCATCGTTACCGAATAGTGACCAACGAGGACGGTCTCGTGGACCGGATCGGCGTCCGAGGGCGGGACGGGGAAACGCCTTCGCGGGATGTCGGGCCCCGGGGTTAGGGTGCGGAACCGTGCGACCACCCGTCGAGGCGAGCAGCGAGGCGAGACCTGCCGGGGCCGGTTCACCACCTCCGTCCGGGGACGCCGACGTGCTCATCGAGGCCCGGAACCTGACCAAGCGGTTCGGCGACTTCACCGCCGTCGACGGGATCGACGTCCAGGTTCATCGCGGCGAGGCGTTCGGCTTCCTCGGGCCGAACGGCGCCGGGAAGTCCTCGACGATGCGGATGATCGGCTGCGTGTCCCCGCCGTCCGGTGGTGACCTGCGGATCCTCGGGATGGACCCGCGCACCGACGGGCCCGCCATCCGCGCCAGGCTCGGCGTCGTCCCGCAGCGGGACACCCTCGACGAGGAGCTGACGGTCGAGGAGAACATCCTCGTCTACGGCCGCTACTTCGGGCTGCCCCGCGCCCTGGTGCGTGAGCGCGCCCGTGAGCTGCTCGAGTTCGCCCAGCTCACCGAGCGTGCCGGCGCCAAGGTGGAGCCGCTGTCCGGCGGGATGAAGCGGCGGCTGACGATCGCGCGGTCACTCGTCAACGCCCCGGAGATCCTCCTGCTCGACGAGCCGACCACCGGGCTCGACCCGCAGGCCCGGCACGCCCTGTGGGACCGGCTGTTCCGACTCAAGCGCTCCGGCGTCACCCTTGTGCTCACCACGCACTACATGGACGAGGCGGAGCAGCTGTGCGACCGGCTCGTCGTCATGGACCGCGGCCGGATCGTCGCCGAGGGCTCTCCGCGCTCGCTCATCGAGCAGTACTCGACCCGGGAGGTGCTCGAGCTGCGGTTCGCCGTCGACGACCACGCCCCGCTGGCCGCCGCCGTCGACGGTCTGGCGGAGCGGGTCGAGGTGCTGCCCGACCGGCTCCTGCTGTACACCGACGACGGGGACGCCGCGACCGCCGCCCTGCACCAGCGCGGCGTCGAGCCGCTGTCGAGCCTGGTGCGCCGCAGCACGCTGGAGGACGTCTTCCTGCGGCTCACCGGTCGGACCCTGGTGGACTGATGAGCGCGCCGACCCTGCCCGCGCACGGCACCGCCGCGGCCGTCGTCCACCGCCCCGGCAGGATGTGGACGCGGGCGCTGTCCTACTGGCTGCTGAACTACCGGCGGACCTGGCGCGGGTCGGTGGTGTCGAGCTTCCTCACCCCGCTGCTGTTCCTCGCCGCGATGGGGTTCGGGCTCGCCACCCTCGTCGACCGTGGCCCGGACGACGCGCTCGGCGTCCCGTACGTCTCGTTCATCGCCCCCGGGGTGCTCGCCGCCACCGCGATGCAGACGGCGGTGGGAGAGTCCACGTTCAGCGTCATGGGCGCGATCAAGTGGCAGCGGCAGTACCACGCCATGCTCGCCGGGCCGATGGGCGTCACCGACGTTCTCGTCGGTCACCTCGTCTACGTCGCGCTGCGGGTGCTGGTGACCAGCGCGGTGTTCCTCCTCGTCGCCGGCGCCCTCGGGGTGCTCCTGTCGTGGTGGGTGGTGCTCGCCCTGCCGGTTGCCGTGCTCACCGGGATGGCCTTCGCGACACCGGTGTTCGCCTTCGCCGCCACCACCGAGTCCGACGCCGGGTTCAACGTGCTGTTCCGGTTCGTCGTCATGCCCCTGTTCCTGTTCTCCGGCACGTTCTTCCCGATCAGCCAGCTGCCCGGCGTCCTGCAGCCCGTCGCCTGGTTCACCCCGCTGTGGCACGGAGTGTCGGCGAGCCGGGCGCTGTCCCTGGGGACCGCGGAGGTGCTGCCGGTGCTCGGCCACGTGCTCGTCCTGGCGGTGTGGACGGCGGGCGGCTTCCTGCTCGCCCGGCGCGCCTTCCGCTCCCGGCTGGAGGTGTGAGGTGAGCGTCCCGGTCGCCACCCGGCTGGCCCGCGCCGTCCCGCTGCCCGCCGGGGCCGGGATGGCCCGCACCCTCGTCGAGCGCAACGTGCGCGCCTTCCGGCACGGGTGGATCACCTTGGTGTCCGGCTTCTTCGAGCCGGTCTTCTACCTGTTCTCCCTCGGGGTGGGGCTCGGCTCGCTCGTCGGCACCGTGACGACCGACTCCGGCGCCGAGGTGGCCTACGCCGCGTTCGTCGCGCCGGCACTGCTCGCCGCCTCGGCGATGAACGGAGCGGTCTACGACTCCACGTTCAACGTCTTCTTCAAGCTGAAGTACGCGAAGCTCTACGACTCGGTGCTGGCCACCCCGCTCGGTCCGCGGGACGTCGCGGTCGGGGAGATCAGCTGGGCGCTGCTGCGCGGGCAGGTGTACGCGGTGGCGTTCCTCGTCGTCGTGGCGGTGGCGGGTCTGGTCGAGTCGTGGTGGGCGCTGCTCGCGCTGCCCGCCGCCACCCTGATCGGGTTCGCGTTCGCCGGCGTCGGCATGGCCGCGACGACGTTCATGCGCAGCTGGGTCGACTTCGACTACGTCCAGCTCGCCATCCTGCCGATGTTCCTGTTCTCCGCGACGTTCTTCCCGCTGTCGACGTACCCGGACTCGCTCCAGGTCGTCGTGCAGGCCACGCCGCTGTACCACGGGGTGGCGCTCGTGCGCGACGTCATGATCGGCCAGCTGCACGTCGGCCTGCTCGGCCACGTCGCGTACCTCGTCGTCATGGGGCTGGTCGGGTTCTACGTCACCGGCCGGCGGCTCGAGCGGCTGCTGCTGTCCTGAGCCGCGACCGGCGCCGGTCGGTGCAGGACGGCCGAGGACGGCCGGACGACGAGGGACCCGTCCTCGTCGGCGGCGGCGGTGCCGTCGACGACGAGGGTGAACCCGCCGGGCTCCGCAGGTGGGTAGGCGAGGGTGACGTCGGGGCGGGCGCCGGCGTTGGCGCGGGTCCGGCGTCCGGGCTCGGCCACCCGCAGCCCGGAGGCGGTGAGCGCGGGGACGACGGCGACCACGTGCACCCGGGCGTCGTCGGAGACCGTCATGAGATAGGCCCACGGGCGGTCGGCGAGTGCTCCGGCGAGGTCCTCGAGCGGGACGGGGATGGTCACCCGGTCACTGTAGGTGCCGTCGGGCGCGCTGCGGCGTGTCGCCCGACGCTCGAACACCTGTACGTCCTAGGGTTGTGCACAACCTCGGCCGGGGTGCCGCCGCCGTCCACAGCGGCGGTCCTCCTGCCGGGCGGTGTCGGTGGCGGCGGTTAGCGTTCCCGGCGATGAAGACCCCAGCAGCCACGACAGCGAAGACCCCAGCAGCCACCGCAGCACGGACCACGCAGCCCCGGCGCCCCGCGCCGCCGACCAGAGGTGAGGCCATGCCCGCTCCCGCAGACCGTGAGAAGGCACTCGACACCGCTCTCGCGCAGATCGACCGACAGTTCGGCAAGGGCTCCGTCATGCGCCTTGGCGACGACGTGCGTCCCCCGGTCGAGGTCATCCCCACCGGGTCGATCGCCCTCGACGTCGCCCTCGGCATCGGCGGCCTGCCCCGCGGCCGGGTCGTGGAGATCTACGGCCCGGAGTCCAGCGGCAAGACGACCGTCGCCCTCCACGCGGTCGCCAACGCGCAGAAGACCGGCGGCATCGCGGCGTTCATCGACGCCGAGCACGCCCTGGACCCGGAGTACGCGAAGCGGCTCGGTGTCGACACCGACGCCCTCCTCGTCTCCCAGCCGGACACCGGCGAGCAGGCCTTGGAGATCGCGGACATGCTGATCCGCTCCGGGGCGCTCGACATCATCGTCATCGACTCGGTGGCCGCGCTCGTGCCCCGCGCGGAGATCGAGGGCGAGATGGGGGACAGCCACGTCGGGCTGCAGGCCCGGCTGATGTCCCAGGCGCTGCGGAAGATCACCGGCGCGCTGAGCCACTCCAAGACCACCGCCATCTTCATCAATCAGCTGCGCGAGAAGATCGGCGTGATGTTCGGCTCCCCCGAGACCACGACCGGGGGCAAGGCGCTGAAGTTCTACGCCTCGATCCGGCTGGACGTCCGCCGGATCGAGACGCTCAAGGACGGCAGCGAGCCGGTCGGCAACCGGACCCGCGTCAAGGTCGTCAAGAACAAGATGTCGCCGCCGTTCAAGCAGGCGGAGTTCGACATCCTCTACGGCGTCGGCATCTCCCGGGAGGGTGGTCTCATCGACATGGGTGTCGAGCAGGGCTTCGTGCGCAAGTCCGGCGCCTGGTACACCTACGAGGGCGACCAGCTCGGGCAGGGCAAGGAGAACGCCCGCGCCTTCCTGCGGGACAACCCCGACCTCGCCGACGAGCTGGAGAAGAAGATCAAGGAGAAGCTCGGGGTCGGGCCGCGCCTCGACGCGCCGGCCGACCTGCCGGCCGACCCGCCGGTCGACTTCTGAGCCGTCCGGCGCCGGTTCACACCGCCGATGAGCAGGACGAGCAGAACGAGCAGAACGACCAGGACGAGCGGGAGGGCGCACAGGTGAGCACGGGACCGCGCCGCCCCCGGGGCCGCCGGCCGGCCGAGGAACCACCGCAGTCGGGACCAGCGGCCGCCGACCCCGAGCCGGACCCGGAGTCGGTCGCCCGCGCCATCGCCTTGCGCCAGCTCACCGCCGCACCCCGGACGCGGCACCAGCTGGCCGAGGCGATGGCCCGCCGCGACGTCCCCGAGGACGTCGCCGGCAGGGTGCTCGACCGGTTCGAGGAGGTGCGCCTCGTCGACGACGCCGAGTACGCCCGCACGTGGGTGCGGTCCCGTTCGGCGGGTAAGGGCCTGGCCCGCCGTGCCCTGGCCCAGGAGCTCCGCCACCGCGGGGTCGACGACGACACCGTCCGGGAGGCGCTCGAGGAGCTCGAGCCGGACGACGAGCTGCGCAGCGCCCGGGCCCTCGTCGAGCGCCGGCTGCCGGCCACCCGGGGTCTTGACCGGGAGCGGCGCACCCGGCGCCTCGCCTCGATGCTTGCCCGCAAGGGCTACCCGCCGGGGACGGCGATCGCGGTCGTCCGGGACGCTCTCGCCGCGGAGGCGCAGACGTCGGCCGGCGAGGAGCCCGGTGCCGGCCTGGCCCACGACGCGGGCAACGCCGGTGAGGCCGGCGAGGCCTTCGGTCCGGACCATCCGCCGGGTCTGGCCGCCGACGACGGGTGACGCCGAGGTAGCCTCCCAGAACGGTAGGCAGCTGGCAGGAGGTGCGCCGTGGCGGATCTCGCCGGGATCGTCGTCCTCGTCCTGGGACTGCTCGTCGCCGCTGCCCTCACCGTGCTGGCCCGACGGGAGGCACGGGCCCTGCACGCTCGCGCCGAGCGCGAGGTCGCCGAGGCCCACGCCCGGGCGCAGGAGCTGCTCGCCGAGACCCGCTCCGAGCGTGAGCGCGCCGACAAGGAGGTCGCTGCCCGGGAGCGCCGACTCGTCCAGCGGGAGGCCCGCCTCGTCGAGGCGGTCAACCGGCTCGACGCCGACCGCCTCGAGCTGGAGCAGGCGCGTCGACGGCTCGAGGCGGACCTGGCCGCGGCCCGCCGGGAAGCCGAGGAGCAGCGTGCGGCACTGGACGCCGAGGAGGCCGAGCGGCGCGCCGCCTGGAAGGTCGCGGACGAGGCGCGGCGCACCGAGCTCGAGCGCGTCGCCGGACTCACCGCCGAACAGGCCCGGGCCGAGGTCGTCTCCGAGGTGCGGGACTCCGCTCGCCTCGAAGCGCTCGGCACGGTCCGCCGGATCGAGGAGGAGGCCCGGCGCGACGGGGAGGCGATCGCCCGTCGGATCGTGGCGGACGCCGTCCAGCGGGTCGCCTCGGACCAGACCGCCGAGTCCGTCGTCAGCGTCGTCCACCTGCCGAACGACGAGATGAAGGGACGCATCATCGGCCGGGAGGGCCGCAACATCCGGCACTTCGAGGCCGTCACCGGCGTCAATCTCGTCGTCGACGACGCGCCCGGCGCGGTCCTGCTCTCCTGCTTCGACCCGGTGCGCCGAGAGCGGGCTCGGTTGGCGCTGGAGGCCCTCGTCGCCGACGGCCGGATCCACCCCGGCCGGATCGAGGCGGCCGTCGAGGCCGCGGACGCCGACCTCGCCCGGGCCATCGAGCGGGCCGGTGCCCGGGCCGTCGAGCAGGCAGGGGTCACCGGGCTGCACCCCGAGCTCGTTCGCACCCTCGGCGCCCTGCACCTGCGCACCTCCTACGGGCAGAACGTGCTCGCGCACCTCGTCGAGAGCGCCCACCTCGCCGGCGTGATGGCCGCCGAGCTCGGGGTCGACGTCGCCCTGGTCAAGCGCTGCGCCCTGTTGCACGACATCGGCAAGGCGCTCACTCACGAGGCCGAGGGCACGCACGCCGCCGTCGGCGCCGAGCTGGCGCGTCGCTACGGGGAGCCGGACGACGTCGTGCACGCCATCGCCGCCCACCACGACGAGGTGCCGCCGCAGACGGTCGAGGCGGTGCTCACCCAGGCCGCGGACGCCTGCTCCGGCGGGCGGCCGGGCGCCCGCCGCGAGGCCCTGGAGACCTACGTCCAGCGGCTGCACCGGCTCGAGGAGATCGCCGGGTCCCGGCCCGGGGTGGAGAAGGTCTACGCGATGTCCGCCGGCCGTGAGGTCCGGGTGATGGTCCGCCCCGAGGAGGTGGACGACCTCGCCGCAGACCTGCTGGCCCGTGACATCGCCCGCCAGGTCACCGAGGAGCTTACCTACCCGGGGCAGATCCGGATCACTGTCGTTCGCGAGTCCCGGGCGACCGCGACTGCGACGTAGCGGTGGGGACGGACCCACCCCTGGTGCCCACCCCGCCGTCCGGGGTGTTCTCGTCGACGTTCACCGGGGCGACGTCCCCGCCGCCTCCGCTGCGCGAGCGGGACAGCACCCGCTCGGTGAGCACCGCCAGCCGGGAGACGAGGAAGTTCACCGTGATGTAGATGGCAGCGGCGACGAAGAAGACCGAGAACAGGTACCGGTTGCCGAAGAAGTCGCGCAGGTTCTGCACCGACCGCAGCAGCTCGAGGTAGCCGACGATGTAGCCGAGCGAGGTGTCCTTGAGCAGGACGACGAGCTGGCTGACCAGGGACGGCAGCATCTGCCGGACCGCCTGCGGCAGCAGGATCATCCGCAGCGTCTGGAAGTGGGTGAGCCCGATCGCGTACGCCGCCTCCGACTGGCCCTTCGGCAGCGACAGGATGCCGGCCCGCAGGATCTCGCCCATCACGGCTGCGTTGTAGATCGTCAGTCCGATGACGACGGCCCAGAACAGCGACACCGGCAGCAGCAGCGCGCCGGCGAGCATGAGCAGCACGACCGGCAGTCCGCGGAACAGCTCGATGACCACTGCGGTGCTACGCCGGACGAGCCCGTTGCCCGACATCCGCAGCACGGCCAGGACGACGGCGAGGACGCCGGCGAGCACCGCGCCGGTGGCGGCCGCCTGCAGCGTGGCGAGCAGCCCCCTGCCGAGGAACTCCCACACGTCGGTCCGCTCGACGAAGATGTCCCAGCGGTCGGCGTCGAGGAGCCCGCGAGAGCTGAACTGGACGAGGACGAAGGCGGCCACGCCGGCGAGCACTAAGGCGCCGGCGACGGTGCCGACCTGGATCAGCCGGCGGGTGCGGGGGCCGGGTTCGTCGTACAGGACCGAGCTCATCGGGCGAACGCCGCCTTCCGCTCCGCCCAGCCGGCGAGGGCGCCGGCCGGGATCGTGATGAGCAGGTAGAACAGAGCGACCCCGAGCAGCACCCAGGGGACCTGGTCGGACAGCGAGTTCGACAGCCGGCGCCCCACGTTGAACAGCTCCGCGACGAAGAACCCGCCAGCCACCGACGTGTTCTTGGTCAGCGCGATGAAGATGTTGATGAGCGGCGGGATGACCGTGCGGAACGCCTGGGGCAGGATGATGTGACGTAGCGACTGGCCGAACGTCAGGCCGATGGAGCGGGCCGCCTCCGCCTGCCCCACCCCGACCGAGTTCACCCCGGACCGGACCGCCTCGCAGACGAACGCCGCGGTGTACACGCTCAGGGCGACGACCGCCGAGGAGTAGAACGGCACCTGGATGCCCACCTGCGGCATGACGAAGACGGTGAAGAAGAACACCACCGTCAGCGGGGTGTTGCGGACCGTCTCGACGTACCAGGCGCCGGCGAGCCGCAACGGCGGGATGGGGGAGACGCGGAACGCCCCGAGCACGGTGCCCAGCACCAGGGCCAGGGCACCGGACACGACCGCCAGGCTCAGCGTCGTCGTGAAGCCTTCCCAGTACAGGTCGGCGTTGTCGATGATGGCGTCCACGTCACCTCCTCGGCGCGGTCCGGCGACGTCCCGGGCCCGACGGACGGGCCCGGGACGTCGTCCAGGTCGTCAGTACCGGTCGACCGCCGGCGGCTCCGGGGTCTCCAGGACGGTGCCCGCGGTCTTCTCCCAGGCCTCCGCCCAGGCGCCGTTCTCGTAGGACTCCTCGAGGACGTCGTTGATGAAGTCGCGGAAGGCGTCGTCGCCCTTCTGCAGGCCGATGCCGTACGGCTCCTCGGTGAAGGGCTCCCCGACGATCTTGAACTCACCGGGGTTCTGGTCCACGAAGCCGGACAGGATGACGTTGTCCGTCGTCACGGCGTCCACCTGGCCGTTGCGCAGCGGCTCGAGGCAGTTGCCGTAGGCGTCGGTGAGCGACAGCTCCGCCTCGGGGAAGTTCTCCCGGATGTTCTCCGCCGGGGTCGAGCCCTCCACGGTGCAGACGGTCTTGCCGGCCAGGTCCTCCGGGCCGTTGATGTCGGTGTTCTCCTCGAGCACGAGGAGGGTCTGGCCGGCGACGAAGTACGGGCCGGCGAAGTCGACCCGCTCCTTGCGGGCGTCGTTGATCGTGTAGGTGGCGACGACGATGTCGACGCGGCCCTCCTCGATGAACGACTCACGGTTGGCCGAGACGGTCTCGACCCACTCGATGTTCTCCGGCTCGATGCCCAGCTCGGCGGCGATGAGCTTGCCGATCTCGACGTCGAAGCCCTCCGGGTCACCGCTGGGGCCGCGCAGGCCGAACAGCGGCTGGTCGAACTTCGTGCCGATGGTGATGGAGTCGGCCTCGGCGAGCTCGGCCATGGTGGTGCCGGCCTCGAACTCGGGGCTCTCCTCCACCTCGGTGACGGGCTCGTCCTCCCCGCCTCCGCAGGCGGACAGGGTCAGGGCCGCGACGGCCAGGCCGGCGGCGAAAGTGCTGCGACGGAACCGCATGAGGTGGTCCTCCAGTGTCGGTGTGCGGGTGGTTCGGACGGCGCCAGTGCGGCTGCGCCCGCCGTGGGTGAGCATCTCAGTGGGTCAGGATCTTCGACAGGAAGTCCTGCGCCCGCGGGGACTGAGGATTGGTGAAGAACTCGTCGGGGGTGCTGGTCTCGACGATCTCGCCGCCGGCCATGAACACGACGCGGTTCGCCGCGCGGCGGGCGAACCCCATCTCGTGGGTGACGACGATCATGGTCATGCCCTCCTGGGCGAGGTTCGTCATGACGTCGAGCACCTCGTTGATCATCTCGGGGTCGAGTGCCGACGTGGGCTCGTCGAAGAGCATCACCTTGGGGTCCATGGCCAGGGCCCGGGCGATCGCGACGCGCTGCTGCTGGCCGCCGGAGAGCTGGGCCGGGTACTTGTCCGCCTGGTCGGCCACGCCGACGCGCTCGAGGAGCTGGCGGGCCCGCTGCTCGACGGCGTCCTTCTTCTGCCGTCGCACCTTCAGCGGACCGAGCGTCACGTTCTCCAGCACGGTCTTGTGGGCGAACAGGTTGAAGGACTGGAACACCATGCCGACGTCCGCGCGCAGCCGGGCGAGGTCCTTGCCCTCCTCCGGCAGCGGCACGCCGTCCAGGGTGATCCGGCCGGACTCGATGGGTTCGAGCCGGTTGATGGCTCGGCACAGCGTGGACTTGCCGGACCCCGACGGGCCGATGACGACGACCACCTCACCACGGTGCACGGTGAGGTCGATGTCCTTGAGGACGTGCAGGTCGCCGAAGTGCTTGTTGACCTTCTCCAGCACGACGAGGGGCTCGGACATGGTGCGGAACCTAGCGTTCCGGACAGCCTGAGCACACCATCGCGCCGAGATCAGGCCCCGACTGTGACCATCCCGCAACCTCCCCGGTGATCATGCAATCCCGCCACCCTGCCCCCTCCCCTCGGTGATCATGCAATCCCGCCACCCTCCCCCCTCCCGTCGGTGATCATGCAATCCCGCCACCCTCGTGCGCGGCCTCGGCCCCGGCCCGGACGACGTACCCTGGACGGCGCCATGACGACCCCCCGCAGCTACACCGTGCGCACCTTCGGGTGCCAGATGAACGTCCACGACTCCGAGCGCCTCGCCGGCCTGCTCGAGGACGCCGGGTACGTGCCGGCGACCGACCCGGACGCCGCGGACGTCGTCGTCCTCAACACCTGCGCCGTCCGGGAGAACGCGGACAACAAGCTCTACGGCAACCTCGGCCACCTCGCCCCGCGCAAGGCCGGCCGGCCGGGGATGCAGATCGCCGTCGGCGGCTGCCTGGCCCAGAAGGACCGCGACACGATCGTGCGGCGCGCCCCGTGGGTCGACGTCGTCTTCGGCACGCACAACATCGGCTCGCTGCCGGCGTTGCTCGAGCGGGCCCGGCACAACGCGGAGGCCCAGGTCGAGATCCTCGAGGCGCTCGAGGTGTTCCCCTCCACCCTGCCGACCAAGCGCGACAGCACGTCGTCCGGGTGGGTGTCGATCAGTGTCGGCTGCAACAACACCTGCACGTTCTGCATCGTGCCGTCGCTGCGCGGCAAGGAGAAGGACCGCCGGCCCGGGGACGTCCTCGCCGAGGTGCAGGCGCTCGTCGACGACGGCGCCGTCGAGGTCACCCTGCTCGGGCAGAACGTCAACACCTACGGCGTCGAGTTCGGCGACCGGGAGGCGTTCGGCAAGCTGCTGCGCGCCTGCGGCACCATCGAGGGCCTCGAACGGGTCCGGTTCACCAGTCCCCACCCGGCTGCGTTCACCGACGACGTCATCGCCGCGATGGCCGAGACCCCCAACGTCATGCCGCAGCTGCACATGCCGCTGCAGTCCGGCTCGGACCGGGTGCTGCGCGCGATGCGCCGGTCCTACCGGTCGGCGCGGTTCCTCGACATCCTCGACCGGGTGCGGGCGCGCATCCCGGACGCCGCGATCACCACCGACATCATCGTCGGCTTTCCGGGGGAGACCGAGGAGGACTTCCAGGCCACCCTGGACGTCGTGGAGCGGGCCAGGTTTGCTCAGGCCTTCACCTTTCAGTACTCCCGCCGACCGGGGACGCCGGCCGCCGACCTGCCGGACCAGCTCCCGAAGGCGGTGGTCCAGGAGCGCTACGAGCGGCTCGTCGCCCTGCAGGAGCAGATCTCCTGGGAGGAGAACCGGGCTCAGGAGGGGCGGGAGCTCGAGGTGCTCGTCTCGGTGGGCGAGGGGCGCAAGGACGACGCCACCGCTCGGCTGACCGGCCGGGCCCGCGACGGTCGGCTCGTGCACTTCGCGCTCGGTGACGCCGCCGAGGTGCCCCGGCCCGGCGACGTCGTCACCGTTCGGGTCGACTACGGCGCTCCGCACCACCTTGTTGCCGACGGCGGGGTCATCGCGCTGCGCCGGACCCGGGCCGGGGACGCGTGGGACCGGCGGCAGGCCGACACCTGCGGCGTCCCGGCGACCGCGGCAGCGGGTGCCGCGGCGGGTAGTCCGGTCCCGCTGGGGCTGCCCACGCTGCGCCACTGACCCGTTGTGCCGCCGACCCGCTGACCCGCCGACCCGCCGACCTGCCGACCTGCCGCCCACCGACCCGCTGCGCCCCCTTCATCCGTGATCATGCAATCCCGCCACCCACCCGCTCGCAGAATGCTGGGTTGTGGGCGCGACACGCCGGCCAGGCTGTGCTGAGCGCAGCATTCTGTGCTGGAGGCGCGCCACCCGATGTGGGCTGACATGGCAACCAAGACCACCTCGCGGGGTGGCGGGATTGCATGATCACCGAGGGGTGGGGCTCGCGGGGTGGCGGGATTGCATGATCACCGAGGAGGGTGGGTGTGAGGACGACGAGGGCGGTCGTGGTGGCGGTGGTGGGGCCGACGGCCACCGGCAAGTCCGACCTCGCCCTCGACCTCGCCGAGGCCCTCGCGGACCGTGGCCGCCCGGGGGAGGTGGTCAACGCCGACGCCTCGCAGCTGTACCGGGGGATGGACGTCGGCACCGCCAAGGTCCCGCTGGACCAGCGCCGCGGCGTCCCGCACCACCAGCTCGACGTCCTCGACGTCACCGAGGAGGCCAGCGTCGCGGCCTACCAGCGGCACGCCCGCGCCGACCTCGCCGCGGTAGCCGCCCGTGGGGGCACCCCGCTGCTCGTCGGTGGCTCCGGGCTGTACGTCCGCGCCGTCCTCGACGAGCTCGACCTGCCCGGCACCGACCCCGCCGTCCGGGCCCGGCTGGAGGCCGAGGCCGCCGACGTCGGACCGGCGGCTCTGCACGCCCGCCTGGCCGCCGTCGACCCCGCCGCGGCCTCGGCGATCCTGCCCGGCAACGTGCGCCGCGTCGTCCGGGCCCTGGAGGTCGTCGAGATCACCGGGCGCCCGTTCACCGCGACCCTGCCGACCGGACGACCGGCGATGCCCTCGGTGCGGCTGGGGCTCACCCTGCCGCGGCCGGTGCTCGACGAGCGGATCGCCGCCCGCGTCGACGCCATGTGGGCAAGCGGCCTGGTCGACGAGGTGCGCCGGCTGGAGGCCGCGGGGCTGCGTCGCGGCCGGACGGCGTCCCGCGCCGTCGGCTACGCCCAGGTGCTCGACCTGCTCGACGGCAGGCTCACCGACAGCCAGGCACGCGCTGACACGGTCCGCGCGACCCGCCGGCTCGCCCGCCGTCAGGAGCGGTGGTTCGCCCGTGACCAGCGCGTCGTCTGGCTGGACGCGGCCGCCCCCGACCTGCTCGACCGGGCCCTGGCCGTCGTGGACGCCGTGGACTCTCTGGACGACGTGGACGCCGTGGACGCGGCGGACGCCGGCCCCGCGGCGGACGGCGCCCAACGGCCCGGCCCGTAGGCTCGAGCCATGGGCGAGGGCATCCGGTTCACCAAGGGGCACGGCACCGAGAACGACTTCGTCCTCGTGCCCGACCCCGACGGCGACCTCGACCTCGACGCCCGTCTCGTCGCCCGCATCTGCGACCGGCGCGCCGGTGTCGGCGGCGACGGGCTCATCCGGGTGGTCCGCACCGCGGCGCTGGGCGAGGACGTGCCGGACTCCGCCGCCAGCGAGTGGTTTATGGACTACCGCAACGCCGACGGCACCGTCGCCGAGATGTGCGGCAACGGCGTCCGGGTGCTCACCGCCTACCTGCTGCGCGAGCGGCTCGTCGAGCCCGGGGCGCTCGCCGCCGGGCTGCCGATCGGCACCCGCGACGGGGTCAAGACCGTCCGGGACGGCGGCACGGCCGGGGCCGTGGACCCGGCCTGGATCGCCGTCGACATGGGGCCGTGGCGGGTGCCCGGCGGTCGGGACGCCGTCGCCGCCGGTCACGACGCGACGGTGCACGTGCCGGGCCTGGAGGTCGCCCGGCCCGCGCTGTCGGTCGACCTCGGCAACCCGCACACCGTCGTCGCCCTGGCCGAGCACGCCGAGCTCGCCGCCGTCGACCTCACCCGCCCCCCGCTCGTCGAGCCCGTGCCGCTGGACGGCACGAACGTCGAGCTCGTCGTCCCCCTCGACCCCGAGGACGTCGGCGGTGAGACGGTCGGGCGGCTGCGGATGCGGGTGCACGAGCGAGGGGTGGGCGAGACCCGCTCCTGCGGGACCGGGGCCTGCGCGGCCGCCCTGGCCGCGCGGGCCTGGGCCGGTGCGACCGGCCCGGACCGCTGGCTGGTCGACGTCCCGGGTGGGACGCTCGGCGTCCGGGTCAGCGGGTCACGGGTGGAGCTCGCCGGGCCCGCCGTGCTGGTCGCGGACGGCGTCCTGGACCCGGGGTGGGTCGCCGCCGGCTGACGCCGGCGCACACGGGCCCAGACGGGCCCAGACTGGCCCAGACGGCCTCAGGGCCGGGGCGGGACCGCGACCGGCACCGGCTCACAGGTGTCGAGCAGCGACGTGAGCGCGGACTGCTCGGTCGTGTCGACGCTGAGGTCCCACCGGTGCTTCACCGAGACCCACTGGACGGCGTAGGTGCACCGGGCCTCGGGGGACGGCGGGAGCCACTCGGCCGGGTCCCGGTCCCCCTTGCTCTGGTTGACGTTGTCGGTCACCGCCAGCAGCGACCAGTCGTACCCGAGGTCGTTGGCGTAGGCGACCCGCCGGGACGCCGGCCAGCCGTCGGTCCGGATCCCGGACGCCCACGCCTCGGCGAGCGGGACGACGTGGTCGATGTCGACGTCCGAGGCCAGGGTCCACACGGCGCCGTCGTAGGGGGAGGTCCAGCGGCCGGTCGCCACCGTGCACCCGGAGCCGAACGTGACGGCGACCTCCGAGTCGCGCTGCAGCACCTCTGAGCGGGTGTCGCAACCGTCCCCGTCGTCGTCGGTCCACCCGCCGAAGAGGGCGTCCCGGTCATAGCCCGCTCCGGACTCCGGTGCCAGGGGCAGCTCGGCGAGCAGCTGGGCAGCGGTCGTGACCCCACCGTCGGTGGTGCCGTCGGTGCTTCCCGTGGGGGCGGGTGCCCCGCCGTCCGTGCCCGGGGCACTCGGAACGGTCGCCATCCCGGCTTCCACCGTCGCGGCCAGGACGCGGGACAGGAAGGCCGCCATGTGGTCGCGTCGCACCGGATCCCCGGGGCGGTAGGTGCCGTCCGTGCCGCCGGCGGCGAACCCCGCCGCCGCAGCGGTGTCGATGTCGTCGCGGTGGGTGCTGCCGTCGTCGTCCGGGAAGTAGTCGCCGCCCGGGGCCAGTGGGGGCAGGCCGGCCTGACCGGCCCGGTAGTCGTAGGCGCGGACGAGGAACGCCGCCATCTGGGCGCGCGTGACGAGCTGGCGAGGTGAGAAGGTCGTCGTGCTCGTGCCCCGGACGACCTCCGCTGCCGCCAGCTGGTCGATGTCCGCGGCAAAGTTCGAGCCGTCGTCGTCCGTGAACGCGTTCGGTGGCGCGACCGGCAGCGTCCCGCCTGTGTACTGGATGAGCCGCGCGATGAACGCCGCCATCTGCTCCCGGGTCACCGGGTCGGCCGGGGCGTACGTGGTGGTGGTCCGTCCGTTCGCCACCTGCCAGTGCCGGACGCAGTCGACGGCGGTCTCGAACGGGCTGGTCGCCGGGACGTCGGTGAACCCGTCCTCACCGATGACGCCGGGTGGGCACGCCGGGGCGATGTCGCGAGGTTCGGCCACGGGGCGGGGAACGCCCGGGGCGGGCGTCGGCGTGGGGGTGGGCGTCCCGGGCCGGGAGGGCAGCGACTCGCACGCGACGCCGTCGCCGTCCGCGTCGAGCTGGTCCGGGTCGCCGGGGTGGGCGTCGAGGTGGGCCTGCGCGTCCTGCTGGTAGGAGAAGTCCCCGCAGTCGACGTCGTACCCGTGGGACGCGGCCGCCGGGGACGTCAGCGCCCCCGCCGCGACCAGTGCTGCGGCGGCAGCCGTCGTCAGTCGTCGTGCCCGCATCCTGTGCCTCCTCGGTGCCCGCCGGGTGCCTCGGCCCGGTCAGGTTCTGTCCGGTGTGTCGGCCGGCGAGGGCGCGGGCTTGATGCGCGCAGGGACACGGATCTCACGCTGCGGGCAGGCGTCGGCCGCACAGAGTCCGGGCGCGCAGGCAACCTTTCCGGCGTCTCGTGCGTCACACCGGGTGAGAGGGACGACCGGTCGTCACGAGCAGGGGGAGACATGCGGGAGCTCTTCGAGCCGCACGGGGCTGCGCCGGACGCCGCTCTGGCGGCCCAGCGGGTCCGGTTGCGGTCCGCCGTGGGTCCGGTCCAGGACGGCGAGCTCGACCGCGCCGAGCGGCTGCGTCGCCGCGACCAGCTCGTTCACAGCATCGAGCTCTCCCGGCGGCTACGACGCCGCCGGCTCGCCGACCGGACGGCCTGACTGCGGACGAGCGGGCCGGTCAGCCGGCCCGGTGGACCCGCAGCACGCGGAAGCCCTTGGCGCTGCCCACCCGGGTGGTGTCCAGGTCCGGCATCGTGTGCCGCAACCAGGAGTGCAGCGAGTCCGCGCCGAGGTGGCGCTGGACGACGAGGTAGGCCGACGCGCCGTCGTCCAGCCGCGGCAGCCAGCGGGTCATCAGGGCGTGCAGCTCGGTCTTGCCGACCCGGATCGGCGGGTTCGACCACAGGGCGGCGAACCGGACGTCGTCCGGGACCTCCTCGGGGGTCGCCGGCCGGACGTTGCGCAGACCCAGCGACTCGGCGTTGCGCCGCACGAGGTCCAGCGCCCGCGCGTTGACGTCGACCGCCCACACCGTCGCACCCGGGGACAGCATCGCCATCGTCAGCGCGACCGGTCCCCAGCCGCAGCCGAGGTCGAGCAGGTCGCCCCGTTCGGGCGGGTCCGGGACCTCGCGCAGCAGCACCGAGGTGCCCAGGTCGACCCGGTCGGCGCTGAACACCCCGCGCGCGGTCTGCACCTCGACGTCGCGGCCGGCGAGCCGCACCCGCAGGGTCCGCCGCTGGTCCGGGGTCGCGGGGGCGGCGGAGAAGTAGTGGTCGCCGTCCATCGGCGTCGAGTCTGTCATCCGGCGTCCACGTCACTCGCGCCGGAGGTGGGGAGGTCGGGAGGGGAACGGACGGCCGGGACGACCGGGACGACCGCGGGGAAACACGGTCGCGCCGTCCGCTGTTGGAGTGGTCAGATGGTGCCGAACGCGGCACCACGAGTCAGGAGGCACATGACCCACCCCGAGCGGCCCAACGGGTCCACCGTCGACCGCATCCTTGACCGGCACGCCGGCGTCCCCGACCCCGTCGACCCGATCGACCCGATCGAGGGAGCGGACGGCGAACAGCTCGACCTCGCCGAGCGCCAGGCCCTGCGTCGCGTCGCCGGACTGTCCACCGAGCTCACCGACGTCACCGAGGTCGAGTACCGCCAGCTGCGGCTCGAACGCGTCGTCCTCGCCGGCCTGTGGACCAGCGGCACGAGCGTCCAGGACGCCGAGAACTCCCTGGCCGAGCTCGCCGCGCTCGCCGAGACCGCCGGCTCCGAGGTGCTCGAGGGGGTCATCCAGCGTCGGCCGTCCCCGGACCCGGCGACGTTCCTCGGCTCCGGCAAGGCCGAGGAGCTCAGGGGCATCGTCGCGGCGACGGGCGCCGACACCGTGATCTGCGACGGCGAGCTGTCGCCGTCCCAGCGCCGGGGCCTGGAGGACATCGTCAAGGTCAAGGTCATCGACCGGACGGCGCTGATCCTCGACATCTTCGCCCAGCACGCCAAGTCCCGGGAGGGCAAGGCCCAGGTCGAGCTGGCTCAGCTGGAGTACCTGCTGCCGCGTCTGCGTGGGTGGGGCGAGTCGATGTCCCGCCAGGCCGGTGGCCGGGTCGCCGCCGGTGCCGGCATCGGCTCCCGCGGTCCCGGCGAGACCAAGATCGAGCTGGACCGGCGCCGCATCCGCACCCGGATGGCCCGCCTGCGCCGCGAGATCAAGGACATGAAGCCCGCGCGGGAGACCAAGCGGTCCGGTCGGCGTCGCAACCACGTCCCCGGGGTCGCGATCGCCGGCTACACCAACGCCGGCAAGTCGAGCCTGCTCAACCGGCTCACCGGTGCCGGGGTGCTCGTCGAGGACGCCCTGTTCGCCACCCTCGACCCGACCGTCCGCCGGGCGCAGACGCCGGACGGCCGGCTCTACACCCTCGCCGACACCGTCGGCTTCGTCCGGCACCTGCCGCACCAGCTCGTCGAGGCGTTCCGCTCCACCCTCGAGGAGGTGGCGGACGCCGACCTGCTGCTGCACGTCGTCGACGTCTCCCACCCCGACCCCGAGGGCCAGATCGCGGCGGTCCGGGAGGTCCTCGGCGAGGTGGACGCGTCCGACGTCCGGGAGGTCGTCGTCCTCAACAAGGCCGACGCCGCCGACCCGGACGTCGTCGACCGGGTCCGCCGGCGCGAGCCCACGAGCGTCGTCGTGTCGGCCCGTACCGGGGAGGGGCTGGCGGTGCTGCGCGAGGTGATCGCCGAGGCCCTGCCCCGTCCCGACACCGAGGTCGAGCTGCTCGTCCCGTACGAGCGCGGTGACGTCGTCAGCCGGGTCCACTCCACCGGCGAGGTCATCGCCAGCGAGCACCGGGCCGAGGGCACCTGGCTGCGCGCCAGGGTCCGCCAGGACGTCGCGGCCGACCTGGGGGAGTTCCGCACCGCCGCCGTGTGAGGTCGCGCCAGGAAGCGGCTGGGCGGCTGTGCACGGCGCTCGGCGGTGTCACCGCGTCGGCCTACGCTGTCGCGGTGACCGACCTGCCGCCGCCCGGCGACCTGCTGCGGACCGCGGTCGCCGCCCTCGGCGGCGTCCCCCGCGAGGGCCAGCAGCGGATGGTCGACGCGGTGGCGCAGGCGATCGACTCCGGTCAGCACCTGCTCGTCCAGGCCGGGACCGGCACCGGCAAGTCGCTCGGCTACCTCGTGCCGCTCGTCCGGCACGCGGTGGCCACCGGCCGGCCGGTGGTCGTCTCGACGGCCACCCTGGCGCTGCAGGCCCAGATCGTCGACCGGGACCTGCCCCGCCTCGCCGACGCCCTGGCCGGTCCGCTCGGTCGCCGGCCCACCTACCAGCTCGTCAAGGGCCGCTCCCACTACGTCTGCCGGCACAAGCTCGTCGGCGGCTTCCCGGTGGACGACGACGCCGTCCTCTTCTCGGTCCCGGACGCCGGCGCCGGCACCGGTGCTGGCACCGGTGCTGGTGCGACGTCCCGGCTGGGGCGCGACGTCGTCCGGCTGCGGGAGTGGGCCGAGGGCACCGACAGCGGCGACCGTGACGAGCTCGTCCCCGGGGTGACCGAGCGCGCCTGGCGTCAGGTGTCCGTCACCGCCGCGGAGTGCCTCGGCGCGCAGCGGTGCCCGCAGGCCGCCGAGTGCTTCGTCGAACGGGCGCGCGAGCGCGCCCGGCACGTCGACGTCGTCGTCACCAACCACGCCTTCCTCGCCATCGACGCGATGGAGGGCGGCCAGCTGCTGCCCGAGCACGACGTGGTCGTCGTCGACGAGGGGCACGAGCTGGCCGACCGGGTCACCTCCGTCGTCTCCGGCCAGCTGACCGCCGGCATGGTGTCGGCCGCTGCCACCCGTGCCCGGCGGCACGGCGACGCCGACACCCAGCGCCTCGAGGTCGCCGGTGAGGACCTCGACGCCGTCCTCGACGGCGTCCCGGAGGGACGGTTCGCCAGCGGGCTGCCGGAGGCGCTGCTCGCCACCGTCGTCTCCCTGCGGGACGCCGCACGCGACGTGCTCTCCCAGCTCAAGGACGGCGACCGGCCCGCCGGCGGGGACGACCAGACGGGGGACGGCGGCCGCCAGGTCGCCCGGTCCGCCGTCCTGGAGGTCTTCGACGTCGCCGAACGGCTCGCCGCCCTCACCGAGGACGACGTCGCCTGGCTGTCGGTGCGCGACGACGGCTTCTCCCTGGTGCGCCGGGCGCTGCACGTGGCGCCGCTGTCGGTCGCCGAGACGCTGCGGGAGCAGCTGTTCGACGAGCGCACCGTCGTCCTCACCTCGGCCACGCTGTCGCTCGGCGGCACCTTCGACGCCGCGGCCGGCTCGGTCGGCCTGCTCGGGGACGACGCCCCCGACTGGCGCGGCCTGGACGTCGGCAGCCCGTTCGACTACCCCCGCCAGGGCATCCTCTACGTCGCCCGGCACCTGGCGCCGCCGACCCGGAGCGGCACCCCGGACGCCGCCATGGACGAGCTCGCCCAGCTCGTCGAGGCCGCCGGCGGGCGCACCCTCGGGCTGTTCTCCTCCCGGCGCGCCGCCGAGGCCGCTGCCGAGGCGCTGCGTGCCCGGCTCGACGTCCCGGTGCTGTGCCAGGGGGACGACACGACGGCCACCCTCGTCCGCCAGTTCGCCGCAGACCCGGCGACCTGCCTGTTCGGCACGTTGTCGCTGTGGCAGGGCGTCGACGTGCCGGGGCCGGCCAGCCAGCTCGTCGTCATCGACCGGATCCCGTTCCCGCGACCGGACGACCCGCTGTCCTCCGCCCGGCAGGAGGCCGTGTCACGCGCCGGGGGCAACGGCTTCATGGCCGTCGCCGCCACCCACGCCGCGCTGCGGCTGGCCCAGGGAGCCGGCCGGCTGATCCGCTCCGCCGAGGACCGCGGCGTGGTCGCGGTGCTCGACTCCCGGCTGGCCACCGCCCGCTACGGCACGTTCCTGGCCCGGTCGCTGCCGCCGCTGTGGCGCACGACCGACCGCGCCACCGTGCTGGACGCGCTGCGCCGCATCGACGCCGCCGCGGGGCAGCCGTGGCCGGTCGCCGAACCCGTCGCCCGGGCCCTGGCGGCCGGCGGCTGAGACACCCCCCGCTGGCGGCGTCAGCGGCGGGCACGGCACGCTGACCCGTGTGACGACTTCTGCTGAGCAGACGGTGCCGATGAGCGTCGCGGACGCCCGGGCGCAGTTCGAGCCCGTGCCCGGCTACCTCAACGCGGCCTCGATGGGCCTGCCGACGACAGGCGTGCTCGCCGCGCTCCAGGACGCGCTCGACGAGTGGCGCCGGGGCCGGGCCACCCCCGGCCGCTACGACGTCGCGGTCGCGGAGTCCCGCCGGCTGTACGCCGGGCTGGTCGGCGTCGACCCCGCCAGGGTCGCGGTCGGCTCACAGGTGTCCGTGCTCGCCGGCCTGGTTGCGAGCTCACTGCCCGACGGCGCCGAGGTGCTCTGCGTCGACGGCGACTTCACCTCGGTGATCTTCCCGTTCCTGGTCCACGCCGACCGCGGAGTGACCGTCCGGCACGTCCCGCTGGAGCGCCTGGCCGAGGAGGTGCGTCCCAGCACCGACCTCGTCGCCTTCTCGCTGGCGATGTCGGCGTGCGGCACCGTGGTCGACGGGGACGCCGTGGCCGAGGCGGCCGACGAGGCCGGCGCGGCCACCCTGTGCGACCTCACCCAGGCGGTGGGGTGGATGCCCGTGGACGCCTCACGCTTCGACGTCACCATCTGCTCGGCGTACAAGTGGCTGTGCAGCCCACGCGGGTCGGCGTTCGCGACGATCAGCGAGCGTGCGGCAGGGTGGCTGCGACCCACCTCGGCCGGGTGGTACGCCGGTGACGACGTGTGGGACTCCATCTACGGACCGCGGATGCGGCTGGCCCAGGACGCCCGGCGCTTCGACGTGTCCCCGGCGTGGCTGTCCTGGGTCGGCACGGTGCCCGCGCTGCGGCTGTTCGCCGCGCTGGACCCGGCCGAGGTGCGCGCTTACGACGCTGCGCTCGCCGACCGGCTCCGAGAGGGGCTGGGTCTCGCCCCGGCCGGGCGCGCGGTCGTGTCCCTGCCGGACCCGGACGGCGACCGGCAGGCCAGGTTGGAACGGGCCGGGGCGGTCGTCGCGGCCCGGGCGGGCAGTGTGCGGATCGCCTTCCACCTGTGGAACGACGAGGACGACGTACGGCTGGTGCTCGACGCCCTCGCCACCCCCGCGTGAGCGGGGAGGCCGACCCGCGCCGGCGGCTGGACGCGGACCCGCGCCGGCGGCTGGACGCTGAACGCGTCGCGACACGCGACCGGGTCAACTCCCTGGACGCGGAGCTCCGCCGACTCGAGGAGTCCGCTGCCGAGGTGGCGACCGACGACGAGCACGACCCGGACGGCTCCGGCGGGCTCGCGGTCGGTCGAGCCCAGCTGCAGGCGCTGCGCGAGCAGGCACGCCAGCAGCTCGCCGAGATCGAGGCGGCCGTGCAACGGCTGGACGCCGGCCGCTACGGGGTGTGTGAGCGGTGCGGACGACCGGTGGCCGCGGAGCGGTTGGCGGCCCGGCCCACCGCGCGGGTGTGCATCGACTGTGCCGGTTAGACGCTGCGCAGCACCGCCGGTTAGACGCTGCGCAGCACCGCGACGACCCGGCCGAGCACGGTGGCCTCGTCGCCGGGGATCGGCTCGTAGGCCGGGTTGTGCGGCAGCAGCCAGACGTGACCGTCGCGTCGCTTGAACGTCTTCACCGTCGCCTCGCCGTCGATCATCGCGGCGACGATCTCACCGTTCTCGGCGACCGGCTGCTGCCGGACGACGACCCAGTCGCCGTCGCAGATGGCGGCGTCGATCATCGAGTCACCGGACACCTTGAGCAGGAAGAGCTGCCCGTCACCCACGAGCTGACGGGGCAAAGGGAAGACGTCCTCGACCGCCTGCTCGGCGAGGATCGGCCCGCCGGCGGCGATCCGGCCGACCACCGGGACGTACGACGCCGCCGGCCGCGCGTCCCCGACACCTGTCTCGTCGACGTCCGGGGGCAGTTCGGACTCGGCGGTGGCGCGAGCGCCCCGTCCCGGCGTGACCACCTCGATGGCCCGCGGCCGGTTCGGGTCCCGTCGCAGGTAGCCCTTGCGCTCCAGGGCGGCGAGCTGGTGCGCGACGCTGCTCGGGCTCGTCAGCCCCACCGCCTGACCGATCTCCCGCATGCTCGGCGGGTAGCCGCGGGTCTCCACGGCGTGGCGGATGCTCTCCAGGATCGTGCGCTGCCGGGCCGTGAGGCCGTCCCCGCCGGCGGGCTGGTCCGGCAGCTCGTGCACCGTCGCGCCGTCCGTCGTGCCGGGATGGTCCTTCGCTGTGGCCACGTCCGCTCCGTCCCTGTTGTGCTGCTGGCTCTGTCGTGCTGCTGGCTCTGTCGTGCTGCTGGCTCTGTTCGACCGGTTCTGCCGTCCTGCCGCTGCGCTGGCCGGCCGCCGGTGATCGACACGCTAGACCGGGGCACCGACGGTTTCAAACACCTGTTCGAGCGTGTCGTCGCGATGTCAGTGCTGCTCGGCGGTGTGCTGGCGAGACCGCTGGGTAGAGGCGTTGTCGGTGCCCGGTGCTGGAGTGACGTCCAGGTGGGAAGCGAGCGGCCGGCCGATGGCTGCGCCGGGAGCGGTGGACACAGTCGCTCCCGAGTGCTAGACATCGGACAGGCGTTCGATCGAACACACGTTCGGGCCCTACGTCACGGAACGCCCTGGAGGTACCTGATGAGCGCAGTCACGATCGACCACCGCCTGGTCCCGGTTCGCCGTGCGCGGTCGCACCGGCCCGCCGACGTCGTTCCCCTGCCGGTGCGGCAGGCGCCGGCTGCCGTAGCCGGTGGACCGGCCGTGCCGCTGCGGATCACCCGGCGCGGGCGACTCACCCTGATGCTGGTCCTGTCGGCGGTCCTCGCCGTCGCCGGGCTGGGTGCCGCAGGGCAGGCTCTCGCCGGTCCGGACGCCGCCCCGCCGCCGATGGACACGGTCGTGGTCCTGCCGGGCGACACGCTGTGGGGCATCGCCTCCGGCGTCGCCGCGCCAGGAGAGGACGTCCGCGACGTGATCGTCGAGATCAGGACTCTCAACGGCCTGAGCACCTCGGCGGTGAACGTCGGCCAGGAGCTCCTCG
This sequence comes from Quadrisphaera sp. GCM10027208, assembly GCF_042658805.1. Taxonomy (NCBI): domain Bacteria; kingdom Bacillati; phylum Actinomycetota; class Actinomycetes; order Kineosporiales; family Kineosporiaceae; genus Quadrisphaera; species Quadrisphaera sp. GCM10027208. The sequence goes on from NZ_JBHSRC010000005.1 coordinate 88,330, forward strand.
TCCCAGCCACCCCCTAATCCCTCCGTGCTCAGGTCGGCACCACTCTCTTCGTGATCATGCAATCCCGCCACCCCGGACGCCGCCCCCTCGGTGATCATGCAATCCCGCCACCCCGGACGCCGCCCTCCTCGGTGATCATGCAATCCCGCCACCCTGGTCACACCCCCGGACGCTGCCCCTTCGGCGATCATGCAATCCCGCCACCTCTTCACGCATCGCCCGCGCAGAGTGGCGTTACGCGGGGAAGTTCTGACTGATTCAGAACTCTGTGGCAGACTGTGGAAAGAGTGCCTGTTTGGTTCTGGCGTCGGCCTTTCAAGCGGCATGACGCCTGTGATTCGGCCCTCCTTGTGGTGACCATGCACTGCGCCATCTGGAAGAGGCGGGCACGGCGATCCCGGGCCCGTCCTGCGACGAGCCTCCAGAGCGAACCGGGCCGTCCTGGCCCTCTCCGCGGAGTTCGGCCTACATGCAACGTCGCGAGGTGGGATACGGTCTAGCCGCTGCTGGCTGCCTTCTGCAAGGTGGCGGGATTGCATGATCACGAAAGGGGAGATGTCGCGGCGTCGGGCGATTGAATGCATTGCTACGGGTGCTGCGGGCGGTTACAAAATGCTGGATTCACCATGGTTTTTGCGGTGTGTTGCGCCAGCAACCCAGCACTTTGTGAGTGGACGTGGGCCGTACGGGGTGGCGGGATTGCATGATCACCGAGGGGGCGGCGTCGGGGGTGGCGGGATTGCATGATCACCGAGGGGGCGGCGTGCGGGGGTGGCGGGATTGCATGATCATCGAGGGGGCGGCGTTCGGGGTGGCGGGATTGCATGATCACCGAGGGGGTGAAGGGGTCAGGCGCCGAGCTCCCAGTGCCAGGGCTCGGGCTTGCTGCCGTCCTGCTGTGCCCACCCGGGGTTGAACCAGCCGAAGCGCGGGGCGTTGAGCTGCATCCACCGGTGCTCGGGCGTGCCGAACCGGTCGATGCCGCCGCACAGGTCGACGGCCGTGCCCCAGCCGTGGTTGCTGGTGCCTGGCCGAGCCGCCAGGGCCGGCTTCTGCTCGCGCAGCCGGACCTGTGACTGCAGTGTGCGGTAGGAGTCCGTGACGCAGATCGGCTCGGCGAACGTCGAGGCGTACGCCTCCGCCAGTCGGTCGAAGGCGTAGGCGGCGTCCGCGCGCAGCAGGTGCCCCGGGGCGCCCCACAGCGGGCACAGCGCCGAGCGCGGGATCTGCCCGTTGGGGAACCGCTCGACGCCCTGGCTCGTGCAGGCACCGGTCCGCCCGGTCACGGCGTTGCCGCCGCCGCCGAGGGTCCCGACGTCCAGGCCGTCGAGGTTGGACGGCGGGGCTGACCTGGTCGTCCCGGCGAGCACCTGACGACGGGCCTCGGCAAGCCGCTCGGCCTCGGCGTCCGCCGTCGCCACGGCCGTCTCGCTGGACAGCAGCAGCCCCCGCAGCCGGCTCAGCTCCGCTTCGTGGGCGGCGACCAGCCGGTCGGCGTCCTCCTTGGCGTCGGTGGCCGCCTGGGTCGTCTCCCGGACCCGCAGCGCCGTCCGCTCGGCGGCGGCCGCGGCGTCCTCCTGCTCGTCCACCGCGGCCCCGGCCACGACGACGGTGTCCTGCTGGGCCCGTCCGACGACCTGCAGCATGGCGACCCGACGCGACAGGTCTTCGGGGTTCCGGGCCTCGAGCAGGGTCATCACGCCCTCGTAGGCGGCCAGCCCGGAGCCCTCGCGGTACGTGCGGGCGGCCCACCGACCCAGGTCGTCCCGGCTCGCGTTGTACCGGGTCCGCGCCGCGGTGAGCTCCTCGGAGCGTTCCCAGTGCTCTGCCTCCGCCTCCTGCTGCTCGCGCATCGCCGCCGCGTACACCTCGAGCGCCGCGTTTGCCGCCCGGGCGGCTTCGTCGAGGCGGCGCTGCGCCTCGGTGACGTCTCGCGCGCGCTGGTCGGCGACGGACCGCAGCCGGTGTGCCACGTCGCGCTGCGCCTCGACCTGCTCCTGCGACGGCGCCGACGGCTGCGCGACCGCGACCGCGGCTCCTACAGCCGGGACGGCGAGCGGCGCGACCCCGAGCCCGGCAGCGGCCAGGGCTGCTGCGGCGGCACGGCGCAGGCGGGACAGGGGCACGATCACCCATCGGCGTGACCCAGGGACGGGTTGAGCCCGCGGCCGGCACAGGTTCACTGCACCAGTACGCCGCAGCCGCACCCGGCAGCCTGTGGACGACGAGCCCGCGGTGACCCCGGTCCTGCCTACCGTTCCCCCCGTGGGCACCACCTCCGTCCGGTTCGGCGTCGACCCCGGTGAGCTGCACCGGGCCGCTGCGGCCGCCCGCGAGATCGGGCAGCGGCTGCGCGCCGCCCACGACCTCGCGCTCGCCGCCGGCGACCCGCACCCGTGGGCGCAGGACCCGGCTCTGGCCGCGACCGCCCGCCGTGCCGTCGCCGACCTCACCGCCGCGGCCCGGCTCGGCGTCGACCCGGCGTCCGCGCTCGAGGACGCACTGCGCCGGGCCGCGGAGTCCTACGCGGCCAGCGACACCTGGTGGCCGCGGTGACCCCCGCTCCGGTCCGGGCAGCGCCGGCCGTGACCCCGCCGGTTCAGGTCCCCGCGGTCGATCCCGCCGCCGCCGGGCGGGACGCCGAACGGCTGGCCCGCGCCGCCGCCGCGGCCGCCGGCGCGGCCCAGGACGTCGGCAGAACCGTCCCGGTCCAGTGGTACGGCCGGGCCGCGGACGCCGAGCGCGTCGTCCGGGCCGACCTCGCCCGCCAGGCCGAGCAGGTGCAGCGGCTGGCCGGCGCTGTCGCGGCCGCGCTGGCGGACTACGCCGCGCGGGTCGCGCCCGCACTGGCCGCGATGCGCCGGGCCGGTGAGGACCTCGAGGCCGGCCTGCGGCTGCAGGCCGCCGACCCGGCGTCCCCGGCGGCCGCGGCCCGGATCGAGCGGGCGTGGGCCGACCACGCGGCGGCCGAGCGCCGGTACACCGCCGCCGTCCTGGACGCCACCGCCGCCCTGGCCGAGGTCGAGGCCGAGACGGCCGCCCTGGCCACCGGTCCGGCCGCGCAGCTGCGCGCCGGCGTCGAGCAGTTCTGGCAGGACGCCGTGGTGGACCCGGCCCGGCTCGCCTGGGCCCTCACCGCGGGGTTCGTCACCGACCGGGACGCGTGGCGTGACACGGTGGCCGGACTGCGCGACGGGCTGCTCGACACCGTGCGCCACCCGGTCCGCACGCTCGACGAGATGCTCGCCGGGCCGTACTGGCGGGCCGGGGAGTGGGGCGCCGGAGTCGGTGCCCTGTTGGCCGGTGCCCTGCCGTGGCGGTTCGGTACCCGGCTCACCCCCGAGGAGCGGGCCCGCTGGGCGCCGTACCTGGCCGATCCCGATGCCCCGCGCCCCCGGCTGCAGAGCCTCGAGGAGCTCTTCGCCGGCGTGGACCTCAGCGCCCACGAGCACCACGCGCTCGGTCACACCCTGCGTCGCCACCGGCTCGAGGCCGACCTGCTCGAGGACCGGCTGCGTTACGGCACCGTCTACGACGAGGGGTACCGCGGCCCGCCGCCGGCCTCCCGGCGGGCGTCGAGCTGGTCGGACGCCGCGACCGCAGAGCGCTGGGTCGGTGAGGCGCTGCGGCGGCACGAGGCCGAGGTCCGCGAGTGGGCCGCCGGCCGCGGCCGGCGCCCCCTCGTCGTCCAGGTGCCGGCCGACCCGGACGTTGGCACGGTGATGACACTCGTCGACGGCCGACACCAGCTGCTCGCGCCCTCGACGGTCCGCGTCGTCCTGGCCCGGGACGGCGACGACGTGTTCATCCTCACCGCCTACCCCGACACCCCCCTCACGACCGACCGGAGCCGACGATGACACCCATGCCGACCGTCCCCGACGTCCCGCTGACCGGTGCCCTCCTGCGTGGCGCCTTCCCGCCCGGCTACGAGCGTGACCGGCTCGACCCGGACCTCGCCCTGGGCTCCCGCGTGTGGCGGCTGACCCAGGACGGCGAGACCGAGCGGTGGGCCGCCGAGGTCGCCGAGCTGCGGGAGCTGACCGCTGCCGCCGACGACCCCGAGGCCGCGCTCGCCGCCGTCCTCGGACCGTGGCTCGGCGACCCCGACGGGCCACCGGACGGCGTGCCGTGGACCGAGCTGCTCGACCAGCTGGAGGCGCTCGTCGAGCTGGCCCGCACCGCCCCGGGCACGCTCACCGTCCTGACGCCGGACGACGAGGTCGCCCGGCCGCTGCGGACCAGCCGCTTCCACCCCGAGCCCGGCGTCCAGGACGTCGCGGCCCGCGCGGTCGCCGCCGCCCACGGCGAGGAGATCCAGCGCTGGGCGGCCGACAGCCGCGGCGCCTGGCGCTGGCACGGCTACGCCGACACCGGCCGCCCGGTCGGGGTGGTCACCGACCTGCGTACCGGGCGGGAGACCGAGGTGACCGGCGCCGCGCTCGTTCTCGAGCAGCGGTCCGGCGGCACGCCGAGGGCGGTGACCGTGTGGCCGGAGGTGCCGCTGGACGCCGAGCTGCGGGCCAGGTACCCCGACCTCGCCAGTGCGCTGGGGTCGTGGCTGGCGGCGGCGGGGGAGTCGGCGTGGACAGGGCAGCAGCTGCTGGTCCGGTCCACCGTCGGCCCGGCCCGGGCCGCCGTCCGCGAGCAGCTCGACCGGTTGCTCGCCGACCACCCGGACGACGCGGGGCTGGCCGCCGCGGTCGAGGCGATGGGCAGCCACGTGCGGACCGGAGCCGTGCGGCCGTGGCTGGAGATGATCCGCAACCGGATCGGCAGCCCTCTGCGCGACGAGCACGGCACGCCCATCGACGACTACGCCCTGGGCGGGTGGTCGCGCTGAGCGCCGCGTACGGTGCGGCCGTGCAGACACAGGACTCCGAGCTGAGCCAGTCCGAGCCCAGCCACTACGAGCCCAGCCCGAAGGAGCACGTCCGCCGCCAGGTCGAGGAGTACGAGTCCTCCGGCGGCACCCGCGGGACGACGATGCGCGGGCTACCGGTCGTCGTCCTGACCATGCGGGGGGCCCGGAGCGGCCGGCTGCGCAAGGTGCCGCTGATGCGGGTCGAGCACGACGGGGTCTACTGCGCGGTTGCGTCCGAGGGCGGCGCACCGCGGCACCCGCACTGGTACCACAACCTGCTCGCCCACCCCGACGTCCGGGTGCAGGACGGTCCGCGGGTGGTCGACTGCCGGGCCCGGCTCGTGCACGGCGAGGAGCGCGCGGTGTGGTGGCAGCGGGCGGTGGCGGCCTTCGGTGACTACGCCGACTACGCCGAGCGCACCGAGCGGGAGATCCCGCTGTTCGTGCTCGAGCCGGTGGGCTGAGGCCCGGCGGACTGAGGCCCGGTGGGCTGAGGGCCGGCTGCCCGGCGCGCCCGGTAGGCCGCGACGGCCACCCGGTTGCCGCAGCCGCCCTCGCAGTACCGGCGGGAGCGGTTGCGGGACAGGTCGACCAGCACGGCGCCGCAGTCCTCGGCCTCGCACACTCGCAGCCGGCTCAGCTCCCCGCTGCGGACGACGTCGACGAGCGCCATCGCGGCCTCCACCGCCATCCGGGTGGCCAGCGGCTGCTCCGGACTGGTCGCGTGCAGGTGCCAGTCCCAGCCGTCGTGCCGGACGAGCTGCGGCAGCGCCCGGGCACCGCTGAGCAGGGCGTTCACCTCCGCCACGACGACCTCGTCGTCCTCGGCGGTCCAGATCCGGCGCAGCACCGGGCGTAGGTCCCGGACGGCGGCCAGCTCGGCCTCGTCGTGAGTCCGGCTGCCGGTGTACTCCCACGCCTCGACGAACGCGTCGAGGTCCTCGACCGTGCGCAGGGTGTCGCCCTGCTCGGTGCCGTCGCCGAGGGTGTTGATCAAGGCCGCGGACGACGCCAGGGACGTCTCGGTGTCATGGGCGAAGACCATGTTGACTCCTGACGTTACGGGCTCGTAGTGTCATCACCGTTCCCGCAGTTTACCCCTGTCAGATGAGGTTGCCGTCGTGAGTGCCGTGCGCCCTGCCGTCCTGGACCGTCCCGCCACCCCCGCGCGGCGCCGTCCGGGCGTCGATGCAGCCGGCATCTGGCTGGCGCTCGTCTCGGCCGCGGCGTTCGGCAGCTCGGGCACGCTGGCGAAGTCCCTGCTCGAGACCGGCTGGTCGCCCGGCGCGGCGGTGACCGTCCGGATCGGGGGAGCGGCACTGCTGCTCGCCGTGCCGGCAGTCGTCGCCCTGCGGGGCCGCTGGGACGTGCTGCGCCGCAACGCCGCTCTCATCACCGTCTACGGCCTCGTCGCGATGGCCGCCGTCCAGCTGTTCTACTTCAACGCGGTGACGACCCTCAGCGTCGGCGTCGCCCTGCTGCTGGAGTACCTCGGCGTCGTCCTCGTCGTCCTGTGGCTGTGGCTGCGCCACGGCCAGCGGCCCCGGTCCTGGACGCTCGTCGGCGTCGTCCTGTCGGTGGCCGGTCTGCTGCTCGTGCTCGACCTCACCGGCGGCATGCGCGTCGACCTCGGCGGCGCCCTGTGGGGACTCGGTGCGGCGGTCGGCCTGGCGTTTTACTTCGTCCTGTCCGCCCGGGAGACCACCGGGCTGCCGCCGCTCGTCATGGCCGCGGGCGGCATGGTCGTCGCGACCGTCGCCCTGGTCGTGGCCGGGGCGGTGGGCGTGATGCCGATGACCTGGGCGGCGGACGACGTCCGGCTGGCGGGTGCGCTCGTCCCCTGGTGGGTGCCCGCGGGTCTGCTCGTCGTCGTCGCCGCGGCGCTCGCCTACGCCACCGGGATCGCCTCCACCCGGCGGCTGGGCTCCAAGCTGGCCAGCTTCGTCGGGCTCACCGAGGTGCTGTTCAGCGTGGTCTTCGCCTGGCTCGTGCTCGGGGAGCTGCCGATGCCGGTGCAGCTTGCGGGCGGGGTGCTCATCGTCGCCGGCGTCCTGGCCGTCCGGTACGACGAGCTGCGGGAGCGCCTGGACGTCCTCGCGGGGCTGGACGTCATCCCTGGCCCGGACGTCGTCCCCGACCCGGACGCCGTCCCCGACCCGGAGAGCTCCCCTTCGTGATCATGCAATCCCGCCACCCCACCGGCCACCGTCCGGCTCGCAGAATGCTGGGTTGTTGGCGCGACACGCCGCGAGAGCGGCGCTGAATCCAGCATTCTGGCAGCGGGCGCTCAGTGGGCAGGGTGGCGGGATTGCATGATCACCGAGGGGGGCGGGGGTCAGGTGGGGGTGGAGCCGCCGAGGACCTCGCGCCACCTCGCCCGCCGGCCGGTGATGAGCAGCGCCCGGCGGTACACCCGCGACGCCAGCGCCGCGAGCAGGACGGCGGTCGCCGCGGTGAGCACCATCGCGAGCACGAGCTGCCACACCGGGACGGTGCCCGCCGCCCACCGGATCGGCATCACGAGCGGCGCGGTGACCGGCACGATCGAGGCCGCCACGGCGACCGGTCCGTCGCTGTCCTGCGCGGCGAACACGACACCGAGCATGTAGCCGGCGATCAGGATGATGCTGATCGGGGCGATGGTGCCCCCGACGTCCTGGACCTTGTCCACCATCGCCCCGGACGCCGCGAACACGAACGCGAACATCACGAACCCCAGGACGAACCACACGACGCCCAGGGCGAGGTCGCTCGAGGCGGCCTCGGGGAGACCGATCTCGTCGGTGACCCGGACGCCGATCGCGACCGGGGCGAGCAGGACGAGCAGCTGGGCGAGCGTGGTGAGTCCCACCGCGGCCACCGTGCCGACGAGGATCTGGCTGGAGCGCAGCACCGGCAGCAGCACCTCGGAGATCCGGCTCGCCTTCTCGGTCGCCACCGACGTCGCGATCGCGCTGCCGGCGAACGTCACTGCCAGGTACAGGACGATCCCGACCAGGAACCCGGCGCCCGCGCGGTCGGCGTCCTCGGCGCCCCCGACCCGCACCAGCTCCGGCGGCGTCACCTGCTGCAGCTCGGCGACCTGCTGCGGGGACAGCCCGGCCTCGGCGAGCCGATCGGCAGTCTCCAACGCGGTCACGGCCTGCGCCACGGTCGCGGGGAAGGTGGCCGTGAGGTCACTGCCGGCGTAGAGGGTGTCGCCGACCAGGGCGGCGTCGGCGTCGCCGTCCTCGACGGCCTGTCGCGCGGCGTCCTCGGAGTCCACCTCGACGTAGTCGACCTCGAGGCCGCTGCCGGCCGTGGTCGCGTCGAGCGACTCGACGAGACCCGCCGGGGCCGGCCCGACCGTCGCCAGGGCCCGGGTGCCGTCGTCCCCGCCGAGCACCTGCGGCAGCACAACCCCGGCGGTGCCGATGAGCAGCAGGATCAACGTGACCACCCTGAACGACCGCGACCGGACGGTCTCGGTCATCGCCCGTCCGGCGACGAGCCGGGTGCCGCGCCACCACTCGTTCACGCCGGCACCTCCTCGACGCTGGTCCGCCCGGCGGCGGTGAGGAACAGGTGGGACAGGGTGGGCAGGTCCAGCCCGAAGTCGACGACCTCGCCCTGGGCGCGGGCAGCGTCCAGGACGGTGAGCGCGTCGACGTCCGGGGTCAGGGAGAGCCGCAGCTCGTCGACTTCGTCGCTGACCACCCGGACGCCGGGAAAGCGGGCGACCCAGTCGCGGCCGGCCCCGCGCACGTGCAGCCGCAGCTGGCGCTCCCCGGAGGAAGCGCGCAGCCGGGCCACCGGTCCGGCCAGCACCGTGCGCCCGGCGTCGACCATGACGATGTCCTCGCAGAGGTCCTGGACCAGGTCGAGCTGGTGGGAGGAGAACAGCACGGTGCGCCCGGCTTCGGCGCGCCGGCGCAGCGTCGCGGACAGGTTCTCCACCGCGACGGGGTCGAGCCCGTTGAACGGCTCGTCGAGCACGATGACGTCGGGGTCGTGGACGAGCGCGGTGGCCAGCTGCAGCCGCTGCTGCATCCCGCCGGACAGCTTGTCGGTGCGCGAGTCCCACCGGTCGCCCAGCCCGAGCTCGGCGAGCAGCGCCCGGGCCCGGGTGGTGGCGTCGTCCTTGGCCAGCCGGTGCAGCCGGCCGAAGTAGATGACCTGCTCACCGGCGGGCATCGCCGGGTACAGGCCACGCTCCTGCGGCATGTACCCCCAGCGCTGCCGGTCCTGCGGCAGGACCGGCCGGCCGTCGTAGGTGACCTCGCCACGGTCGGGGGTCAGGACGCCGAGCAGCACCCGCAGCAGCGTCGTCTTGCCGGCGCCGTTGGGGCCGAGCAGGCCGGTGATCACTCCCGGGACGACGTCGAAGGACACTCCGGCCAGCGCCTGCCGTCCGCCGAACGCGTGCGCCACGTCGCGGACGCCGAGCCCCCTGGTCACGGGTGGCACGCTACCGGCCGTGGGGGCGCCGTCCGGGGTCGTGGTCCTCGCGTGCCTCCCACCGGAAGGTTCGCAGCGCGATGAGGGAGGCGCCGACCAGCCAGACGACGACGACGGCGAACGAGCCCCACGCCACGGCCGTCCCGGCCGGGTCCAGCGCACGGTCGAGCAGCCGGACGACGTGCTGCAGCGGCAGCACCGACCCGACCGTCGACATCCACTGCGGCGGGTTCACGACGAAGACGTCGGAGAAGAACGACGCCGGCAGCAGCACGCCGAGCCCCACCGCGCCGACGGCCTTCGCGTCCGGGAGGCCGCCGGCGAGGGCGAAGCCGCACGCGCCGAGGGTCACCGCACCCAGGACGACGAACGCGCCGGCGAGCAGTAGGCCGGGCCAGGTGGGGGTCAGGCCGAAGAACAGCACACCCACCCCGACAAGGAGGACGGCGGTGAGCAGTGCGATCCAGAGCGCCGACAGGATCCGCCCGGCGAGGTAGGCCGCGGCCGGTGTCGGCGTCCCACGCAGCCTCTTGAGCACACCGCGGTCCCGGGCGGTGGCCACGGCTTCCGGCAGGTTGACGAACGCGGTGACGGCCGTCCCGAAGGCGATCATGCCGGCCGCCAGGACGGCGACCAGATCCGGGTCGCCCCCGGCGGAGCGACTCATCCCCGCGTTGAGCACGAAGAGGCCGAGCGGCATCGCGACGGCGAAGAACAGCCAGCCGGGGTCCCGCATCGCTGCCCGGGTCGCCGCCGCCGTCTGCGCGACGACCAGGGACACCGGGCCCGGACGACCGGCCTCGGCCACGGCCAGACCCGCCGGACGCCGAGAGGCCCCGCTGCTGTTGTGCGTCGGCCCGGGTGCCGGGTGGGTGGTGGCCCGCCGTCCCCGGGACGACGTCCGGTCGGCCGCCGGCTCCCAGCGGAAGGTGCGCAGGGTGACTGCCGCCGCCCCGGCGCCCCAGACGACGAGGACGGCCAGGGCCCCGCCGTCCCACCCTGAGCCGGTGGAGAACGGGTCGAGCTGCCCCTGCAGGGCCCGCAGCAGCACCCCGACCGGCAGGACGTCAGCGACGTGCTGCATCCACGCCGGCATCTCCCCGACGGTGAACAACCCGGACAGGAAAGACATCGTCACCGCCAGCCCGATCGCGACGGCCTGAGCGGTGTTGCCCGAGCGGGCCAGTGCCGCGACGGCGAGGCCGAGGGCTGCGAAGGCTGCGGTGGCGACCAGGACGGTGACTGCCATGGCCGGCACGGTCCGCCAAAACACCTGGACGTCGTAGACCAGGACGCCGACGAGGAGCATCAGCGTGTAGGCGGCGACCGCGACCAGCGCTGCGCTGACCACCTTGGCCCCGAGGTAGACGCCGGCGGGTAGCGGCGTCCCGCGCACCCGGCGGAGCACTCCGCGCTCGCGAGCGACGGCGACTGCCGTGGCCACGGTGGGAAAGGCCGCGAACAGCACGCCCATCGTTGCGGCGCTCGGGGTCACCACCTGCATGACGCGGATCCCGGAGGTGCCGTCAAGCACGTCGTTGCCGGCGAGGAACCCGAGGACGACGAGCCAGGTCAGCGGCAGCACGAGGGTGAAGATGACGACGAGCCGAGCCCGCCACAGGTCGGTGAGCGTGAACCGCAGCTGGTCCAGGCCGAGCCGGCCCAGAGACGGACGTCGTTCGGTGGACGGGCGTGCCGTTCGGCTGGACAGGCCTGTGCTCACGGACTCACCGGTGCCGCGGAGTCGAGGCGTCGGGACGGGCGTCGGTGCCCGCAGCCGCGACGAGCTCGAGGTAGACGTCCTCCAGGGACGGCCGGGTCACCTCGATCTGCGGCAGCTCCTCGCCGCGGCCGACCGCCCACCCGGTCAGCCTGTTCAGCGCCAGGGTCGGGGTCGTCGTCCTCAGCCGCCAGCCGGCACCTCGGGGCAGGAGGGCGCCGTCCAGCTCGGGCAGGTCGGCGGGCACCACGCCGGCCGGAAGCCGGAACGCCACGGTGGCAACGGCGTCGCCGGTAGCCCGGATCTCCTCCGGCGTGCCGCAGGCGACGAGCCGACCGGCGACGACGACGGCGACGCGGTCCGCGAGGTGCTCGGCCTCGTCCATGTAGTGCGTGGTGAGCAGGACCGTCTTGCCGAGGCCGCGCAGTGACCCGACGAGGTCCCAGGCGCGGCGCCGGGCCGAGGGGTCGAACCCGGTGGTCGGCTCGTCCAGGAACAGCACGTCCGGGTCGCCGACGAGTCCCAGGGCGAGGTCGAGGCGGCGCCGCTGCCCGCCCGAGAGCGTCTTGACCCGGGCGTCGCGCTTGTCGGCGAGCCCGACCAGTGCGACGACCTCGTCCACGTCGAGTCGGCGTGGGTACATGCCGCGGTAGAGCCGGACCAGCTCGGCGACGGTGAAGTCCTCCTCCAGACCGGCGTCCTGGAGCACGATCCCGATCCGTTCCCGGTAGGAGCGCCCGCCGGTGGCCGGATCGGTGCCCAGGACGTCGACGGTGCCGGAGGTGCGGTGGCGGTGCCCCTCGAGGATCTCCACCGTCGTCGTCTTGCCGGCCCCGTTGGGGCCGACCACGGCGAAGACCTCCCCGAAGCCAACGGTGAACGACAGGCCGTCCACGGCCCTGACGTCGCCGTAGCGCTTGTGCAGGTCCGAGACCGTGATGGCGTGCATGGCTGCCTCCCGCGGTCAGCCTGCGCCGCGTGCTGAAGGCCGGCCAGGGGCGAAAGGCCAGGGACGGGCAGCTGGTGCGACACCCGGGCGTCATCGCCACCGGGGGAGGAGTCGCGGCCGTGCGCGGGGGCGGGTGGCCCCTGGCGGCCCGGTTTCTCCTCCTCGGACGGCGATCACGCGCCGTCGTCGGGGGCCTGGGCCAGTTAGGAGGCCTTGCGCCGGGTGGCTCCACCGCGGCCGCGGAAGGTCACGCCGCTCTCGACGAGGAGGTTGCGGATGAACCCGAAGGAGCGCCCGGAGATCTCGTGGATGTCCCGGATGGACTTGCCGGACTCGTAGAGCCGCCGTGCCTCGGCGGCCATCGCCGCGCGCTCGTCGCCCCGGATGCGCTTGCCCTTGCGGTCCTCGGGCCAGGTGAATGCCATCAGCTGCCTCCTCGTGTGGTGGTGGCACCAGGACCGGTGCCCACCCTGCTGCTACTTGTGATCATGCTTGGGGCGCGGACCGGGCGCAACCGGGACCGATCGGGTTCGCCAGGACGGCGTCCGCCGCAGACAGCCGCAGGACGCGACACGCGGGCGTGGGCACCGACCTGCGGGTTTGCCGCGACACGCGAGAACTCGGCCCGCGGACCTTGCGCAACGACTGGGTCTCGGCCTAGCGTTCACCCCAACATCTAGTAGTTACACTGGTGGCATTCCTCCACAGGTTGTGGACAGGGACGACGAACTCGTCCACAGCCGGTGGACAGGCGGGAGAGGAGGACGACGGTGCACTGTCCGTTCTGCCGGCACACCGACTCGCGGGTCGTCGACTCGCGCACCTCCGACGACGGCACGACGATCCGCCGCCGGCGACAGTGCCCTGAGTGCGGTCGGCGGTTCACCACCGCCGAGACCGCGAGCCTCACCGTGATCAAGCGCTCGGGGGTCAGTGAGCCGTTCAGCCGCGACAAGGTCATCGCCGGGGTCCGCAAGGCCTGCCAGGGGCGGCCGGTGACCGACGACCAGCTGGCACTGCTCGCCCAGCAGGTCGAGGAGTCGATCCGGGCCTCGGGCAGTGCCGAGATCGACGCGCACGAGGTGGGGGTCGCCGTCCTGGGCCCCCTGCGCGACCTCGACGAGGTCGCCTACCTGCGGTTCGCCAGCGTCTACCAGGGCTTCGAGTCCCTCGAGGACTTCGAGGCCGCGATCACTCTGCTGCGCGCGGAGCGGGAGCCGACCGGCGCCGAGCCCGCGACCAGCTCCGAGCCCGCGACCAGCGCCGAGCCCGCGACCGCCGTCCGCCGCGGCACCTAGACCACCGCTGGCGGCGGCGGAGGGGAAGCCGACGCCGCCAGCGGTCACCACGCCACAGCAGCCGACCCCGCCACAGGGGCACCGAGCAGCACGACAACACCAGTACGTCGACACTGAGAGCACCAGGGGATTGGGGAGCACGCCATGACGGAGACCACGCCCGACACCACCGCGGGCCGCAAGCGGACGCCGAAGCCCGCCGGCGGCAAGGGCCTGACCATCGACCGGGTCTACACCACCCCCGGTGTGCACCCCTATGACGAGGTGACCTGGGAGCGGCGGGACGTCGTCCAGACGAACTGGAAGACGGGGGAGACGATCTTCGAGCAGCGAGGCGTGGAGTTCCCCGACTTCTGGAGCGTCAACGCCTCGACGATCGTCACGACGAAGTACTTCCGTGGTGCGGTGGGGACCGAGGAGCGCGAGCAGAGCCTCAAGCAGCTCATCGACCGGGTCGTGCTCACCTACGTCCGGGCCGGCAAGGAGCACGGCTACTTCGCCGGTGACACCGACGCCGAGATCTTCGAGCACGAACTGACCTGGATGCTGCTGCACCAGGTGTTCTCGTTCAACTCGCCGGTGTGGTTCAACGTCGGGACGTCGAGCCCGCAGCAGGTGAGCGCCTGCCAGCCGTACGACGCGCTCGTCAGCACGCCTGACGGCTTCGTGCCAATCGGTGAGCTGGTGGAGCGCAACGCTGTCGGGACGAAGGTCTACGACGCTCACGGGCTCACCAAGATCCTGGCGGTCAAGCACAATGGTGTGAAGGACGTGCTGCGCATTCACACCAAGGCCGGGTACCAGCTCGACGTCACTGCGGACCACTTGGTGTGGAAGAGTTCCGGTCAGGGCTCTGGCGGGTTCGTCCCTGCCGGAACCCTGCAGGCCGGGGATCAGTTGGAGTGGCACCGCAGGGAGGCGTTCGGAGACGCCGAAATCACCCGCCGCGATGTGGCAGAGGCCGCCTTGGCTGGGTGGCTGCAGTCGGATGGTTTCGTTGGGCGTTACGAGGGAACCAACCGCTCGTTGACCATTGAGGCTATGACGGTCACCGACGCAGAGAAGGCGTGGGTGACGGATGCGCTCGATGTCGTTTTCCCCAACGTCCACCGCCATGAGCGGCGCGTGGAGACCAAGGACGCCACGCTCGACTGTCGTCGTACGCGGCTGTACGGCGAGCCGCTCACGGACTTCGTCGAGCGGTGGGGCCTCCGGACGCGTGGGGTCGAGATGACCGTCCCGGCCCAGCTCTACAGCGCCCCGTTGCCGGTTGTCGCTGCCTATCTGCGGAGCGTCTTCCAGGCCGAAGGTTTTGTCTCAGCACGGTCGTCTTCCACCGTGGTTGAGGTCGACATGATCTCCGAAGGGATCATTCGCGGAATGCAGTCTCTGCTGTTGCGGTTCGGAATTTTCTCCCGCGTCGGCTTCAAGAGGGACGCCCGCACGGATCGTGTCGGCTGCTGGACGCTGCGCATCCAGAACGAGGGCGACCGGAGGACGTTCACCGACGAGATCGGTTTCGTCGATCCCATCAAGAGTGAGAAGCTTGAGCGAAGCTTCGACAAGCCTGGCCTTTCTTCCCAGGCGACGAAGAGGCTTGAGATCGCCCGCATCGAGCCGATCGGTGCCATGGACGTCTATGACATCCAGACCGAGTCCGGCGAGTACCTGAGCGGAAACCTTCGAGTCCACAACTGCTTCATCCTCTCCGTCGACGACTCGATGGACTCGATCCTCAACTGGTACCGCGAGGAGGGGATGATCTTCAAGGGCGGCTCCGGCGCCGGCCTCAACCTGTCACGGATCCGCTCGTCGAAGGAGCTGCTGCGCTCCAGCGGCGGGACGGCGTCCGGTCCGGTGTCGTTCATGCGGGGGGCTGACGCCTCCGCCGGGACGATCAAGTCCGGTGGGGCGACCCGCCGGGCCGCGAAGATGGTCGTCCTGGACGTCGACCACCCGGACATCGAGGAGTTCGTCGAGACCAAGGCGCGCGAGGAGGACAAGATCCGGGTCCTGCGCGACGCAGGCTTCGACATGGACCTCGGCGGCAAGGACATCACGAGCGTCCAGTACCAGAACGCGAACAACTCCGTGCGGGTCAGTGACGCGTTCATGCGGGCGGTCGAGGAGGGCGGCCGGTTCGGCCTGACCGCCCGCACCACCGGCGAGGTGATCGAGGAGATCGACGCCCGTGACCTGTGGAAGAAGATCGCCAAGGCGGCGTGGGAGTGCGCCGACCCGGGCGTCCAGTACGACGACACGATCAACGACTGGCACACC
The DNA here is from genome assembly GCF_042658805.1 of Quadrisphaera sp. GCM10027208. NCBI lineage: Bacteria > Bacillati > Actinomycetota > Actinomycetes > Kineosporiales > Kineosporiaceae > Quadrisphaera > Quadrisphaera sp. GCM10027208. Next base: position 103,878 of record NZ_JBHSRC010000005.1, read on the forward strand.
ACGCCGGAGTCGGGCCGGATCAACGCCTCCAACCCGTGCTCCGAGTACATGCACCTGGACAACTCCAGCTGCAACCTCGCGAGCCTGAACCTGCTGAAGTTCCTCAAGGACGACGGCAGCTTCGACGCCGAGACGTTCGCCAAGGCGGTCGAGCTCGTCATCACGGCGATGGACATCTCGATCTGCTTCGCGGACTTCCCGACCGAGGCGATCGGCGACACCACGCGCAAGTTCCGCCAGCTTGGCATCGGGTACGCCAACCTTGGCGCCCTGCTCATGGCCTCCGGCCTGGCGTACGACTCGGACGGCGGTCGCGCGCTGGCTGCGGCGATCACGTCCCTGATGACGGGGACGGCGTACAAGAGGTCGGCGGAGCTGGCCGGCGTGGTCGGACCGTACGAGGGCTTTGCTCGCAACGCCGAGGCGCACGCCCGGGTGATGCGCAAGCACGCCGCGGCGAACGACGCGATCCGCACGATGCACGCAATCGACAAGGACGTGCAGCGGCTCGCGACGAAGATGTGGGAAGAGGGCAACTCCATTGGCGCCAAGAATGGTTGGAGAAATGCACAGGCCAGTGTTCTAGCTCCGACTGGCACCATTGGATTTATGATGGACTGTGATACCACGGGAATTGAGCCCGACTTTTCCCTGGTCAAGTTCAAGAAGCTTGTCGGCGGCGGGTCGATGCAGATCGTCAACCAGACGATCCCGCGGGCGCTGCGCAAGCTCGGTTACGCCGACGAGACGGTCGAGGCGATCGTCGAGTACATCGCCGAGCACGGGCATGTTGTGGACGCCCCTGGCCTCAAGCCGGAGCACTACGAGGTGTTCGACTGCGCGATCGGTGAGCGGGCTATCAAGCCGATGGGCCACGTGCGGATGATGGCTGCGGCGCAGCCGTTCCTGAGCGGCGCCATCTCGAAGACCGTGAACCTGCCGGAGTCGGCGACTGTCGAGGAAATCGAGGACATCTACTTCCAGGGGTGGAAGCTCGGTCTGAAGGCCATCGCGGTCTACCGTGACAACTGCAAGGTCGGTCAGCCGCTCGGCGACGGCAAGAAGAAGGAGGCCGCGGCCGACGAGCCCAAGGTGGAGAAGGTCGTCGAGTACCGGCCGACCCGCCGGCGGCTGCCGAAGTCTCGTCCGAGCCGGACGACGTCCTTCAGCGTCGGTGGGGCCGAGGGGTACATGACGGCCGGTTCCTACCCGGACGACGGGCTCGGCGAGGTGTTCCTCAAGCTCGGCAAGCAGGGCTCGACCCTGGCCGGCGTGATGGACGCCTTCTCGATCGCGATCTCCATCGCGCTGCAGTACGGCGTGCCGCTGGAGACCTACGTCGAGAAGTTCACCAACATGCGGTTCGAGCCGGCCGGTCTGACCGACGACCCGGACGTGCGGATGAGCCAGTCCGTCATGGACTACGTCTTCCGCCGCCTGGCCCTGGACTACCTGCCGTTCGAGACGCGGGCCGGGATGGGGATCTACACCGCCGCCGAGCGGGCCCGCCAGCTCGAGACCGGCACGTACGAACCGATCACGGAAGAGTCGGACGACGACTACGAGGGCCTCTCGCAGTCGGCGCCGGTCACGCAGGCCAAGCCGGTTCCCGTCGAGGCGACCGACTCCGGCGCCGGGGCAGCCACCGCCAAGTCCGCGCCGGTCGAGGTCCACTCGTCGGCCGAGCTGATGGAGGCGCTGCAGGGCAAGGCGTCGGACGCACCGATGTGCTTCACCTGCGGCACCAAGATGCGGCCGGCGGGCAGCTGCTACGTGTGCGAGGGGTGCGGGAGCACGAGCGGCTGCAGCTGACGCGGCATCGGTTGTGATGGCGGCCGCCGGTCACGATGACCGGCGGCCGCCGACGCACTGGAGTGCGAGCTGTGCCGTCAGCGACGTCAACCGCGGTCCCACGGCTCGACCACTTGCCCAGGCGCAGCCCCAGGTCCACGTCGTTGTCGGTGCCCCCTGGCAGTATCGAAGGACCAGCGGAGACGGCCCTGTCCCGCCCGGTCCGCAGCGCCGGGGGACAGGGCCAGGAACGGGGAAGTGCCATGAAGTTCTTGCTGTTCTCGGACCTGCACCTCGACACGCCGTTCAGCTGGGCCGGCCCGGACCTGGCCCGTCGGCGCCGGCACGCCCTGCGCGACACGCTGTGCCGCATCGTCGAGCTCGCCGAGGAGCTGGACGCCGACGCGATCGCCTGTGCCGGCGACCTGTACGAGCACGAGCGCTTCACACCCGACACCGCGAACTTCCTGCGCGACCAGTTCGCCCGCACCGAGTGCCCGGTCTACCTGGCCCCCGGCAACCACGACTGGTACGGCCCCGCGAGCCTGTACCGGCAGGTCGAGTGGACCCCGAACGTGCACGTGTTCACCGAGGACCGACTGCTCCCGGTGACGATGGACGACGGTCTCACCCTGTGGGGAGCGGCCCACCGCGCCCCGGCCAACACCGACGGCTTCCTGGCCGGCGACTGGCGCGTCGAGCGCAGCGGCGTCCACGTCGCGCTCTTCCACGGCTCGGAGGCCGCCGCCCTGGCGTTCCAGGAGGCCGGCAAGGCACCGCACGCCCCGTTCTCCGCAGAGCAGATCGAGCGGTCCGGCATCCACCACGCGATGCTCGGCCACTTCCACACCCCGCGGGACGCCGAGCGCCACACCTACCCGGGCAACCCGGACCCACTGTCGTTCGGCGAGACCGGCGAGCGGGCGGCCGTCCTGGTCACCGTCCACGACGACGGCACCGTCGAGCGTCAGCGGCACCCGGTGGCGTCGACGGCGGTGCACGACGTGACCGTCGACGTGACCGGCGCGACGTCGTCCAGCGAGGTCCGGGCACGGACCGAGGCGGTCGTCCGCGGGCTGACCGGCATCGTCCGCGTCACCGTGACCGGTGAGGTCGCCCCGGACGTCGAGGTGCACCTGGGCGACCTCGACGGGGTCGGCGCCCACCTGGACGCGCTGGTGCCCCGGCTCGGCCGGATCGCGGTGGGCTACGACGTCCAGGCGCTGGCCGCCGAGCACACGGTGCGCGGCCAGTTCGTCCGCGACGTGCTCGCCGCCGGCCTCGACGAGGACGAGCAGCGCCGGGTCATCGTCACCGGGCTGCGAGCCCTGGACGGGCGAGCCAGCGAGCTGGAGGTGCACTGACATGCGGATCGAGTCCGTCACCGCGCACGCGTTCGGCCCACTGGTCGACCAGAGCCTCGAGCTGGCCCCGGGGATGAACGTCATCGCCGGCGTCAACGAGTCGGCCAAGTCCTCCTGGCACGCCGCGATCTACGCCGCCCTCGTCGGCCGACGCCGCGGCCGGGGCGCGTCGACCAAGCAGGAGCGGGCCTTCGCCGCGAAGCACCGCCCGTGGGACCACCCGGACTGGCGGGTGTCCGCCGTCGTCGTCCTGAACGACGGCCGCAAGGTCGAGCTGACCCATGACCTCGAGGGCAAGGTCGACTGCCGGGCCATGGACCTGGCGCTCGGCCGCGACGTCTCCGACGAGATCATGCACGACGGCGCGCCGGACGCCTCCCGCTGGCTCGGCCTGGACCGCACGTCCTTCGCGGCGACCGCGTGCGTCTCCCAGGCACAGCTGCTGTCCGTGCTCGCCTCCGCGGAGGGACTGCAGGAGCACCTCCAGCGCGCGGCGTCCACCGCCGGCACCGACGCGACGGCCGCCGCTGCCCTCACCGCCCTCGACACGTTCATGCGTGAGCGGGTCGGACGCGACCAGGCCAACTCCACCCGTCCGCTGCGCAAGGTGAAGGACCGGCTGGCCGCCGCCCAGGCGGCACTCGACCGTGCCCGATCCGCCCACGAGGAGTACCTCGAGCTGGTCGAGGACGCCGACGTCCAGCGCGCCGCGGCCACCGCCGCCGAGGACGCCGTCCGCGCCGCCGAGGACGCCCACCGGTCCGCGCAGACGCTGGTGTCCCTCGTCCGGGACGCCGCGACCGCCGCCGAGCGTGTCGGCCTCGCCGAGCGGCACGCGCAGGACGCCGCCACCCGGCTGACCGCCGAGAGCGAGCGGCTGGATCGCATCGAAAAGTTGCACGCCACCTTCCCCGACGGGCCGCCGGCCCGGCACGAGGATGCCGGGCACCAGTCGCGGACGGTCACCGACGCCCTGGCCGCCTGGCGCGCCGCCCCGGCGCCACCCACCCTGCACGGGCCCACCGCCGCAGACCTCGAGGCCCAGGTGGAGGCCCTGCCGGCCGCACCGCAGGGCGACACGGCGGTCAGCGCGCAGGTCCGGACCGCACTCGACCGCTACCAGAACGCGGTGGCCGTGGCCCAGGCGCACGACGACCGCCGACCGCAGGTCACCGAGGGCTTGCACGAACGTCCCGACGTGGCCGCCGCCGTCGCCGCCGGGCCCGCCGTCGTCCGCGACCTCGCCTCCCAGCTGGACGGCGTCCGGAGCACCGAACCCGACACCGCGGACCTGGACCGCCAGCTGGAGCAGGCCCAGCGCGCGCTCGCTGCGGCACGCGCCGCCGGGGCACCGGCCGCATCCGGGCCGCGGACGGCGCTCGTCGGCTGGGTGCTCGCCGGGCTCGCCGCCGCGCTCGCGGTGGTGCTGGGCGTCGCCGGTCAGGTGCCGGCCGCCGTGGGCGCCGGGCTGGTCGCGGCCGGCGCCGCCGTCGGCGCGGTCGTCCTCGGACGACGGCGGGGCGCTCCGGCCGGCAGTAGTGCCCCGCCGGTCGACGTGCTGGCCGCCGAGCGGACCGTCGCCGAGCTCGAGGGGCGGCGTGCCGCTGCGTTGTCGGCCGCGCAGCGCGCCGAGGCGGTGCGGGCGGAGATCGAGTCCCGGGCCACGGCCCGCGGCCTGCCCACCGACCCGCAGCGCCTGCGCGAGCTGGCGGCTCAGGCCGAGCAGGTGCTCGAGGAACGCGGCCGGCTCGACCGGTGGGAGCGCGACGACCACACCTGCGCCGAGGACGTCACAGCGGCCGGTGACCGGCTGCGCGCGGCGCTGGCCGACCGTGGCCACCCGGTCCAGGACGGCGAGCCCGTCGAGAGCGCGGTGCGCGCCTACGAGGAGCAGTGCGCGGAGCGCGCGCAGACCGCCGCAGCGGCGTCGCGGCGCGACAGCCTTCTGGCCGCCCTGGACGCGCGGCGGCGTGAGGAGGCCGCCGCCGCGCAGGCGCACCGGCGCCGCGAGGAGGCCGGCGAGGCGCTGCGGTCCGCCGCAGCCCTGGTCGGCGTGATCGACCCGGCCGGCCCCGGCGGCGCGGACAACGACCTGGATCTTCTCGCCGTCCGACTCGAGCAGTGGCAGCAAGGCCAGGACGCCGCGGCCGCCGGCCGGGAGCAGCGCCAGCGCGAGTGGTCGGAGCTGACGACCCTGCTGGCGGGAGACACCGTCGAGGACGTCCGCAAGAACGTCCAGGTGCTGGCGGAGGACCGGGACCGGGCCGACCTCGCGCTTCACCGTGACCGGCAGGTGGCCGCGGAGGCCGCCGAGCGCCGCGACCAGCACGCCCGCGCCATCGGTGTTACCGGGTCGCTCGACGCGCAGGCCGCCGCCCAGCACCTGCAGGTAACCGGAGAGGCCCTCGACGCCGCCCGGGCCGAGGCCAGGCAGGCCGCTGCGCGGGCCGAGCACGCCGACGGCGTGCTGCAGGAACGGGCCCGCACCCTCTCGTCGGTGGCCGAGGCCGAGGAGGAGCTCGCCGCCGCCACCGCGGAGCTCGACCGGGTGACCGAGCTGTCCCGGACGTTGGCCCTCACCCAGCAGTTCCTCACCCGGGCCCAGGACACGGTGCACCGCGACATCGCCCCGGTGATCGCGACCACGCTGCGCGGCTGGCTGCCGGTAGTCACGGAAGGCCGGTACGTCGACGCCACCGTCGACCCGGCCACGCTGCGGGTGCAGGTGTGCGGGCCGGAGCGGCGCTGGCGGTCCGCGGACCAGCTGTCCGTGGGCACCGCTGAGCAGGTCTACCTCCTGCTGCGGGTGGCGCTGGCCGAGCACCTGACCACCGAGGGTGAGACGAGTCCGCTCCTGCTGGACGACGTCACGGTCCAGGCGGACGACGGGCGCACCCGCCAGCTGCTGGACCTGCTGCTGCGGCTGTCCGAGGAGCGGCAGATCGTGCTGTTCGCCCAGGAGCCGGTCGTGCTCGACTGGGCCAAGGAGCGGCTCGTCGACGAGCGGCGGCACAGCGTGGTCGAGCTGCCCCGGTTGGTCGTAGTGTGAATCCAGCGGCTGGCTCGTCGAACGTAGGGCCTCGGAGGTCGAGATGACCGACGCGTTGATCGCAGAGCTGAGGGAGCTGTCCCCGAGCCAATTCGCCAACGTCGTGCAGACAGCGTTGGCGGGTCGAGTCTCCGACGGTCGGGCCTCCGAGGTTGGGTCCCTCATCGTCGCCGTCCTCACCGAGGACGTGACGGTGGAGGCGCACGCCGGATCTCCGGTGAACGCCCGCACGCATCTGGAAGACGAGCTGCGCCGGGCGGTGATCCGTTCCGGCGCTCACCGGGCCGTGCTTGCCGAAGACCTGCTGGATTCTCGCGCTGTAGCTCAGGCGCTGGGACGGACTGGCCAGAATTCTCGTGAGGCCGCCAGCACCCTGCGTCGTGCCGGACGGCTGGTAGGCATCCCGTACCAGCACCAGTACCTGTACCCCGCGTTTCAGTTTGACCCGGTAGCCCGTTGCTTGCGAGCCGTGGTCTCCCAGGTGAACCACGAGCTGGGAGCGGCCGACGACCCCTGGGGCGTCGCCTCCTGGTGGGTTGGCAGTAACAGCCGGCTGGGAGGTCGTTCACCCAAGGACCTGTTGGGCACTCCTGGTGAACGAGACTTGATCACGTTGGCTGCCGCCGAGACCGGGGAGTGAACGGCCGTTCGATGGGGTTGCTCCTCGCCATATCTCGCCTGCGGCCATGCGTCGTGGAGATCATCGGTCGGCCATGAGCTTTCGAACCACCCATTGGTTGATGCTCAGATTCTCCTCGGCCGCACGCAGTGCAATGTCTCGGTGCAGCGTCTCGCCCAGCCGGAGATTGAACTTACCGGAGTAACTGCGCTCAGAGATCGGCTCCGGCACGTCTTCGCCCTGTTGCAGCATGTCGGCAATAACGTCTGACAGCAGGGCCTCAAGGCCTTGGAGAGCCTCGCTCTGGGAGGGTGCCAGCCACGAGAGGGAGGGAAACTCCACCACGGTGGCGACGAAGGCATCGTCTTCCGCCGACCAGGTGACGCGGTAGGTGTAGTGAGACACCTCGATGTACGGGCCCTGCTGGTCTGCCGGAGCCATACGCAGATGGTACTGCCAGCGGTACCACGTGGCAACGGTGCTCCCGGTGTCAGCGATCGGGTACCCGCAGCAGCGTTGACGGAAGGAGAGCGCGGCCGCGGCCCTCGCCGCCCGCTCGCCGGTCCGGACAGCCCTTGGCGGGCCTTCGCCGGCAGAAAAACCAGGCGAAAGACGTCCCCTCCTCCGCATAGCGTGACCTCACCATGGCTGCGATCACGGCGGAGGCCGCCACCCCGGACCAGCGGCGGGCGGCCCCTCCGGACGTCGACCCGTCCCGCCGGATCGACTGGCGGCGGCTGAAGACCGCCGTCGCGGCGGCCGCCCTAACCGCGTCCGCGGTAGGAGCGGTCGGGATGACGCTCGGCACCGTCGTGGCCGGGCAGCTCGCCGAGAACCCGACCCGGGCCCTGGTCTGGCTGCTCGCCGTCTGTCTCGTCGGCGCCGCCGTCATCGACACCGCCGGCAAGATCGCCTGGGTCGGCTGCTCGGACCGCGCCGAGGGCCGGCTGCGTGAGGACCTGCTCCAGGCGGCGCTGCGCCAGCCGCTGCCCGCGCTCAGCGAGCAGGCGGTCGGCGAGATCCTCGACCGGATCGACGACGACAGCCACGAGGTCGGCAACCTCGTCCGGTGGCAGTTCTGGATGCTCGCCCGCACCGTCTTCGGCGCCCTGCCGATGTGGGTGGTCGCCGGCGTCACCTGGTGGCCGTCCTTCATCCTGTTCCCGGTGCTCGCGGCCGTCACCTGGTTCGCCGTCCGGTCGCTGCTCGGGGAGATCTCGCGCCGCAAGGTCGTCGAGGAGATGGCGTGGACCGACCACGCCGCCGTCCTCGAGGAGGGCATCGCCGGCCGCGACGACCTGCGCACCAGCCTCGGCCAGGCCTACGTCCTGCGCCGCCTGGCCCGGCTCTCCGCCGACGTCCACGCGAAGTTCCGCTCGGTCGTCGACGTCGAGAGCCGCCTGGCCCGGCGCGCCGGCGTCCTGCTCCACGCTCTGCTGGCGGGCGTCGCGGTCGCCGGGGTGGCGCTCACCTCCAGCGGCGCCCTCTCGGTCGCCGAGGTGGTGACCCTCTTCCTCGTCACCTCCTCGTTCGTCGGCCAGATCGCGATGGTCGCCAACCACCTGCCGGACCTGCAGGCCGGCCTCGGGGCCGTCATCCGACTGCGGCAGATGCTGGGCGTCGTCCCCGAGCCGGAGGGTGGTCGGCCAGTCCCCGACGGGCCGGTCGACCTGGAACTACGGGGTCTCGACTTCTCCTACGCCGAGGGGACGTTCGCCCTGCGGGGTATCGACCTGCACGTCCCCGCCGGTCAGACGGTCGCCCTGGTCGGCCGCACCGGCTCCGGCAAGTCGACCCTGGCCGCCCTCGTGTCCCGGGCGATGGAGCCACCGCGCGGCGCGGTGCTCCTCGGCGGCGTCGATGTCCGGGACCTGGACCTCCAGCTCCTTCGGCGTTCGGTCGGCGTGGTCACGCAGCGCACGGAGATCCTCGCGGGCACCCTCGCCGAGAACATCACCCTGTTCGCCGACGTCCCGCGCGACCGGGTCGAGGCGGCGGTGGCGGAACTCGGGCTGGCCGGCTGGGTCGCCGGTCTCCCGGACGGTCTCGAGACGCTCCTCGGACCCGGGGGGACGTCGCTGTCGGCGGGGGAGGAGCAGCTGGTCGCGTTCGCGCGCCTGCTGGTCCGCGACGTCCGGGTGGTCGTGCTCGACGAGGCCACCGCCCGGATGGACCCGCTCACCGAGCGCCGCGTGGTGGCCGCCGCCGGCCGACTGCTCACGGCCCGGACCGGGATCCTCGTCGCCCACCGGCTGTCCACCATCGAGCGGGCCCCGCTGGTCGCCGTCCTGGACCGCGGGCGCATCGTTCAGCAGGGCCCCCGCACCGAGCTCGCCGTGACCCCCGGGCCGTTCCGCGACCTGCTGACGGCCAGCCGCAGCGACCACGGCCACGACCCCACCGCCGCGGACGGCATCGACGCCAAGGGGCAGGTCGCGGCCGAGCTCTCCACCGCCGAGCCTTCCGATGCCGAGTTCTCCCAGGCCGAGTTCTCCGCGGCCGAGCTCTCCGCGGCGGACCACGACGGCGTCGGGGGGCGCCGCCGGTCCGGTCCGCCGCCGGAGATCGAGGACGCCGGCACGGGTCCCTCGCTGGCGCGCGGCATCGCGCACGCGCTCGTGGTGCGTCCGGTGTGGGGGCTGCTCGGGGCGCTCCTGTTCCTGCTCGCCGCCCTCACCGGAGCGCAGGGCGCCGTCACCGGGCTCCTGTGGGGCCGGACCGTGGAGACCCTCCAGGCCGGCGGGGACCCGTGGTGGCTGACCGGCGCGGTCGCGGTGAGCCTGCTCGCCGCCCCGCTCATGCTGGCCAACGCCTTCTGGCGCTACCCCCGGTGGTGGGTGGAGGTCCTGCTCCGGGCCCGGATGGCGGTGCTCTACGGCCAGACGGGGCAGCGCCGGCTGGCCCGCACGCCGCCCGGCGAGGTCGTCGCCCGCTCGATGGACGCCGACCGCTACACCCGGTACGCCGACCGGTGGATCGACTTCCTCAACGGGCTGGTCATCGCCGGCGTCACCGCGGTGCTCGCCGGCACCTGGGTGGCCGGCGCGGTGCTGCTCGCCGTGATGGTCGCCTCGGCGCTCGCCTCGACGCTCGGCCGGCCCATCGCCGGTCGGTCGGCGGCCGCGGCGTCCGGGGCCCGGGCCAGGTTCGGGCGCGCCCTCGTCTCCGGGCTCGACTCGGTGCGGACCGTCAAGCTGGCTGCCGCCGTCCCCGAGCTGCATGCCCACCTGCGCCGCGTGGACTCCGGCCGGGTCGACGCCGCGGTCACGGAGCACCGGGTGCAGGCGTTCCTGGACGGCGTGCCCACGGTGATGGTGCAGAGCGGTGTCGTCGCGGCGTGGGGGATCTACTTCCTGGACGGCTGGAGCCTTGCGGTCGCCCTGCTCGTGGCCAACGCGGTCGGCGGGTTCGACTGGTTCGGTCGGGTCGCCGGGATGGTGGTCACCGAGGCGCCCGGGACCCGGGCATGGCAGAAGGAGACCAGCCGGTTCGCCGGCGGGGCCGACCTGATGGACCTCCCCCCGGACGTCGACCTCGTCACCGGGGCGGCCCCGGCGCCGGAGCCGGTCCGGCGGGTTCCGTTGGAGCGCCTCGAGTTGCGCGGCTTCTCGGCGATCCACGACGACGGCACGATCGGCGTCAGCAGCGTGAACCTCACCGTGGAGGCCGGCGAGCTCGTGCTGCTCGTCGGGCAGGTCGGCGCCGGCAAGTCCAGCCTGCTGTCGGCGCTTGCCGGGCTGATCGAGCACACCGGCGTCCTGCTCTGGAACGGCCGGCCGGTCACCGACCCCCAGGCGTTCCTTCGGCCCGCGCAGGTCGCCCACGTCGCCCAGGTGCCGCGGGTGCTGTCCGGCAGCTTCTCCGACAACGTGCTGCTGGGTCACCGGCGAACCTTCGAGGACCCGGTCTCCGCCGCCCGGCTCGGACGTGACATCGAGGACGCCGGTGGGAAGGACGCCGTCGTCGGGCACCGCGGCGTCCGGCTCTCCGGCGGGCAGGTCCAGCGGCTCGCCCTCGCGCGGGCGCTCGCCGCCGACACCGAGCTGCTCCTGGCCGACGACGTCTCCAGCGCCCTGGACGCCAGCACCGAGATCGAGTTGTGGGCCGCGCTGCGGGAACGGGGGACGACGGTGATCGGGGCCACGGCCAAGCGGGCAGCCCTGGCCCAGGCCGACCGGGTCGTCGTCCTCGTCGACGGAGAGGTGGCAGCCACCGGTCCCTGGCACGAGCTCGCGCCGGCGTGGAGTCACCTGGCGGGATGAGTGCTTCGCGGGATGAGTGGGACGCGGGGACGACACAGGACTGGACGTCGACACGCTGGCATCTCGGATCGCTAGCCTGGGCCGGTGACTGACCACGACCGGATCAACGAGCTGCTCGCCGGCTACCCCGTGAGGGTGGAGATCCCCGTGGCCTGGGGCGACATGGACGCCATGGGCCACGTGAACAACACCGTCTACTTCCGCTACTTCGAGACCGCGCGGATCGAGTGCTTCGACGTGCTCGGCCTGGGCTCGATCGAGCAGACACGCGGCGTCGGACCGATCCTGCACTCGGCCAGCTGCCGGTTCCGGATCCCGCTGACCCACCCCGACACCGTGACCGTCGGCGCGCAGATCGGGGACGTCGGCGACGACCGGTTCGTCATGCGGCACCGGATCGTGAGTCACCAGCACGGGGCGGTCGCCGCAGACGGCGAGTCGGTGATCGTCACTTTTGACTACGACACCAGCAGGAAGGCTCCGGTGTCGGAGGATCTGGCGGCGCGGCTGATGGAACTGCGTGAGGCCTGACCTTGGCTGATATTGGTCACAGCGCTGGAAAGGCGTTCCTGAGGATCTGTACGAGTTCCCTTGCGCGTTCCTCGTCCATCTGAAGCGACTGGCTCACGGTGCCTCGGTCCTGCCGGTCGTGGCTTCCGTAGGTGTCGAGCTGCACGACTCTGACGCCGTCTCGCTCGACGACCTTCCAGCCGCACGCGCACTCGCTGTGGCGTCGTCCACCTCCGTCCGATGGTAGGGGGAAGAACTGAGTGATGAACGCCACGGGGCTCCCTCCCTGGTGGTGGACTTGGCGCGGTGTGTCTCCGGTGGACTGTCGGCCACTACCGCTAGTTTCTGAACGTGTCCTTCGGCTTCGTTGACCTCTTCGCTGGCATCGGAGGGTTCCATGCTGCCCTGACCGCGCTAGGTGGGCGAGCCCTGCTTGCCTCGGAGATCGACCCATACCCGGCCTCCGTGTACGCCCGGAACTGGGGGGTCGTGCCTCACGGTGACGTCACTGCGTTGGCCGAGGACGCCGAGGCCCGGGTTCCTGAGCACCAGGTCCTGGCGGGAGGGTTCCCCTGCCAGCCCTTCAGCAAATCGGGCCGGCAACTGGGCATGGCCGAACTTCGGGGACGGCTTTTCAACGAGATTCTTCGCATTTTGGAGGCGCGAAAACCTCCCGTGGTGGTGCTGGAAAATGTTCGGAACATTGCTGGTCCGAGGCAGCGAACGGTGTGGGAGGCCGTACTGGACGGACTGCGTCATGCCGGGTACCGGGTGCCGCAGCAGCCGTGCGTCTTTAGTCCTCACCTGTTGCACCCAGATCGCGGCGGGTCCCCGCAGGTCCGTGACCGAGTCTACATTCTCGGCACCTATGTCGGCACAAAGCGCGCCCTGACAGAGACAGATGTGGATCCGGTGGTGCAGCGACGGCCCGTAGATGGTTGGGATCCGCACAAATGGGATCTCGAGCGGCACGTGCTGCAAGAGGAGCACGAGATCCTTGCCCGAGACACTTACTCTCTGAGTGAGACAGAGCAGGAGTGGGTGGCCGTGTGGAACGACTTCCTCGCTCGTACGCAGCACGTGCAACTGCCCGGATTTCCGCTGTGGAGCTTTTACTGGCACGACGATGCTGTTGTGGATGAGGCCGCTCCACTGTGGAAACAGGCCATCGAGAGAAAGAATATCAACTTCTACCGCGAAAACCGTCAGGCTATTCGCGGCTGGTTGCGAGCTAATCCCGAGGTGCGCTCTTTTCCCCCCAGCCGTCAGAAGCTCGAGTGGCAGGCGCAGGACGCCGTTCGAGATCTTCGGGCGTGTCTTCTTCACTTCCGGCCCTCCGGGATTCGTGCCAAAAAGCCGACCTACGCGCCGGCTCTGGTTGCTATCGCTCAGACACCCGTTGTCGGCCCACGTCTCCGCAAGATGACGCCGCGGGAAGCCGCCCGGCTACAGGGTTTCCCAGACTGGTTCGACTTCGGCGGCCAGCCCGTTGGCTTGACATACAAGCAGCTGGGCAACGCAGTCCACGTCGGCGCCGCATACTACGTGCTGGTTCAGCATCTCCTGCGGGACAAGGACGACCTGCTGGATCAGCCAGGGGGTGTTGAGCTAGTGACCGCGGCGGAGACCGCGCCACTTGCGCCGGTGCTACGGCCGCACTCCCAATAAGGCGCACAACTGTTCCTGGACTCTATCAGCCGCGCCGACGGGAAGCTCGTGTTCCCAGACCCTGAGGACTGACCAGCCTAGCTCCGCCAGACGGCGATTCGTGTCGGCATCTCGTTCTTGTGTCCGTTGAATCTTCCATGCCCACCAGTCTGTGTTGGTCCGAGGCGTGCTTCCATGCTGTTCGCAGCCATGCCAGAAGCAGCCATCGACCAGCACGATGAGGCGAGCACGGCTGAATACAATGTCTACTTTGCGTCGCGGCAGGCCCTCGATCCTTTGCTGGACTCGGTAGCGGAGTCCGCGTCGGTGAAGTTCTCGGCGAAGCGCAAGCTCTGGACCAGTGTGCTCTCTTCTGAGCGCCGAGTAACGGGCGCTGACTTGCGAAGCGGGCCTCACACGTGCTGGTTCACTGGAGCGCCGCATCAGAGCCATCCAAATTGTCGCTGTTGTGCTGCCGAGGAACGTGCGGCACGAAGTCGAACATGCCTCTCACTCGCGCTGCTTCGCGCAGTTCCCCGAGTGCCTTGCTTTCCAACTGACGGATCCGCTCACGGGTCACGCCATAGATCTTGCCGATCTCGTCGAGTGTGTGTGGCTCGCCGTCTATCCCGAAGCGATAGCGGAGTATGCCAGCCTGCCGGTAATCTAGGTTCTCAAGCAGACGCTGTATTCCGTTGACCACGGCCCAGCGCTCGGCGCTGTCGTCAGGTAGTAACGCGTCAGGGTCCACAATGACGGCAGCCAGCTCGTCCCACCACGACCCGTCCTCGTAGTAGCTAGTCGTCGCTCCGCAGCAGTGGTCAACGCGTACGTGCATGTTGAGCGAAAGTGGCGACCGAGCATAGCCCATGATTTCTTCAATCCGTTCTTCGGTCATCCCGAGGGCCGGCGCTAGGTCGGTCGCCGTGGCGGTCCGTCCGTGCAGGTTGCTGTATGAGCGTGCAGCAGCGGTGACCGTGTTGATGATCTCCACCATGTGGACGGGTATGCGGATGGTTCGGGCCTGGTCGGCCAGAGCTCGGGTGATGGACTGGCGGATCCACCAAGTGGCGTACGTGGAGAACTTGAACCCCTTCTCCGCGTCGAACTTCTCAACTGCACGGATAAGGCCGAGATTGCCCTCCTGAACCAGGTCCAGAAACTCCACCCCCCGGCCTGTGTACCGCTTGGCCACGGAGACGACGAGCCGCAGGTTTGCCTCGATTAAATGGTCCTTGGCGCGACGTCCATCTTGCGCGATCCATTCTAGCTCACGCCGAAGCGTGCCCTCTATTCGCGCGCCCGACATCAACTGCTCCTGGGCAAGTAGACCGGCCTCGATGCGCTTGGCGAGGCTGACCTCCTGCTCGGCGTTGAGCAGGGCCACTCTCCCGATCTTCTTGAGGTAGTCTTTGATGGGGTCCGTGGTCAGTACCGTTGCGTTTAACTGTGGGACGGGTTCGTCACCAACGTCCGTCGTTTCCGTTTGCTCGCGTGCCGGCCCCGCGCTGAATCTCTCCGATGGCTCCACGGACGAAGTCAGTGCTTTGGTGTCTTCCCGACGACTGAGTTTTCCTGTCCGGCGGACTTGCTTTTTCGAAGCGGGCTGATGCGGCGCGGGACGGCGCACTGGGCCAGTGGTCTCGGTAAATCCCCGCCGGGGGGTGGTCCGTGCGCCTTGAACCTCTGCCGGCTGTTCCGTCAGGACGCTCACACGTAGGGGAGGGCGGGGGTCAGGTTCGCCGACCACGTACACGCCGTTGTCCCAGCGCCTTCCCAGAACCTCAAGCACTAGATCGTCCAGCTGAGGACGGTCAGGCAAAGGCTTGGCCTCGGGAAAGCGAGCCCGAACTCGTCGCCGAAGAAACTCAAGGCTCACCTGCTGAACGGATTCCAGCCCGGTTCTCACGTGCTGCAGGGCGGTCTCGGGATGAAGACCGACGGCATACACGTCGCCGCGACGGTTAACAGTTGCTTCCGGCACAAGATGAGCGGCAAGAGTGGACCTGCGGTGCTCAGTCAGTTGAGCAATCGACGGGAGGCGGAACAGTTCGGTTGCCCTATCCAGACGGTCTGGAGTAAGGATTCCGACCGTGCTCAGATGGTTCCTGGTGATGTGAGCAAGCTCGCGGACCTGTTCAATCAACTCCTCCGTTGAGCCTTGATGTCCCGGAAGTGCGATGACCACCTGTCGACTGATACGCCTCCAGTCTAGAAGCTCCGCGGGTGCTGTCTCCACCGTGCATCGAGTCAGCGCATACACCGCGTCCCTGGCAACTCGATGATCGTGGATGTGCTGCGCAAGCTCACGGAGGGTAGCCACGCCTTCAAGCGCCGCCATAGTTTTCGCTACATTGTCCTGCCAGCGGAATCGAGCGGCGACCTTGTCCATACTCAGCTGCACCCTCCGCCACAGTGCGCGCGCTTCTGAGGGATCGAGGTCGAGGTAGTCCGCCGCTTCTCGGGCCGTCCGCGCATCCCCGGCCACCGTTGCGTCCGGCGGGGGCAGCAGCATGGAGAGAGCCAGAGACCGCGCTGACGACGACAGGTTGGCCTCGTCGAGCAGCTGGTCAAGGGTGACCGGGCTCGAGCCGGCGACGAGGTGGGTGGAGGGCGAACCAGTCAACCCGAGTGCTGTCACTGTGCTCCCCCGCTCTAACTCTAAGCAGTGTCGGCCAACGACACCTCCAACTGTAGGGGAGCCGCCGACAGCAAGGGGCTACGGCACCGCATGGCGCTCCGGCCTCTGTGGCACGACATGCGGCAAGATGGGTACGGTCAACGAGGAGCTCGAGAGGTACACCGTGAGTCAGAACGTCAGCATCCGCCCTGGGGTCCGCATGCTCGGGCTCTTCCCTCACATGCGCTACCGAGAGTGGTATGCGCTAGGTGAGCTGGTGGACAACAGCCTGCAGAGCTGGATCAGCAACCGCCTGGCCCTGCAGGAGGCCGACGGACCGGACTTCCAGCTTCAGATCCACATCAGTGTCGATCCGGCGGACGGCGGGTTGATCACTGTCAGGGACAATGCTGCCGGTATCGAGGCCAAGGACTGGGGCCGAGCGTTTCAGGTGGCGGAGCCTCCTAGCGACGCGACCGGTTTATCACAGTTCGGGATCGGCATGAAGGCAGCCGCTTGCTGGTTCGCCCGACGGTGGTCACTGCGGACGACGGCTCTCGGCGACCCTGTCGAGCGGTCGGTGGAGTTCGACGTCCCCGCCATCCTGGATGCCGGCATGGAAGAACTGGAGGTTGATGAGGGTGCCGTCGCTGCAGCGGAGCACTGGACTGAGCTTCGACTCTGGGACCTGCACCGCACCCCACGCGGACGAACAATCGCTAAGATCAAGGATCACCTGACGTCGATCTATCGTACGTTCCTCCGCGACGGCCGCGTTATGATTACGTACAACGGTGACCCCCTTGAGTACACAGAGCAGCCGATCCTGGTCGCTCCTGACTGGCGGGACCAAGAGGGTGAGCCGAGAACTTGGAAGAAGGATGTCCACTTGCGCCTCGACTCTGGCCGACGAGTTACGGGCTGGGTAGCTATACGCGAGTCGGGTAAGGGCCGAGAGGCGGGGCTAGCACTGCTCTACCGTGGGAAAGTAATCAGCGGCGCTGGGGATGACCTCTACAAGCCCGTGGAAATCTTCGCGTCCCAGAACTCGTTCGAGTCCCAACGCGTTTTTGGTGAACTCGACATGAGCGACTTCGACGTCACGTATACCAAGGACAGCCTCGTTTGGTTTGACGAGGAGGAGGACGTCATCCTTCAACTTAAGGAAGAGTTGGAGAGTGAGCCGCTTCCGATCCTGACGCAGGCCCGAAACTATCGCGCCCGTAAGCCGCAGGACGTGCCTAGGGACCGGCTGCTGGAAGTCGTCAACCGAACAGGCCAACTTCTTCGCAACGCCGGTGACCTCGGCGCGCTCTGGACAGCTGACGACGACGGTAAGAACGTGGAGGAGGCCACCGCGCCTTCCTACCTGACGGCTGACGTTACTCGCGAGGCTGCTACACCTGTTGACCGTCGGTTTGAAATTGCCCACGACGGGGAGAGCTGGCGTGCTGATCTAGAGCTCGTCGAGCAGCCTGCGATCCGGGACTGGCTGACCGTGCAACGCGCCGACGACGGTCCCACGCCGTTGGTCAGGATCACGGTGAACCAAGCGCACCCGTTCATGCGTGCTTTCTGTGAAATGCCGTCTCAAGACCTGGAACCAGTGTGGCGGGTGGCTGTCGCCGTGGGACTCGCGCAGGAAGTAGCCCGGTCGCGCGGAGCCAGGTTTCCAAACTATGTCACCCAAGCCGTGAACGCCATGGTCCGCGTTCTGGCGGTCCAACCGTCCTAGCGTTGCCCTGAGGACTTGACAAGGAGACGGGGACACAAGTGATCGAGCACGTGCAACTGGTACGGGAGATCCCGGCGTCCGGGACCTTGTGGTCCCCCGTGGTGGGCGAGGAGACGGCACGTCTGCTCGCCGACAGCGGGTTAGATGATGTGTCTCGCTTGCGGGTCGAGGACCAGTCAGTCGCAATCCTGTCCTCCTGCCTGCCTCCTCTACGGGACCGGGGTGCCGAGCAGCGGACCGGCCTCGTCGTCGGGTATGTGCAGAGCGGCAAGACATTGTCGTTCACCGCAGTCACAGCGCTCGCCCGTGATAACGGCTTTCCGTTGGTGATCTTGCTCGCCGGAACGAAGACCAACCTCCACAGGCAGACGTCCAAGCGGCTTCGGAGGGACCTCAAGGTCGAGCGCGCGGGCGGCATGTCTCCATGGCTGTTCGTAGACAATCCCAAGGTCGGGAACCAGGGTGCCGAGGCCATCGCTAAAGCAGTTCAGAGCGCAAATGACCCGGCGCTGCCTCTGCCGTTCCGGCAGACCGTTGTCATCACTGCTATGAAGAACAAGACGCGCCTGGACGCCGTCACGGCTGTCTTGAACGAGATGAGCAAGGAGGGAGTGCTGGGTTCGCACACCCCAGTCCTCGTCATCGATGATGAAGCTGACCAGGCCGGCCTGAACACCCGCGACGCGGAAGACCCTAGTGCCACCTACGGCGCGATCATGCGGCTTCGCGCCGCCGTGCCGCGGCACACGTATCTCATGTACACGGCGACGCCACAGGCGCCGCTGCTCCTGAACCTGGCTGACACACTTTCTCCAGATTTTGTCCGCGTTCTCGACCCCGGCGACGAGTACACCGGTGGTGAGTACTTTTTCGTTGAGCATCGGGCGACGTTCCTTCAGACCATACCTGAGTCGGAGGCTCAGGCGGCAGTCGACCCGGAGAACCACGAGCCTCCAGACTCGCTGCTGGACGCCTTGGCGACTTTCCTTGTCGCTGTTGTCTCACAGCAGGGTAAGCGGCAGCTTGCCATGCTCGTCCACCCCTCCCACGCCAAGGACATGCACCAGCGCTACCGAGCCTGGATCAGCGGAATTCTTGACGCATGGCAGGAGACTCTCCAACTGGGCGGGCCCGACCGCGACGACCTGGTCGAGGGGTTCCTGGAGCCGGCATGGCGAAGGCTTTCAACCAGTAATGCACCCGTCGTCACGTTGGAACAGGTGCTGAATGAGTTGCCGCACTGGATTGCCCGCGTGCGCGTCCAGGTGGTGAACAGCGAGGTGCCCGAGGAGGACGGTATTCCATGGGGCGTCTCGCCCGCATGGATTCTCGTCGGCGGAAATAAGTTGGACCGGGGTTTCACGGTGGAGGGGCTCGTTGTCACGTACATGCCCCGCGGTGCCGGGGTAGGTAACGCTGACACCATCCAGCAGCGGGCTCGTTTTTTCGGCTACAAGCGCCCCTACGCGGAGTTTTGCCGTGCCTGGTTAGCCCCCCTCACTGCGCACGCCTTTTCTCGCTACGTCGAGCACGAGCGTTACCTCCGCAAAGAGCTAACCGAGTTAGAGTCGGCGGGACAGGGGCTCAAGGGGTGGAAACGACGGATGCTGCTGGACCCGGCGCTCAGGCCTTGCCGACGGTCGGTGATCAGTCTGCCTCACCTGCACTCCAAGGTTCCTGCCGAGAAGTGGCTGCGCTTCGAGCGACTCGTGCAGCTCACCGAGCAGGGTCAACGACACAACCGTGCCCTAGTTAGTCGAGTTGTGGAGGCGCTTCGCTGGCAAGAGCACCCTCTAGATGAACGGTCGGATCACCGGCACCAGATCGCCACCTCGTCCCTAGCCGACTTGGTTGGGGTTCTGCTTGAGCCCTGGGCGGCGCACCCGCAGGATCAGATCGTTTTAAATCAGCTTCTACTTGTGCTGGGCGCGGGTCTCGACGAGTACCCTGGCGAGCGGGCAGATGTCGTGTGGATGCGTCAAGGCTTATCGAGGAGACGCCGTATCGTGTCGGCACCGGACGGGTTGGTTCTCAACCTGCAGGAAGGTCGCCGGCCAAGAGATACGGGCTACACCAGATTCCCTGGGGATGCCGCCTTCCACACCGAGGACCGGGTGACAGTCCAACTCTTTAGTGTGGACGCGACCGACGGCGCGGACGGTCCGGTAGTGGCACGCGACCTCCGCGCCCTAGCGGTCTGGGTGCCGCACCATCTTGCCGGTGGTGCCCTGGTCGAGGCACCAGAATGACCACGGCCAGCGATGTTCGCGCTGTCCTCGACCGGGTACGTCCGCCCGGGGACACCGGCTTCAACGCTCTTCAGCTGCCGGGTCGACCGAGTTTTCGCGTAGGTCGCGGCGGTGACGGCTCTGTCGTCCTCCTCACCCCGGCTGAGGTCGATGCGCACGTCGGTGCACCGACGCGCCTGCGTCGGCTCACCGCCCACGCGCGTGCCGTCGTGCGAGTAGAAGGCCCCGGGCACCCACCGGCGGACGAGCTTGTTGGCTTCCTGGAGCTGCGGGATCTGGGTGAGGATCTCGTTCCCGCGTTCTGCGGGATCGCGGCCACCGTCGTCGACCTCGTTGGCGACTCGCCTGCGCCGGGCGCCGTCCGAGCGGCCCTCCGGCACGTCGTCCGGCTCTTTGAGCCGCGTACCGGCGGGAAGGGCAGCGTGCTGGGCATCTGGGGCGAGCTCTTGACCGCCCTGTCATCAGCCGCGCCAGCGCGTTTTATTGAGGCCTGGCACGTCGACATCGACGACAGATTTGACTTCGCCGCTCCGGCTAGCCGTTTAGAGGTCAAGACCACTCAAAGCGGTTCCCGGGCCCACGAGTTTGATCTGGCGCAACTCAGCCCCGTCGAGGGCGCCGTGGTTCATGTGGCGAGCATCGTTACCACCGCGACGAGTGCCGGCACGAGTGTCGGAGAACTAGTTGACGAATTGCAAACAATGCTGGCGGACAGGATGGACCTCATCCTGAAGATCTACGATGTGATCGCCGAGACACTGGGGGAGGACTGGGTCACTTCAACGCGGGGCCTGCGATGGGACCGCACTCAGGCGGAGGCGGGACTGCGGCTGTTGCGTGCAGAGGACGTACCGAGCATCCGCCAAGAACTAGACCCGACGATTCTGTGGGTTCGCTTGAAGGTAGACGTTGACGATGTGCCGTTTCAGTTAGGCCCCGTGAAATTATAGCCTCTTGTCTCAACACACATGCCAGCCGCGACCGCGTTCCTTGAGATGAGGTTATCGCGCGATGAGGGGATCACGTTACCGATGTCGTCACCGTGCAGGCCGCGCTCTGCCTTGAGGTCGTAGTCGGTCTGGATGCTGATCCAGAAGCGGCCGTCGACACCGACCGCCCGGGACGGGCGCAGCGACGTGTCGGCCATGATGGCTCGCTTGCCGCGGACGATCTCGCTGGTTCGGGTCTGGGGGAGTCCGGTGGCCTGGGCGAGGCGGTACTGCGTGATGCCCAGCGGCTGCAGGACCTCCTCGAGGAGGACCTCGCCGGGAGTATCGGGTGATGTGCCTTCGCCACGGTCAGTCACTTCTCCGCGTACCGCAGCTCACCCATGGATGAGCTGGCCGGCGTTCGCCGTCCACGCCTCGTGCACGGCCCGCCAGGTAGCGCTCCGCTGCCCGGGGTGAACCAACGGCAGCACGGTGACGTGTCTGCCGAGCACGGATGCTTGATAGGTGCGCCCGTAGGTGTCGTCCGGGTGTAGTCGTTGCGGAAGGTCGTGTTCGTCGGCCAGATGGTGAATGACCTGCAGAGCCTCATTGCCGAGTGTCACGACGTAGTGGCATGAGCTGGACCGGATTTCGTCGGCCAGGCGCTCGCCCTCCTCAGCGATCGCCCTCGTGACGAGCGCGGAGGGGGACGGCCGGTACGGGAGGTCATGGGCGGGCAGGCCGTTCCCGGCTGCCCACGGGTCGTAGCGCTTCGTCATCGCGTCCCCCTGGCTCCCAGCGCCCCGGTGGACGAAGAAGTACGGGAGGACGTCGGTGGTCCAGACGTCGTCGATGGAGATGCCGAGGGGCCCGAGAACCTCGTCACGCACGCGTCGGCCCGAGGAGCCGTTGACGGGACCAGGGTTCGTGGCCGTGCCCCAGGTGTCGAGCCACGGCAGGTCAGTTTTCCACTGGGCTACTCGGTCCGCTGCGTCGCCGCCGTCCCAGAACGGCCAGGGCTCCGGTGCGACGGCGAGAGCGCGTACGCCGCTGGATCCGTGCGGTTGCCAGCGGACATGCAAGGCAGACGGGTAGACGCCGATGACCATGACCTCGGCCGCCGGCACTCGCCTGGACCCACATCTGCCGGCCTCAGAACCGAATGGAAACCGTGCCATTCGCGCCTCCCTCGTCGTGTGGTCAGGATGCCCCAGAGGCGCGCCCACTGGCGAGAAGCGTGTGCGAGGAACGGCCGAACAGCCGATGGAGAGCACCCAGCCTGCCCGCGGGGTCAGGACTGAACATTCAGCCGAGGTCCGCTTTGCGGATCAGGCAGTGGATCCCCGTAGTTCGATCCACCACCTGGGAGCATGCGAAGTCGGCGGCCGCGGAGAGGTAGGCGTAGGCGACCGGGCCGGCCATCCCCACGTCATCGGTGAGGAACGACAGGGCGTGCCGGACCGCGGTCTTCATGGCGATGTCAAGGCTGGTCGCGTTGCCTCCGTTCTCCGGCCCATCGGGATCACTGAGGCCGATGGGGATCCAATGGTCGGGGGTCTCCGCGAAGGGGTAGTCGAACGCTACGGAGGGTGCCTCGCCGCTGCCAGCCTTGATCAACGTCAGCCGGAAGGTGGTTCGCAAGGAGCCCTCCATGGCCGTAAGGGCAACTTCGCCGTTGCCCTGGACCATGTGCGGGTCGCCGCTGAAGAACAGGGCTCCTGGAACTTGCACGGGCAGGTAGAGCGTCGACCCCACGGTCAGGTCCTTGATGTCGATGTTGCCTCCCGCATCCGTGGGTGGCACAGAGTCCACCTGGGCAGTGGTGTCGCGGGCGACGCCCATCACGCCCATGAACGGGGCCAGCTCAAAGCCCACCGGCACCTCGCCGGGCAGGACCCCTCGGCCCTTGTCGACGGAGGCGAAGACACTGACGTTGCCGCCCTGGTTCAGATACGGGGCGTACTCGGGGACGTCACGGAACGCCTCGGGATACTCACCGGGGAGAGCGCCTTTGCCTTCCCTGTTCGAGATGACGCCGTAAGGCACGCGCAGCGCGACCCGGAGTACGTCGACCTTCAGCACGTCACCGGGCTCGGCGTCGCGGACGTAGACAGGACCGGTGACCACGTGCGGCCCCGGACCGGCATGGATCGAGTTGGCGGCGACGTCCACGGCATCCTCGAGCACCTGCCGCTCGGCCACACCGTAGCTGGCGAAGAACTCCCGGGGGTCCTGCCCCTGATCCTCCAAGATCCCCTCGTGGCTAACCGTGTCCATAGTGATCACGGCGCCCGAGCCCACGACCGCGACAGGTTCGCTGGACCTGTTCGGCAGAAACCCCCATGAGACCTCCTGCGCCTTCGCCGGTATGTAGAGGCCAGGCCGCTTCCCGGTACCAGGCTGGAGGACGTGGAAGTTCTTCCCACTGCGCGGACCGCTGGCCTGCGCAGGAGAAGCGAAGGCGCCCGCGCCGGTTGCCAGACCACCGATCGCGGCGGCACCTACGGTCGCACGTAGCAACGCGCGCCGGCGCAGACCGACGCCGAGGAGACCGGCGAGTTCGTCGGCATCCGTGGCTGACATCGTCGAGATCGAGGACACGGAAGGCCTCCTTCTCCTGGGGAACAGGTCCGCGACATGCCATCCCAACCGCGTTTCCGGGGATGGCACCTTTGTGCTTCCGCCAGGTAACGAGTCGCGACCGCACCAGAGCCCGTCCCCGGACCCGAGCCTCGATTGACGTGATCAGCGCGGCCGCGATCACGGGGAGTGCCAGTGCGAACAGGGTGAGCACCGTCGGATCAGTCGACGAGGAGTTCGCTCGCTGGTGCGTCCGCGCGCAGCCGACCACGCACGCTGTCGCGGGGTTCGAGAGGTCCAGGTGGGGACGGTTTCAAGCTGGTCGTCGCGGTCGTCGTCATCCGTCACGTCGCTGACGTCCTGATCGTGGCGGTGCGGGCGACGCGACGCCGGGTTCGCTGACGTTTCGGCTGTGGGACCGTGCGCGACACGCCGTCGGTGACCGCCAGAACGTCAGCGAACCTCGTGAGAGGGCTGCTCCATCGCCTCGGCCGAGGGGCGTCCACCACTGATGGGAACGACACCAGGTGCCGGGTCGGACAACGGGTTGTGCCGGTGGCCCCGTGCCCATGGAGAGCGCCGCTGGGCGTCGGTGGAGGCCTCCGACTCAAGGAAGGAGATGTCGGCCGTCACCGATCGCAGCAGGCGGAGGACGCGCGTCTCGTCAACCACGGCGCTGGCTCTCCGCGAACTCCTGGTGGGCACGCCGGATGCGGGGCAGCTCGTCGAAGTAGATCTTCCGTGTCGTGGCGACCCAGCGGACGCGAGCGGGAGGGTCGTCGTCGAACAGCAGCACGCCCTCGACCGCGACGCGGCCGGCCAGCTCGAGGGGCGCCGTGTCGAGCACGAGGAGGTCAACACCGGGGGGCAGCAGCACCTCGAAGGATGCCGGGGCCCCGGATCCCCACCAGGCGGCGACGTCCAGGTCGGAGTCTGGCCGGTGGTCTCCGCGGGCCCGGCTGCCGTGGACGAACGCGAACCTGGCGCCGGCCGCCCTCAGTTCAGCCACGGCTGCCGCCTGCCGCTCGTCGTCGTCCAGGACCACGTTGATCAGTCTGGCACGCGCGGCGCTGAAGAGCCGCTCCTGTGCGGGCGTCACCACTCCTCGCGGTAGGGGCCGCCCAACGGGACGACGTCAGCCCAGGGGCCGTCGTCCCAGCGACGGTCATTCTCCCAGGCGCGGTCATCCCAGGAGCCGTCCCGGCTCCAGCGGCGGCCGTACCGGCGGCACGCAGTCTCCGGCTCGCTCGCGACCTCCTCCAACCTGTCGGTGAGCCAGCGACCGAGCGGCGTGTCCTCCTCGGTCGCCAGTCGCGTCAGCCGCTTCTGCAACAGCTCGGGCAGCCGCAGCGTCACCGGGTGACCGAGCCGGACCTGTGCCTCCGGTCGGTGCGCCATGTCAGGAAGCAGGTCGGCCAGCGGCGGGACCGGGTCCCGCAGGACGTCGTCATCCTCGGCCAGCAGCTGGAGCACGGCGTCCCAGACCCCGCCCTCATCGCCCACGCCGCTCGCCGGCCACCAACAGTGCCGGCTGGCGCGGACGCGTAGTCGTTCGGCCAGGTCCGCACCCCGGGCACCGGCACGTGCGTCCAGGTCGACCCGTCGCACCTCGAGGTGGTCGCCGCGGAGACGGACGCCGACGAGCTCGCCTGCTTCGGGGAGCCAGCCGGCGGGGCCCGCCCAGCCGTCGGCGCTCGCAGCGGCGATGGCGTCGCCTCCGCTCACCAGCGGAGTCGACCGCGCGGCGAGCAGCCGCTGCAGCAGGCGCAGGTCGAAGGAGGGGCTCAGGCGGCGCCCGTCGTGGCACCGGGTCGTGAACCACCGCCCGTCGAGCAGGTGCCGCGAGTAGGCGTAGCGGCCGCCGGGGAGTTCCGGAGCCACGTCGCCGTGGCCGGCCAGGGCCTGCCTCACCGACGTGAGCGGGGTTCGGGACCGCGTGACCCCGGCGGCGACGCAGGCGTCCGTCAGCTCCTCCAGTGTCTGCGGGGAGCGCTGGCTCAACAGGCTGAGGCAGTACGAGGCGATCGTCATCCCGCCAGCCTGGCCCATCCCCGGGGGGCTCGCTGGCGTCATCCACAGGGCAGCGGGCAAGCCGGGGCCTCGGGCGTCGCCGACCGGCTGCGTCCCAGGACTGCCCGGGCGTCACACGGTGAACGTCCCCGGCTCTGATCGGGGGGCGGCGCCGGTTCGTTCCCCGCGCCCGGGCACGAAGAGCGCGGCGATCACCGCTCCGGTGAGCAGCAGGCCGGCACACCACCACATGGCCTGCGTGTACCCGGCACTGAACACCTCCGGGGCCTCGTAGTCGTCCCCGGCCAGTCCCACGGCCGCGGGCGCGGCGGCAACGGCGAGCAGGCTCGCGGCTCGTGCGATGGCGTTGTTCACCCCACTGGCCAGGCCTACCTGCGTAGCCGGGACCGCGGCGAGAACCGTCGCGGTCAGGGGCGTGACCATGAGCGTGAGCCCCGCGCCGAACAGGAACACCCCGGGCAGCACCTCGGTGAGGTACGAGGCGTCCGCTGGCACCCGGACAAGGAGCAGGACGCCGAGCGCGGCGACCGCCGGACCGGCGGTCATGAGCAGGCGCGGCCCGGTGCGGTTCATCAGTGTCCCCACCCGTGGGGAGAACAGCAGCATGAGCACAGTGAACGGGATGGTGGCTGCCCCTGCCTCCAGCGGGCTGTACCCGGCGACCACCTGCAGCTGCAGGACCAGGAAGAACATCAGCGCGCCGAGGGCGCCGTAGACCACGAAGGTCATCGTGTTCACGGCCGAGAACGTCCGGTCGGCGAAGACTCGCAGCGGCAGCATCGGATGGTCCCCTCGAGCCTCGACGAGCAGGAATGCCGCCAGCCCCGCAGCGCCGATCGCGGCGGCCAGCCACCCGCCCTGGATGAGGGCGAAGGTGACACCGCCGAGCCCGAGCACCCCTAACGCGGCGCCGCCGACGTCGAAGCCGCCGCGTGCGGACCGCGGCACCCCGCCGGACTCCGGTACGCGCAGCAGGCCCACCGCGATGACGACTGCGGCTACCGGCAGGTTGACGAGGAAGATCCACCGCCACGAGAGGACTTCGATGAGCCCGCCACCGAGCAGCGGTCCGACGACGCCCGCGACGCCGGACCACGCCGACCACACCCCGATGGCGCGCGGCCGGTCCTCCTCGGCGATGGTGGACTGGATGAGCGCCAGGCTCCCCGGCGTGAGCAGGGCGCCACCGATGCCCTGGAACCCGCGGGCCAGGATGAGCTCCTGGGTGCTCTGCGCGACGCCGCAGGCGAGAGAGGCGACGGCGAACCAGGCCACGCCTACGAGGAACACGCGGCGCCGGCCGAGGCGGTCACCGAGGGACCCACCCAGCAGGATGAGTGAGGCCAGGGCGAGCATGTAGGCGTTGACCACCCACTGCAGCTCCGGGAGGGTGGCGCCCAGGTCGAGCCCGATCGGCCGGAGGGCGACGTTGACGATCGTCCCGTCGAGCAGGGCGATCGCCGAGCCCAGGGTGGCGGTGAAGACCACCCACCGACCCGTCGCGGATCGCAGCGTCACCGGTGCCATGCCCACCATGCTCGCAGCCGGCGTGCTGTGAACGGCTGCGTCAGCGGTCCGGCAAGCGGGTGCGCGAGCGGTGAAGCACCGAGCACACAGTCGGGTCGACCGCCCGGGCCTCAGCTCACCCGGGGCCTGAGGGACCCGTCGACGGGACCCGTCGGCGTTGGGCCGTCGACCAGCCGCCTCAGCGCCTCCTGCGTCGCCGGATCGGTCGAGTACACAACGGTCCCGACCATGCCGCGGGTCAGCAGCACCTTGTAGACGTTGCGCACGAGGCGGTCGAAGTCCGCGTCGCTCACCGTCTTGGTGTTGCGGAAGTCTGGGTCCTTGTTCGCTGCTCGCACGCTGACCAGGCGGCCGTCGCGCCAGACCAGGTCGGGCCCCAGGATGACGCCGTTCCAGTCGTACTCGAAGCCCTGGGCCGTGTACACGCACCCGACCTGGCCGAAGCCCGCGTCGTCCGTCGCCCACAGGGCAGCCGGCGGCGCGCCACCCACCCGGCGGTCGCCCTTGACGTTCCAGGGCCTGCTCCAGGCCCCGATCCTCACGTCCGCCACCAGCGTGCCGTCCGGGCGGGGATCGCTCCACGGCCAGCAGTAGCCGGCAGTGATCCGTGCGGAGTAGCCCTGCTCCCGCTGCTGCTCGAGGAAGACCTCAAGCTCTTCTGGGCTCTCCGCGACCCGCAACTGCATCGTGGGGTCCCCCGGCCACGGCGCCGGCCCGCCGTCCGCCAGACCGAGCAGCCGGTGCACCCACTGGACGTACTCCTCGCTACCACCGCAGCGGAACTGGCTGCCCAGCTCGACGACGCAGTGGTCGAGACCGAGCCGGGCGCAGTGGGCCGCGATCTCCTCGACGGACCCCATCTCCCCGGGGCGCACGGTCTGCTCCTCGTCGAGCAGGAACACCGGCACCCGTGCCGCGGCGATCAGCTCGTCGAGCTGCGGACGGTCGCTGCGCAGCTCGGCCCGGGTGTACCGGTCCACGGACGTCCGGCGGATCCGGTGCGCCTCGTCGAGGATGAGGACGTCGAGGCCGTTGCGCTCCGCCGTCATGAACTGGTTGAAGTACTTGAACAGGCTGCGCACCCGCGGAGCCCGGTGCCCCGCGACCTGTCGCAGGGTCTGGGTGAAGGAGCGGGAGCCCGTCGCGTGGACGACGGAGCGCCCCTGGCGGGCGAGCTCGCCCAGCAGGGACAGGGCGATGACGCTCTTGCCGCTGCCCGGCCCGCCCGTGACGACGAGGACCCGCTTGCTGTCCGCCCGCCGCGACCGCTCCACCTCGTGCAGGACCATGTCGACGGCGAGCTGCTGGTCGCCTACCAGTCGGAACCGTTCCCGGTCGCGCACCTCGTCCGCGGCGACCTTCAGCAGCTGCACGGACGGCGCCACCTTCGAGTGCAGCAGCGCGTCCGCGAACGGGGCACCGGCCACGTCCGGTGAGAGCCGCTGGCGCAGGAACTCCCGCAGCGCCCCGCGGTCCGCGGCCGTGAACAGCCGCCCGGTGAGGTCCATCGGATAGGCGAGGAGGTCCCCGACGCGCTCCCGCTCGACCGCGTTGTGCAGGTAGGCGACGCCGGCCAGCGCGTCGGGCAGGTCCTGCACGCTCCGGGTGAAGTCCATGAGGTACTCGCAGTAGCCGCGAACCTGCTTGACCGGGTGCAGCTTCGGGCCGCCGGGCATGCCCGGCACGTCCACGAGGTTCGGGTCGTCCTCCCAGCTGCGGGCCGCGCTCCACTGCTTGAGCTCGACGACGACGTAGGAGGGGTCGCCCGTCCGGGGGTGTGCGCCGGCCAGGACGACGTCCGCCCGCTGACTCGTCAGCGGCAGGTGGTGCTCGACGAGCACCTCGACGTTCCCGAGCCCGGCCTCCACCAGGTCGGTCATGAGCACGGGAAGGCTGCGTCGCCAGGAGTGGACTTCCGCCTCGGCCGGCCGGTGCCCCATGCGGTGGATCATCTGGCGCATCATGTGCTCGACCACGGAGTCGCCGGCGGACAGCTCGGCGTGCAGCGCGGCCGCGGAGCGGCGGAGCAGCGTCACGGATGGTCCCCCAGGCAGCACGAACTGACTCGTGCGGGTGGGGGCATGTCCCGTGACACGGGAAGCCCGTCGGGCCGCTGAGCGGCACCATAGCGAGTCCCGGGTCCGTCCGGGGGCTCACCCGGACGGCGTACCAGCGCTCAAGCCCGTCACAGGTTCGGTCGAGAGAGGGAGGTCTGGCCGAAGCCGTCCCAGGACCGGCCAGGACGCCGGTGCAGGCGGCAACGACGGGGGGTGCCACGTGTCCGTGACAGGAGCTGCGGGCGGTGGGGCAGAGGACATGGCCCGCCGCGCCGCGGCGCGCGAGGCTAGGGCAAAGCGCGAGAAGGAGGCCTGGGAGGCCGGCGCCGCGGGCGAGCGGGCGGTCGGCGGCGTGCTGGAGAGTCTTGGCGAGAACGGTTGGCGCGTCCTGCACGACGTCCACTGGCCCGGGCGGCCCAAGGCCAACCTCGACCACGTCGCGATCGGACCCGGCGGCGTCGTCGTCATCGACGCGAAGAACTGGTCCGGCACGGTGACGGTCCACGACGGCGTCCTGCGCCAGAACGGCTACCGCCGCGACCAGGTCCCGGTCGCCGTCTGCGCGGCCGCCGGAGCCGTCACCGCCCTGCTCGCGCCGCAGCACCGGTCCGCCGTGCGTGCCGTGGTGTGCCTGGTCCAGCAGCCGATCGGCCCGCAGACACTGCCTCCCGGCGCCGTCCTCGTCGGACTGACCGGCCTCGCGCCGTGGCTGCGCTCCCTGCCGCCGGTGCTGCGCCCAGAGGAGGTCGCCGCCCTGCACGCCTCCCTGCGCCGTGACCTCGGCGGTCCGCACAGCCCCGAGCTGGCCACCACGGCCGCGCTGGCCCAGCGGGCCCCGACCGTCCTGGCCCGGCCCACCGGTCGGCCACGTAACCCGTCACGCACCCCGCCGCGAAACCCGTCAGGTCGTCGCGCGTCCGTCGGCAGAGGGGTGCCGTCGTCCGAGGGCGGCCGCGGACTCAAGGCCGCTGTCGCCGTGGGCGTGATCGTCATGTCCCTGCTGTGGCTGAACAACCTCACCGGTGGCCTGCTCCGTGCGAGCGCGCCGAGCGCGCCCGCCGCGCCGCCCGGCGTCGTGGGCCAGCCGTGAGGACACCGGCTCAGCCCTGCTGCGTCGGCCCCGACCTGGTCACCGTCATCCGCAGCAGCACCCGCTGCTCCCTGGTCATCGCGGCGCGGTAGTCGTCCCAGTCCGGATGCTCCCCGACGGCGAGCCGGTAGTAGTCGACGAGCGGTTCCATCGCCTCGGGCAGCGAAAGCACCTCCACCTCGCCCTCGACCTGCACCCAGGACCCGAAGAACTTGTCGGTGAACACGCACAGCGACGCGTACGGGTCCCGGCGGACGTGACGGACCTTCATCGCCGTCTCCCGGGAGCTGACAAGGACCCGCCCCTCGTCGTCCGCGACGGCCAGCACCGGGGACATCGCCGGCCGGCCGTCCGCGCGAGTGGTCGCCATGACGGCGTGGTGGTGCCGGGAGATGAAGGCGAGGGCGTCTTCGATGCTGTCGTTCATGCCGGAACGCTAGTCCTGTCGGTGGGCGTGGTGACCGTGGCCGAGCGCCGCAGGGGAGCGGTGCCGGTGATCTGCACCACTACTGTCGGTGGCTACCCCTTGCCGGCCATCCCCTCGCCCCTCGCCGTATGCTCGGTTGCCGGCGCGACATGCCGTGCGGCGGCGCCCGTCGCTCCCGATTCCGCACCTACCAGTTGACTTGACCGGGCTCGAGGAGAGGAACCGTCATGACCCAGGACACCCGTCCCGGCGCGTCCGAGATCATCACGTTCGTGGCCGCGGCCCTCTGCGCCGTTCTCGGTCTTCTCGTCTCACCGAGGTACGGCGGAGTCACCTGGCTCGTTCTGGTCATCGCCGCGCTGCTCTTCTGGCAGGGTGCCTCGCTGCGGCGGCGCCGCACCGAGCCGTTCCAGCCCCGATGAGGGCGGGGTCCTCAGGGTAGTGCTGGGCGCGGGCCTTCCAGAGGTTGGCCGGCTGACGAAGGCCAGCGGGCAGACGTCGCCCTGGCCGGCGCGCACCCCGTCCTCCATGTGGTCGCTCGTGCCGGAACGCTAGTCCTGTCGGTGGGCGTGGTTATCGTGGCCGATCGTGAGCCAGCAGCTGCCGCCGGAGCGACTCGGCCAGGACGACCGGGTCCGGCTGGAGGCGCTGCGCTACGCCGTCAACGAGGAGGCGGCGTCCTACCTGGCGATCATGCGGACGTTCACCGGCGCGATCGCCGGGCTGCTGTCGGACCAGTCGGCGGCGGAGGTGGCCCAGCGGCTCGCCGAGCAGGGTCTGGAGCTGGACGTCGACACCGTCGACGCGCGCCTGTCCTACCTCGTCGAGCACGGCAACCTGGCCCGTAGCCCCCGGGAGACCGAGGCCCGCAGCCTGCGCGACTACCTGGCGAACCGGGCCCGCTACCAGCTCACCCAGCGCGGCGAGCTCGTCCAGCGACAGGTGGAGGAGCTGCTGCAGCACACCGACACCGCCCACGAGGTGTCCACTGAGATGCTCGGCGGGATCCTCGACGGCCTGCGCCGGCTGCGCCGCGACGACGCGCCTGCACTGGCCGCCGCCGACCCGGACGACGTCGCCCGCCGGATCGGCACGGTGTTCGCCCAGTTCGAGCGGCTGGTGGAGTCGACCCGCGAGTTCTACACCTACCTGTCCCAGGTGCTCGTCCGCTACGACCTGGACCGGGACGAGTACCAGGCGTTCAAGACGGCACTGCTGGACTACCTGCAGCGGTTCGTCGAGGAGGTCGCCCGCCGGATGCCGCAGATCGCCGAGGAGCTGACCGCGCTGCGTCCCCTCGTGCCCGCCTTGACCGCCCGCGCCAACGCCGGCAGCCGGCTGATGTCCCTGGACGGCCGGCAGGCCCGCCGCGCCCGCGGCCTGGACCCCCGCGACTGGGACGGTCTGCACAGCTGGTTCGTCGGCACCCCCGGCCGGGACGCCGACGCCGACGGGGTCCGCCGGCTCGCCACCGAGGCCATGCGGGCACTGCTGGTGAACCTGCGCCGGATCGCCGCCAGCAGCGACCGGGAGCGCAGCCGGTACGCCGACCTGCTGCGGCTCGCCGGGTGGTTCGACGAGGCGGACGACGCCACGGCGCACGCTCTGTGGGCGGCTGCGTTCGGCCTGTACTCCTGCCGCCACCTGGCCTTCCCGGCGGACGACGACGCGGACCCGGTCCCGGCCACCGCCTCCTGGTGGCGCACCCCGGTCGCCGAGGTCCCGGTGACGCTGCGGCAACGCGGTGAGCGCAAGGTCACCGGCCGCTCCGGACGCCGCGAGGACTTCACCGACGCCAAGCGTGCCCGGCTCGCCGAGCGGCAGGCCGCCGAGCGTCGGCGGGCCGCCGCCCTGGCCGAGGTGGCCCGGCACAGCGGCGAGCCGGAGGTGCTGCGGATCTCCGACGACGCCCGCGCGGCCCTGCTGGAGGTGCTGGCCCGGGCGCTCACCGGCAGCGGCCCGGCACTCGGCGCCGGCGGGGAGGCCCGCGCCGACGCCACCGCGTCCACCGGCAGCCAGGCCGCCTTCCGCCTGACGGTCCGCCGCACCCCCGGGCGCAGCACGACCATCGCCAGCCCGGAAGGGCGGCTCGTGCTGTCGGACCTGACCCTTAGCCTCACCACCGCGACAGATGTCCGCACCGGGCGGCAGGAGGTCAGCGCGTGAGCGCCGCGACATGGATGGGGGACCAGTGACCCAGCCCCGGGTCGACCGTCCCGCGCCCGCGGGGGACCTGCAGGCCGCCCAGGAGCGTCGACGCGCCGCCCGTGGCCTGCTGCGCACGCCCCTGGTCACCGACGAGGACGACGACTCCGCCGCCCTGCTGCGCCTGGTCCGGCGGCACCGCGACGAGCTGACGAGGACCTTCGCCGACGGCCTCGGGTACCGCCTCGTCGTCGAACCGGGCGCGGCCCGGCTGTTCAAGGCCGGTCTCGGCGACGACGCCTCACGGCCCCTGCGGCGCCGGTCCGGCCGGCCGTTCGGGCCCCGCGGCTACGCCCTGCTCTGCCTCACCCTCGCCGCGCTCACCCGGTGCAAGACCCAGCTGCTCGTCGACGAGCTCGTCGCCGAGGTCCGCTCCGCGGCCGGGGACGCCGGCCTCGACGTGGACCTCGACGCGATCGCCGACCGCCGCGCCCTGCACGGCGCCCTGCTGGCCCTCGTCGACCTCGGCGTGCTCACCGAGCGGGACGGTGACCTCGAGCACTGGGCCGAGCAGCGCACCCTGTCCCTGCTCGACGTCCGCCGCGACCGGCTCGGCCTGCTCGTCGCCGCCCCGCTGGCCTCGGCCACCGGCCCCCGCGAGCTGCTGGACGTCGCGGCCCTGCCCTCGGCGTCCGGGGGCGCCCGGGTCGCCGTCCGCCGCCGGCTCGTGGAGACCCCGGTGCTGTCCGTCACCGACCTCACCGAGGACCAGGCCGAGTGGTGGCGGCGCAACCGCAACCGGGAGCGGGACTGGTTCACCGACCGGTTCGGGCTCGACCTCGAGCTGCGCGCCGAGGGCGCCCTGGCCGTCGACCCGCTCGACGAGCTGACCGACACCCCGTTCCCCGGCACCGGGTCCGCACGGCACCTCGCCCTGCTGTGGCTGGAACGGCTGGTGGAGGTGGCCCGCCCGGCGGCCCGGAGCGCGGACACCGCGGACCGGGTGTGGTGGTGGCTCGCCCCGGACGTCGTGGCCCGGGCGGCCGAGGACGTGCTGGCCGAGTGGGGCGCGGGGCTGCGCCGGGAGCACCGCGACAACCCGCAGGCGGCCCGGGCGGAGGCCACCGACGTCCTCACCGACGCCGGCCTGGTCCGCCTCGACCCCGGCGGCGGGTGGTGGCTGCACGCGGCCGCCGCCCGGTACGCAGCCCGCCCGACACTGGCCGCGGCGGCGCCCTCCGGCGAGGCGTCCCTGTTCGACGACGAGGAGGGCCAGTGAGTGCGCGCACCGTCACCGAGCAGCTGACCGCCGAGCAGGTGACCGCCGGGCCCGCGACGAACGATCAGACGACCGATCACGTGACGGCGTCGGCCGGCCGGTACCGGCTGTCCCGCGCCGGCGTGCTCAACGTGTGGCAGTACGACGACCAGGTCTTCGAGCTGGCCGACGGCCGGATGCTGCTGCGCGGCGCGAACGGCGCCGGCAAGTCCAAGACCCTGGAGATGCTGCTGCCGTTCGCGATCGACGGCGACAAGATGCGGATCACCGCCTCGGGCCGGCACCACACCAGCCTGCTGTGGCTGATGACCGACGGTCACGACGGCAACCGCACCGGCTACCTGTGGGTGGAGTTCGCCCGGACCACGCCGGACGGCGAGCGCGAGGTGCTCACCTGCGGGGTCGGCGTCCGGGCCTCCTCCACCGCCAGGACCGCGACGTCCTGGTACTTCACCTGCCCGCGGTCGGTGGGCGTCGACCTGTTCCTCGAGGACGACGCCGGCCCGCTGACCCGAGACCGGCTGCGGGCCGAGGTGTCCGCCGACGGCTCCTTCTTCGACCAGGCCCGCGCCTACAAGGCACACGTCGGGCGGGTCCTGTTCGGCCTCGACGCCGCCCGCTACGACGAGCTGCTCCGGCTGCTGTACTGGCTGCGCCAGCCGCAGATCGGCGAGGACATCGAACCCGCGCGGCTGGCCGACCAGCTCGCCCAGGCCCTGCCCCAGCTCGACGACGACGCGGTGCGGTCCGCCGGGGACACCTTCGACGAGCTCGCCGCGTTCGGCGAGCAGATCGAGCGCCGCGGCCGGGCAGCCGAGGCCGTGGCCGCGATGGCCGCCATCTACCGCGGCTACGCCACCGCCCGGGCCCGGGAGCGCGGCGCCGCCTTCGTCGAGGCACACCGCGAGCTGGGCCGGCGCCGGGACGCCGAGGCCAGGGCGGCCCAGGACGCGCAGGACCGCCAGCGCGAGAACGACGAGGTGGATTTCCGGCTCGCGGACACCGAGCAGCGGCTGCAGCGGGCGCAGGCGCGCACCGCCGAGCTGGAGTCCAGCCCAGAGGCCCGCAGCCACCAACGGGTGCTGGACCTCGCCGCCCGGGCCCGAGAGGCCGCCGACGTCGCCGACACGGCCCAGCGGACCGCCGAGCACGCCCGGGGGCGGGCCCAGCAGGTCGGTGAGCGGGTCGCCGCCGACGCCCGCGGCCTGCTTGAGGAGACGGCGTCGGTGGCCGCTGCCGGTCTCGAGGTGCTCGGCGCGGCGTCGGACGCCGGGCTGGCGCAGGTCCCCGCCCTGCCGGCCGGCCTGCGCGAGGGCCCGTTGACCGACCGTGGCACCGCCGACGCCTTGGTCGACCGGCTCACCGAGCACGCCACCGCGGTGCGCTCGGTGCTCGGTCCGCTCGGGGAGCTGCTCGCCGCGGTCGCCGTCGTCGACGACGCCCGCAAGACCGCCGAGCGGGCGGACGCCGAGCGGGAGGCGGCCGAGCGGCGGGCCGCGGAGACCGAGCGGCGCGCCGAGGCGGAACGCGGACGACGCCAGGACGCCGCCCGGCTGGCCGCCGACGCCGAGGAGCGGCTGCTCACCGAGCTGGCCACCTGGCGCGCTGACGCGCGCGGCGTCCCGGTCGAGCTGCCCGAGCTCACGGCGACCACCATCGCGGGGCTGCCCGCCGCCGTCCGGGCCGTCGCTGAGCCGCAGACCGGCCAGCTGCGGGAGACCGAGGCGGCTGCGGCCGCCGCCGAACGGGCGGAGGACCAGCTGCTCGCCGAGCTGGCCGCCGAACGCCAGGCGGTCGAGGCCGAGCGTGACCCGGCGCCGCCCGCCCCGCCGCTCGGCCGCACTCCCCGGGACGACGCTGACGGCGCCCCGCTGTGGCGGCTCGTCGACGTCGTCGCAGACCTGGACGACGATCGGCGCGCCGCCCTGGAGGCAGCCCTGGAGTCCTCCGGGCTGCTCGACGCCTGGGTGCGGGCCGACGGTGCGCTGCTCGACCCCGACCGCCGTGACGTCGTCCTGCCCAGCGGCGAGCCCGCCGCCGGCCGCACCCTGGCCGACGTCCTCGTCGTCGACGTACCCGCCGGGTCCCCGGTCACCGCGGACCTGGTCACCGGCGTCCTGCGCCGGGTCGCCGTGGGCGACACGGACGCCGCCGTGTCCCCGGGGACCGCGACCGTCGCCCTCGACGGGTCGTGGCGGCTGGGCCCGTTGATCGGCCGGGCCGCCAAGCCCGCGGCCCAGTACCTCGGGGCCACCGCCCGGGCCGCGGAGCGCGAGCGCCGCCTCGCCGACGTCACCGCCCGGATCCTCGCCGCCACCGGCCGCCGGGACGACGCCCGCCGCCAGCGGGAGACCGCCAGGGCCCGCCGCCGCGACATCGAGAGCTGGCTCGCCGACCTGCCCTCCGGTCAACCGCTGCTCACCGCGTGGACGCGGCTGGAGGAGCGCACCGAGGCCGCCCGCCGCGCCGAGGAGGAGGCCGACACCGCCGAGCGGGCTGCGGTCGCGGCACGGACGGTGGCCGCCGAGCGCCGGGCCGCCCTGGTCAGCCTCGCCGACCGGCACCGGCTGCCCACCTCCGGGCAGGCGCTCGCCGAGCGCCGCGACCTGCTCGTCACCCTGCGGACCCGGGTGAACCGGCTCGTCGACGCCGTCCCCGACTTGCAGCGGCGACTGAAGCGGTGGGGCGATGACTGGGAGCTGTGGCGCGGGGACGCCGAGCACGCCGACAACCTGGCCGAGCAGGCGGCGCAGGCAAGGATGGCGGCCCAGTCGGCGGACGAGCAGCACCGCACGCTCGCCGACGCCGTGGGGGCCGGCATCGCCGAGCTGGAACGCCGGCTCGCCGCCGCCCGCGCCGAGACCGAGAGCGCACGCGGCGAGCTGCGGGTGCTGCGCCAGGACGCCGGCCGGCTGCGTGAACAGCTCGGCGCCGCGCGGACCGCCCTGCAGGCCGCCGCCCAGCGGCGGGAGGAGGCCGAGCCGCTCGTCGTCGCCGCCGGCCGTCGCCTCGCGGAGCTCGGCGACGTCCCGGGACTCGTCGGTGCCGTCGACGTCGCCCGGGACGGTCACTCCCCGGACGGTGACTCCCCGGACGGCGGCTCCCCGGACGGCGGCTCCCCGGACGGCGCCGCACTCAGCCTGGCCGCGGGGCTGCAGGCCGGGGCGCCCGTGCCGCGGCCGGTCCTGGACCTGGCCCGCCGGTTCGCCGCCCTGCCGGAGCCGTCGCGTCCGGTCGACGCTGCCGCCCTGTACGCCGCGTTGCAGCAGGCGACGAGCAGCGACGCCGCCGACCACGAGCCGCGGGTGCTGCCCTTCGGCGACCTGCTCGCCGCGCTCGGCCGCGACGACGGCGGGGAGCACCCGGTGACCGAGCTGGCCACCCGGCTGGAGGCCGCCATCCGCCGCGACCGGGAGCTGCTCACCGAACGGGAGCGCACCCTGTTCGAGGAGCACCTCATCGGCGAGCTCGGCGCGGTGCTGCGCCGGCGCCGGCTCGAGGCCGCCGATCTCGTCGAGGGGATGAACCGGCTGCTGGGCCAGGTGACGACGTCCCAGGGCATCGCGGTCCGGTTGCGCTGGCAGATGCGCGAGGACGTCCCCGAGGACGCCCGGCGCGCGGTCGACCTGCTCGGGCGCGACGTCGGCGCGCTGCTGCCCAGCGAGCGGACCGAGCTGCGGGACGCGCTGCACCGGCTCATCGAGGCCTCCCGGGTGGAGGCGCCCGAGGAGAGCTACACCGAGCACCTGAGCCGGGCGCTGGACTACCGGCAGTGGTTCGCCTTCCGGATCCGCTACACCCGCCCCGAGGCGCCGGGTACCTGGCTGGACCTGCACCGGCGCTCCCCGCTGTCCCAGGGGGAGCAGAAGGTGGTGTGCTACCTGCCCCTGTTCGCGGCCGCCGCCGCGCACTTCACCTCCCTGGCCGGCGCCGCACCGCACGCTCCGCGGTTCATCCTGCTCGACGACGCCTTCCCCAAGATCGACGTCCGGACCCACCCGCTGCTGTTCGGCCTGCTCGTCGACCTCGACCTCGACTTCATCGTCACCAGCGAACGGCTCTGGGGCGACCACGCGACCGTGCCGTCCCTGGCGATCTACGAGGCGCTGCGCGACCCGGGGCAGCGGGGGATCGCCCAGTACCGGTACACCTGGGACGGCGCCCGGCTCCAGGCGGTCGGCGCCTGATGCCCGCCCCGTGGGCGCTCGACCCGGCGCTGTCGCCGGTGTGGAGGGCCGCCCGCAGGCGGCTGGAGCGCAACGGGCTCGAACCGGTTGGCACGATCACGGTGGACTGCCCGGACCGGTCGGTCCGCCACGCCGTCTCCGGCCTGCTCGGCCGGCCGGTGCTGCGCGACCGGGTGCGCATCGACCTGGAGCTGCTGGACGCGGTGGCGCGCGAGCGGGCCGGCACCGCCGGCGTGGTGGCCCTGGTGGAGGCGGTCGGGGGCCCGCTGCGTGACCGCGTGGCGGAACGGTCTGCCGCCGCCGCGGCCCGGCAGGCCCCGTACGCGGCGCTGCGGTCCTGGCTCGCCGACCACCCCGCGGTCGCGGCCCAGCCGTGGGTGGAGCCGTGGCTGGCCGGCGTCCGTCGCTCCGGCCTGCTGGCCCGGGTCACGGACCCCCAGGACGCCGGTCGGGCGCTCGTCCAGGCGGCGGCCGTGGCCGCCGGTCTGCTAGGGGACGGGGACTCCGTGCCCACCGGCCGCAACGTGCTGGCCGCTCGGGTCGCCGGGGACGCCCACGCCCTGGACGACGGCACGGTGCTGGGCGCCCTGGTGCTGCGGGCGCTCGCCGCCGCCGTGGGGGAGGAGGCGCCGCGTACCGCCGCCGCCCGCCGCGCCCTGTGGGAGCGGCACGGGGTGCGCCCCGACGCCGTGTCCGGGACCTGCCTTGCCCTCGGCCTGCGGCCCGCAGCCCGCTCCGCGCTCGCGCACCGGCTGGCTCTGGCCGCGGACGACGGTGACCCCGTGCACCTCACCGCGTGGGACCTGGCCCGGGCGGACGTTGCCGTGCCAGCGGGCACCCGGGTCCTGGTCTGCGAGAACCCCCGCGTGCTGGAGGCTGTCGCCGAGCGGCGCGGGGGTGCGGTGCCGGTGGTGTGCACGTCCGGGATGCCTGGACTGGTCACCTCCGACGTGCTGCGGCAGCTGCGGGCCGGCGGCGCCCACCTGGACTACCACGGCGACTTCGACTGGCCCGGGGTCGCGATCGCGAACCGGCTCGTCGCCACGGCCGGCTGCCGGCCGTGGCGGATGTCCGCCGAGGACTACCAGGTCGCCGTCCGTGCCGACGGGCCCGCGCTGCTGGGGGCACCCGTGGCCCCCGAGTGGGACCCCGCCCTCGGTGAGGCAATGCGTCGCACCGGGCGAGCTGTGCACGAGGAGGCCGTGCTCGACACCCTCCTCGACCACCTGTGGTGAACCCCTCCCGCCTCTCCCAGAATCCCCTCTCCCAGAATGCTGGGTTGTTGCCGCGACACGCCGCGTAGCGGCGGCAAAATCCAGCATTCTGTGGCGGCCAGAACCAGCATCCTGTGTCCAGCTGTTCTGTGCGCAGCTGTTCGTCACCTCTTCGAGCCGGAGGCCTTCATGCCCAGCAGCTCCACCCTTCTTGACATCGAGCTGCCGTCGGACGCGCCGGGGGCCAGCCCGCACCTGCGCGGGGTGCTCGGGGTGCCCGAGGGCCCGGGCCCGTGGCCGGGCGTCGTCATGGTGCACGAGGCGTTCGGACTCACCCCAACCATGCGGCGGCAGGTGCAGCGCATGGCCGACGCCGGGTTCCTCGTCCTGATGCCCGACCTGTTCGTCGAGGGAGGTCCGCGCAAGTGCCTGCGGTCCACCTTCGCTGACATCCTCCGAGGCGAGGGTCGCGCGTTCGTCGACGTCGAGGTGGCCCGTCAGGCGCTGCTCGCCCGCAGCGACTGCACGGGTCGGATCGGTGTCCTCGGGTTCTGCATGGGCGGCGGGTTCGCGCTGATGGCCGCCGACGGCAAGGGCTTCGACGTGGCATCGGTCAACTACGGTCAGCTGCCTCGCCACCTGGACGAGGCTCTCGCCGGAGCCTGTCCGATCGTTGCCAGCTACGGCGGGCGGGACCTCACGCTGCGCAAGGCTCCGGCCAGACTCGAGGCGGCCCTGTCGGCAGCGGGCGTCCCGCACGACGTCAAGCAGTACCCGACAGCCGGTCACTCGTTCCTCAACGACAGCGATGAGGACGTCCCCTGGCTGCTGCGGCCGCTGCTCAAGCGGGTGCTCGGGGCCGGACCCGACCCGGCGGCGGCGGCCGACGCGTGGCGCCGCATCGACGCGTTCTTCACCGAGCACCTGGCCGGCCCCGCTCGCTGAACAACGCAGCAGCGCCGGGCGGGAGTGGCTGCGCCCGAGCGGCACCACCGTCGCCGCCGTGGTTGCCTGAGCCGCATGACCGGGCAGAGCGCAGCCGTCGAGCGCCGGGTCAGCGGTCGGCTGCGCCGCTGGGTGCACGAGTGGACGTCGCACGTGCCCGCGCCGATCCGGCGGCTGGCGCGCTGGCTGGTGAGTCCGGAGCTGACGACGACGAGCGCCGGCCTGGCGTTCTACGCCCTGATCTCACTGCCGCCGACCGTCCTCATCGCCTTCTGGGTGGCCGGGTCGTTCGTCTCGGACGACGAGCTCCAGCAGCTCGGGACGACCCTCGACCAGCGGGCACCTCAGGAGCTGCCGGTCGGGACCGTCCTGCAGGGGCTCATCGACGTCGCCACCACGGCCGGCTGGGTGTCGGTGCTCGCGGCCCTGTGGCCCGCTACGGCCTACGGCTCGGCGCTGGCCCGTGCCTTCACCGAGGTCGCGCCGGACTCCGAGCGCCGGCTGCGCGGCTGGCGCCGCCGGCTCGCCGCACTCGGCGTCGTCGCGGTGCTGCCCCTCGTCGTCCTGTCGACCATCGTCGTGCTGTACCTGGCGCCCCGTGTACTCGGCACCGGGTGGCTGCTGACGGCGCTGCTCGCCGTCGGCGCGTTCGCCGTCCTGGCCCTCGTCGTCGCCGGACTCTTCGGCGTCTTCCGTCTGGAAGGCACCCGCTGGCGGGACGTCGCAGTGGCGGCGCTGGCGACGACCGGCCTCATCGCCGTCGTCACCGGTGGCTACCTGGTGTACCTGCGGGTGTTCGCCGACGTCACCGAGCGCTACGGGGCGAGCTCGCTGGCGACCCTCGTGCTGCTGGCGCTGTGGTTGCTGCTCAGCAACGGCGTCCTGCTCGTCGGCTACCGGCTGCTGCACCGCCGATCACTGCGGAACTGACCGGCCTCGCGTGGCGGCGTCCAGGCGTTGTCGGTGGGCTCCTCTAGGGTCGCTGGCGACGCACCAGCCGTGGCCGTCACGGCCCGGTGCACCGGCCGGGGGCCAGCCGGCCACAGGTCACGGGGAGGGGACGACGTGCTGAGGACGCACCGCTCGCAGCGCGCGGACGCGCTGGTCGCGCCGCTCGCCGCGGTGCTCGCCGTGCCCCCGCAGGACCCGTTCACCCCGGACGTCGTGGCCGTCCCCACCCGGGGCGTCGAGCGGTGGCTGGCCCAGCGGCTGTCCCACCACCTCGGCGCCGGCCCGGACGGCGAGACCGGGGTGTGCGCCAACGTCGACTTCGCCTCCCCGTCCCGGCTCGTCGGCTCCGTGCTGGCCGGGGTGCTCGACGTCGACCCGGACGACGACCCGTGGCACCCCGACCGGCTCCTCTGGCCGCTGCTACGGGTGATCGACCACTCCGCGGGCGAGCCGTGGTGCGAGGTGCTCACCCGGCACCTCGGGCTGGACGTCGCGGTCGACCCCGACCCCGCTGATGCCGCCGACCTCGCCGACCCTGCCGACGCTGTCGACGCGGCTGAGTCCGATGACCGCGACGACCCGGCCGGCCCGCGCCGCGGCCGCCGTCTCGCCGTCGCCCGGCACCTGGCCGGCCTGTTCGCCTCCTACCACCGGCAGCGACCCGGGCTCGTGCTCGAGTGGCTCGACGGCGGGGACGGGGACGGCGCCGGCGGCACCGTCCCGGCGGACCTGCGGTGGCAGCCCGAGCTCTGGCGGCGGGTGCGCCGCGAGGTCGGCGTCCCCAGTCCCGCCGAGCGGCTCGAGGACGCCGTCGCTCTGCTGCGCGACCAGCCCGACCGGGTGGACCTGCCGGCCCGGCTCAGCGTGTTCGGGCCCACCCGGCTGCCCGCCGAGCACCTCGCCGTCCTCGCCGCCCTGGCCGAGCACCGCGACGTCCACCTGTGGCTGCCGCACCCGTCCCCCCGGCTGTGGGACAAGGTGGCCGCCGCGCCGGCGCCGGGCCCGCGACGCCGGGCGCTTCCGCCGCCGGCCGCCCACCCGCTGCTCGCGCCGATGGCCCGCGACACCGTCGAGCTGCAGGTGCGGCTCGGCGCGCTGGCCGTCCCGCACACAGACGAGCACCACCCGGCGCCGGCGCCCCCGGCCACCCTGCTCGGCGCCCTGCAGCAGCGGCTGCGGGACGACGACGCCTCCTCCCCGCCGGTGCCGTTCGACCCGCAGGACCGCAGCGTCGAGGTCCACGCCTGCCACGGCCGGGCCCGCCAGGTCGAGGTGCTCCGCGAGGCACTGGTCGGCCTGCTCGCCGACGACCCCACCCTGGAACCGCGCGACGTCCTCGTCATGTGCCCGGACGTCGAGGCCTACGCCCCGCTCGTCACGGCGACGTTCGGCCTGGCCGGGGACGACGACGGCCCGGACGTCGTCCACCCCGGCCAGACGCTGCGGGTGCGCCTGGCCGACCGGTCACCGCGGCGCACCAACCCCGTCCTCGGGGTGCTGGAGGACCTGCTGCGTCTCGCCGACGGGCGCGTCACCGCCTCGGAGGTCCTCGACCTCGCCGCCCGCGAACCGGTCCGGCGCCGGTTCGCCCTCGGCGACGACGACCTCGACCGCGTCCGCGGCTGGGTGGTCGCGACCGGGACCCGGTGGGGGGAGGACACTCGGCGCCGCGCCCGGTACGGACTCGGCGTCCTGCGCCAGGGCACCTGGGACGCCGGCCTGGACCGGCTGCTGCTCGGTGTCGCCATGGCCGAGGAGGACCACCGCTACGTCGGGTCCGCGCTGCCGCTGGACGACGTCGACAGCACCGACGTCGACCTCGCCGGACGCCTCGCCGAGCTCGTCGACCGGTTGGGCACCGTGCTCGCCGCCCTCGACGGCACCCGGCCGCTGGCCCACTGGCTCGACGACCTCGACCGGGCCCTGGACCTGCTCACCGACGTCCCGCCGGACCAGTCCTGGCAGGCCGTGCAGGCGCGCCGCGTGCTCGCCGACGTGCGACGCGCCGGGCAGGCCCACGACGGGGTGCCGCTGCGGCTGCCCGACGTCCGGGCCCTGCTCG
Source organism: Quadrisphaera sp. GCM10027208 (assembly GCF_042658805.1). Classification (NCBI taxonomy): domain Bacteria; kingdom Bacillati; phylum Actinomycetota; class Actinomycetes; order Kineosporiales; family Kineosporiaceae; genus Quadrisphaera; species Quadrisphaera sp. GCM10027208. The sequence goes on from NZ_JBHSRC010000005.1 coordinate 147,148, forward strand.
CCGGCCGGCTCGAGGGCCGGCCCACCCGCGCCGGGTTTCGCACCGGCGCCCTGACGGTGTGCTCGCTGGAGCCCATGCGCGCCGTCCCGCACCGGGTCGTGTGCCTGCTCGGCATGGACGACGGGGCGTTCCCCCGCGGCACCGGTACCGACGGGGACGACATCCTGCTGCGCGACCCGTGCCTGGGCGAGCGGGACCAGCGCAGCGAGGATCGTCAGCTGTTCCTCGACGCGGTGGCCGCCGCCGGGGAGCGCCTCGTCGTCCTGTACGCCGGCGCGGACGAGCGCACCGGAGCCGTCCGGGCGCCCGCCGTCCCGGTCGGGGAGCTCCTCGACGCCCTCGACGTGACCGCCGCCGCCGGTGACGGCCGGCCCGTCCGCGACCACGTCGTCGTCCGGCACCCCTTGCAGCCGGTCGACGACCGGGCCTTCACACCCGGCGCCCTGCGCCGGCCGGGCCCGTTCAGCTTCGACGTCCACGCCCACCGCGCCGCGCTCGCCGCCCGCGCCGGACGCACCCCGACACCGCCCTTCCTGCCCGGGCCGCTGCCCGCCGAGCCCTCGCCCGCCGAGGTCGACCTCGACGACCTCGTCGCCCTCCTCGAGCACCCGGCCAAGTGGTTCCTGCGTCACCGGCTGGGGATCTCCCTGGCCGGGGACGAGCCGGACGTCGAGGACCGGCTGCCGCTCACCGTCGACCCCCTGCAGAAGTGGGCGGTCGGCAACCGGCTCCTCCAGGCTGCGCTCGCCGGCGTGCCCCGCGACCGGGCCGCGGCCGCGGAGTGGCGCCGCGGGGAGGTACCGCCCCGGGCGCTGGGCCGGGCAGTGCTCAACACGGTCCTCGACGAGCTCGCCCCGGTCCTGGCCCTCACCCGCCGGCACACGGGCGGCGACCCGGGTGGCGGCGAGGTCGTCGACGTCGCCGTCGACCTGCCCGACGGCACCCGGCTCACCGGCAGCGTCACCGGCGTGCACGAACGCACCGTCGTACGCGCCGTGTACTCCAGGCTCGGCGCCAAGCACCGGCTGCGGGCCTGGGTCCAGCTGCTCGCGCTCAGCGCCGCCCGCCCGGACGGCGGGTGGCGGGCTGTCACCGTGGGACGCGGCCCGACCGGGCGGCCCACGGCCACCGCGGCGCTGCTGCCACCACTGGACCAGGCCACCGCGACCCGGCGGCTCGACGAGCTCGTCCGGCTGCGCCCCCGGGCCGCCCGCCAGCCGCTGCCGCTGCCCGTGGACACCGCCGCCTCCTACGCCCGGGCCCGGCTCGGCGGCGACACCGAGCCGGTCGCCCTGGAGGCCGCCGCCCGCACCTGGCATGACGGGTTCGAGCGGGCCGACGAGCACCACCGGTTGTGCTGGGGCGACGACGTGCCGCTGAGTGCCCTGGCCGGCGTCCCCGACCCCACCGAGCAGGCCTGGTGGCCGCAGGAGACCACCCGGTTCGGCGTCCTGGCCCGGCGGGTGTGGCACCCGCTGCTGGCGCACGAGGAGACCGAGACGTCATGACCTCCCTGCTCGCCCCGCCGGACGTCTTCGACGTCTGCGGACCGCTGCCCGCCGGCACCACCGTGCTCGAGGCCAGCGCCGGCACCGGCAAGACCTTCACCATCGCCGCCCTCGCCACCCGCTACGTCGCCGAGGGGCACGCCGACCTCGCCGACCTGCTCCTCGTCACCTTCGGTCGCGCCGCCACCAGCGAGCTGCGTGACCGGGTCCGGGAGCGGCTCGTCAGCGCCGAACGGGCCCTGCGAGCCGTGGACGCGCGCACCGCGGACGACCCGCTGATCCGGTTGCTCGCCGACGTCGACGACGACGAGCTCGACCGCCGCCGCAGCCGCCTCACCCGGGCCCTCGCCGACGTCGACGCCGCCACCATCACCACCACCCACGGCTTCTGCCACCAGATGCTGCTCTCCCTCGGGGTCGCCGGGGACATGGACCGTGACGCGGTGCTCCTGCCGGACATCGCCGACGTCGTCGACGAGGTCGTCGACGACCTGTACCTGCAGCGGTACGCCGACGACCCCGACCCGGTCCTCAGCGTCTCGGAGGCCCGCGCGGTCGCCCGCGCCGCGGCCTGGGACCGGCAGGCGCGGCTCGAGCCCGCCGACGCCGACCCGGCCACGCAGGCCGGTCACCGGTACGCCCTGGCCCGGGACGTCGTCGCCGAGGTCGCCCGCCGCAAACGGGCCCGTCGGCTGCTCGACTACGACGACCAGCTCACCCTGCTGCGCGACGCCCTCGTGCACCCCGAGCACGGACCCGTCGTCGCCGAACGCGTCCGCTCGCGCTACCGGGTGGTGATGGTCGACGAGTTCCAGGACACCGACCCCGTGCAGTGGACCGTGCTCGAGCGCGCGTTCCACGGGCACCGCACCCTCGTCCTCATCGGCGACCCCAAGCAGGCCGTCTACGCCTTCCGCGGCGGCGACGTGCACGCCTACCTGGCCGCCCGGACCCGGGCCCACCACGTCGCCACCCTCGGGCGCAGCTGGCGCAGCGACGCCCCCCTGGCCCGCGCCCTGGACGCCGTCCTGGGTGGCGCCGCCCTCGGTGACGACGCGATCGTCGTCCACCCGGTGCAGGCCCAGCACGCCGGCCGCCGGCTCGACGGCGGCGCCCCGCTGCGGGTCCGGCAGGTGACCCGGGCCGCGTTCGGGCCCCGCTCGCCGTCCGCCGGCCCCAGGGTCCAGTCGGCCCGCGACCTCGTCGTCGCCGATGTCGCCGCCGACGTCGTCCGCCAGCTGGGCGGCGTCCGGGTGCAGGACGGCGACGGCTGGCGCCCGCTGCGACCCGCCGACGTCGCCGTGCTCACCCGGACCAACAAGGAGGCCGCCCAGGTCCGCGACGAGCTCGTCGCCTGCGGCGTCCCCGCCGTCGTGTCCGGCCAGGCCAGCGTCTTCGACACCCCGGCCGCCCGGGCCTGGACCACCCTGCTCGCCGCCCTCGAGCAGCCCGGGCGCTCCGGGCTCGTCGCCGCGGCCGCCCTCACGCCCTTCCTCGGCTGGGACGCCGCCCGGCTGGCCACCGCCGGGGACGACGAGCGCGACGCCCTCGCCGACACCCTGCGCCGCTGGAGCCGGCTGCTCACCACCCGCGGGGTCGCCGCCCTGCTCGAGGCGGCCGCCGCCGACGGGCTGGCCGAGCGGCTGCTGCGCACGGACACCGGTGAGCGCGTGCTCACCGACCTGCGCCACATCGGGCAGGTGCTGCACGCCGCCGCCCTCGAGCACGGGCTCGGGACCTCCGCGCTCACCGAGTGGCTTCGCCGGCGCACCCAGGAGGCCGACGCCGACTACGCCGAGGAGCGCAGCCGGCGGCTGGAGACCGACGCCGCCGCCGTCCAGGTCGTCACCGTGCACTCGGCCAAGGGCCTGGAGTTCCCCGTTGTCTACGTCCCGTTCGGGTGGGACCGCAACGACGGCCGCCTGCCCGGGGTGCTGCGCTACCACGACGAACGCGGCGAGCGGGTGCTGTCCGTCGGCGGCTCCACCGACCCCGGTCACGACGAGGCCGGCGCCCGCCACCGGGCCGAGGAGCGCGGGGAGGACCTGCGCCTGCTCTACGTCGCCCTGACCCGGGCCCGCTCCCAGGTCGTCCTGTGGTGGTGCCCGACGCAGCGGAACACCGCCTGCGGGCCGCTGACCCGGCTGCTGCTCGGCGGGCACCCGCCCGGTGCCCAGCCGCCCGAACGGGTCACCGCCGCCCGCCTCGCCGACGACGCGGTCGCCACCCGGCTGGCGGGGCTCGCCGCGGGCTCGCAGGGGACCGTCGTGCACGAGCTGGTCGACGCCGCCCCCGCCCGGCTGCACTGGCCGGCGGCCGAGCCCACCGGCGCGGAGCTGTCCGTGGGCCGCCTCGGCCGGGTCCTCGACCAGACCTGGCGCCGGACGTCGTACACCGGCCTCACCGCAGCCGCGCACGCCACCGCGCCCGGGGTGACCAGCGAGCCGGAGACCACCGGCGTCCAGGACGAGACCGACATCGCCGTCCGGGGCGGTGCGGCCACTGCCACGGGAACCGGGGAGACGACCGGGGAGGTAGCCGGCGAGCCCGCCGGGGACGACCCGTTGGCGCAGCCCTCCCCGATGGCCGACCTGCCCGGGGGAGCGGCGTTCGGGACCGTCGTCCACGAAGTGCTCGAGCACGTCGACCCGGACGCCGGCGACCCGGCCGCCGAGCTGGCGCGCCGCTGCGCCGAGGCCGGGTCGGCGCGGACCGTGGGCGTCGCCCCCGAGGTCCTGGCCGCCGCCCTCGAACCGGTCCTGGCCACCCCGCTCGGCCCGACCCTCGACGGGCTGACGCTGGCCGACGTCCCGGCTCGCGACCGGCTGGCGGAGCTGGAGTTCGAGCTGCCGCTGGGCGGCGGGGACGCCGCTCTGCCGATGGGCGGCGGGGACGCCGCTCTGCCGATGGGCGGCGGGGACGCCGCTCTGCCGCTAGGCGGCGAGGACGCCGCAACGGCCGGTCGGGTGGCCGGGGCCCTGGCCGACGTCGCGGACCTGCTGCGCCGCGAGCTGCCCGCCGACGACCTGTTCGCCGCCTACCCCGACCGGATGCTCGACGACGGCCTCGGCAGCGCCCGGCTGCTCGGCTACCTCACCGGCTCCATCGACGTCGTGCTGCGGGTCGGGCCGCCCGAGAACCGGCGGTACGTCGTCGTGGATTACAAGACCAACCACCTCGCCGCCCCCGACGAGCCGCTCACCCTCGGGCACTACCGGCCGGCGGCGATGGCCGAGGCGATGATGCGCTCCCACTACCCGCTGCAGCTGCTGCTCTACACCGTCGCCCTGCACCGGTACCTGCGCTGGCGGGTCCCCGGCTACCACCCCGACTCCGACCTCGGCGGCGGCCTGTACCTGTTCGTGCGCGGGATGGCCGGACCGGCCACCCCGGTCGTCGACGGCAGCCCCTGCGGGGTGCTGGCGTGGCGTCCCCCGACCCCGGTCGTCACCGGCTTGTCCACCCTCCTGGACGGCACCCGGTGAGCCCGCTGGACGCCGCCGCCGGCAGCGACCCCCGCATTGCGGTGCACGCCCCGCCGCTGATCGCCGAGATCAACCGGGCCGGCGTCGTCGCCGCCCCCGACGTCCACGTCGCTCGCCGGCTCGGCCGGCTCACCGGCGAGGACGACGAACGGGTGCTGCTCGCCGTCGCGCTCACCGTCCGGGCGCTGCGGTCCGGGTCCGTGTGCCTGGACCTCGACGACCTCGACGCGCTCGCCGTCCCCGAGGCGGAGGACGCCGAGCCGCTCGGTGCGCTGCCCTGGCCCGACCCGGAGCAGTGGCGTGCCGCCATCGCCGCCAGCCCGCTGGTCGCGGTCGGCCCCGGCGGGTCACCGGAGCGCCCGGTCCGGTGGGTCGACGGGCGGATGTACCTGGACCGGTACTGGCGCGACGAGCAGCTCGTCCGCCGGCACGTGGACGGCCGGCTCACCGCCGGGTCCGGCCAGGGCACTGCCGGGTCCGGCCAGGGCACTGCCGGGTCGGGTCAGGGCACCGGCCCGACCGGGGTCGACCCGCTGCGCGCCGGGCACGCCGCCCGGCGGGTCTTCCCCCGGCCGCAGGACGCCCGCCAACGGCTCGCCACCGCCTGCGCCGTCCTGAGCCCGCTCACCGTGCTCACCGGCGGACCGGGCACCGGCAAGACCACCACCGTCGCCCGGCTCCTGGCCGCCCTCGACGACGTCGCCGGACCGGGACTGCGGATCGCCCTGGCCGCGCCGACCGGCAAGGCCGCGGCCCGGCTGCAGGAGGCCGTCCGGGCCGAGGTGGCCGACCTGCGCAGCACCGGCGTCGTCGGCGGGCAGACGGCCGACCGGCTCGGCGGCCTCACCGCGTCCACCCTGCACCGCCTGCTCGGCTGGCGGCCCGGCACCAGCACCCGGTTCGTCCACCACCGCGGCTACCACCTGCCGCACGACGTCGTGGTCGTCGACGAGACGTCGATGGTGTCCCTGCCGCTCATGGCCAGGCTGCTCGAGGCGCTGCGACCTCAGGCGAGGGTCGTGCTCGTCGGGGACCCAGACCAGCTCGCCTCGGTCGAGGCCGGCGCCGTCCTCGGCGACCTCGTGGCCCGTCCCCCGGTCGCCGGGACCCTGCCCACACTGCTCGCCACCGCCGTCCCGGACGACGTCCCCCAGCACCCGGCGGACCGGATCGCGCTCGGCAACGGCGTCGTCCGGCTGGAACGGGTGCACCGGCACGGCTCCGTCATCGCCGAGCTCGCCGGCGCCGTCCGGCGCGGGCGCGCGGAGGAGGTCCTCCACCTGCTGCGCACCGGCGGGGACGCCGTGTCCTTCGTCGAGGTCACCAGCGAGCGGCCCACCGCCGCGGACATCGCCGGCGTGCGGGCCGACGCGGTGGCCGCGGGCACCGAGCTGGTCCAGGCCGCCCGCCGCGGAGACGTCCCCGCGGCGCTCGCCGCCCTGGAGCGGCACCGGCTGCTGCTCGCTCACCGCCGCGGCCCGGCCGGCGTGGCGCACTGGGCCGCCGAGGTGGAGGCCTGGGTCGCCGAGGAGACCGGGCCCGACCCGGGCGGGGCCCACGGCCCCTGGTACCCCGGGCGGCCACTGCTCGTCACCGCCAACGACCGCGACAGCGGGCTGTACAACGGCGACACGGGTGTCGTCGTCGCCGCGCCCGGCGGGGTGGTCGCCGTCTTCGGCACCCCCGAGGCCCCGCTGCTGGTGCGCCCGCACCGCCTGCCGGCCGTGCAGACCGTGCACGCGATGACAGTGCACCGGGGGCAGGGCAGCCAGTTCGGCGCCGTGTCGCTGCTGCTGCCGCTGGCGACCTCACCGCTGCTGACCCGTGAGCTCCTGTACACGGCCGTCACCCGGGCCCGCGAACGGGTCCGGGTCGTCGGGACCGCGGCTGCGGTCACCGCCGCCGTCGAGCGGCCGGTGCGACGGGCCAGCGGCCTGCGCCGGCCGATCGGCTGAGCCGCCGCTACGAGCGGGTCAGCCGCGCGGCCCCGGCGCCGTCCCGACGAGCCGGCAGGCGGCGTCCCACTGCTCGGCCGACGGCGCCTGCACAGTCCCGCGCCCGAGCACCTCCCGGCTCACCGCGATCGCGTCCACGAGCAGGTCGTAGAGCATCCGCTCCGGGTCCTGGGTGCACGACGTCGCGATCCCCTCGACCGCGTGCCGGACCGTGTTGGGTGCGGTGAACCGGCGGAACGTCCGCACCGAGACCGGCACCCGGCCGCCGACCCGCCGCCGGAAGTCCCGCGCCCACGCCTCCGCCCCGGGCGCCAGCCGGAGCACGGCCCGGACCTCGGGGGAACGGATCTCGTCGTCCGGCGGCCCGCCGTCGAGCAACCGGTCGACGGCCTCGGTGGCGAGCAGCGCGAGGGCGAGCACGTGCTGACGCTCCTCGGAGGTCACCGGCAGCGCCCGCACGGCCGCCAGCCGGGCCAGCTCGACGTCCAGCCGCGGGTCGTCCCCGACCACGCCGATCACCGACGGGATCAGCGGCGCCAGACGGGGGCGGGCGTCGTCCCCGGTGACGTCGTTGACGTGCCGGGCCAGCGCCGCGAGCAACGGGTGGGTACAGGCCGGGTGGTCGCTCCACCGCTCCCCGGCCAGGAAGGAGGCGATCTCCATGAAGCACCCGCCGTGCCGCGGTCTGCGGTGCTTGCCGCGGGACAGGACGGGCAGCGCGTCCGGGACGCCGAGCGCGTCCGGGACATCGAGGATGTGGGCCACGAGGCACCCCCTGGGGACGGGTCGTCCGACCCGACCAGTCTGCGCCGCTCTCGGCCCTCTGGTCCAGCCCCTGTCGACCGCTTGTCGACGCCCGGCTCCTCTGCGAATCTCGTGGCTCCGTGGGGCTGTCGCTCCGCGGCACGAAGATTTCCGCGCGATCCCGGTGAGGAGCACCGCCATGAGCACGACCGATGACCTGCTACGGAACGCCGAGAGCTACGCCGCCTCCTTCGACGTGGGTCATCTGCCCATGCCGCCAGGCCGGCAGGTCGCCGTCGTCGCCTGCATGGACGCCCGCCTCAACCCGTACGGCCTGCTCGGACTGGTGGAGGGCGACGCCCACGTGATCCGCAACGCCGGTGGGGTTGTCACCGAGGACGTGATCCGGTCCCTCGCGATCAGCCAACGCCTCCTCGGGACACGCGAGATCATCCTCATCCATCACACCGACTGCGGAATGCTGACGTTCACGGACGACGGCTTCAAGGCGCAGGTCGAGGCCGACACCGGCATCCGCCCGCCCTGGGCCGCCGAGGCCTTCAAGGACCCCGCCGAGGACGTGCGGCAGTCACTCAGGCGGATCGCCGCCAACCCCTTCATCCCGCACAAGGACCAGGTGCGCGGCTTCGTCTACTCGGTGACCGACGGCACGCTCACCGAGGTGCACTGACGTCAGCTGAAACGGGACGGGTCGCCGACCCCGACCCGCACCACCTCCGGCTCCGGGCCGGACCAGTCGACGACGGTGGTGGGTCCGGGGCGGCTGTCACCGCAGTCCAGGACGACGTCGACCGCGCCGTCCAGCGTCTCCTTGATCTCCCAGCCGTCGGTCATCGGCTCCTGCTCCCCGGGCAGGATCAACGTGCTGGACATGAGCGGCTCCCCGAGCTCGCGCAGCAGGGCCGTCGTGACCGGGTGGTCCGGGATGCGCACGCCCACGGTCCGCTTGCGCGGGTGCGCGAGCCGGCGCGGGACCTCCTTGGTCGCCGGGAGGATGAACGTGTACGGCCCGGGGGTCGCCGCCTTCACCGACCGGAAGGCCGTGTTGCTCAGGTGCACCAGCTGGCCCAGCTGCCCGAAGTTCGCGCACAGCAGGGTGAAGTGGTGCCCGTCGTCCAGGCCGCGGATCCGCCGGATCCGCTCGGCGCCGGTCGGGCTGCCGAGCACGCAGCCGAGGGCGTAGCCGGAGTCCGTCGGGTAGGCGATGAGGGCGTCGTCGCGCAGCATCCTGACGACCGTGGCGATCGTGTGCGGCTGCGGGTTTTGGGGGTGCACCTCGAGGTACCGGGCCATCCTGGGAGCGTAGGGCGCCCGGCCCGGGTGTGGTGGACTGACGCCCGTGTCCACCTCCGGTCCTGTCACCCCGGTCGACGGCGTCCCCGCGGTCCCCGCAGGTCGAGGCGGGCCCGGCCTGCCCGTCGTCCTGCTCAGCCTGGTCCTGGCCGCCGTGCTCGGGGTCGGGGCCGGGGTCCTGCTCGGCCGGCTCGGTGGGCCGGCCGACGACCCCCCGGTCGTCACCATCACCGACGAACCGACCCAGGAGCCCGTCGTGATCGAGCCGGTCTCGGTGACCAGCTACGACCCGGTCGGCGGCAGCGGCTTCCAGGACGAGGGCGGCGGCGCGTGGAGCACCCAGACGTACACCACCGCCGACTTCGGCCGGCTCAAGCCCGGCGTCGGCCTGCTCGTCGACCTCGGCGAACCCCGCGAGGTCGGCACGGTGACGTTCGACAGTGCCTCCGCGGGCGTGGCCGTCGCCCTGGTCGCCGGCGACGCCCCGCCGTCCGGGGCCGCTGAGGGGATGACACCGGTGGCCGAGACGACGACCGTCGCCGGGACCAACGAGCTGTCCGCCGCGGACGCCGGCGCCCACCGGTACTGGATGCTCTGGGTGACCACCCTCGCCCAGCGCGGCGACGGCTACGGAGCCGACATCACCACCCCCACCCTCACCACCCCCTGACGTCCCCCGATCTCTGGAGGCCTTCCGTGGTCTCGTAGCCACCTGAGACCACGCAAAGCCTCCAGAGATAGCGTGTCAGGAGAGCCCCGGACGGCGGTTGGTCGGGGATAGGGCATACTGGGACCTGCGAGGCAGCGCCGACCCGGCGCACCCGCCCGTCGTGGAGCTCCCGCCCGGCACCCGCCCTCACCGGCCGTGTCCGTGCCCGTTGCGCGGCGCCCCGACCCTCTGCCCGGAAGGCACCTCCCCTTGACCAGCAGCACGCTGTCCCCTGTTCGCACGTCCCCTCGCAGCACCCGCACTGCTCCCGCCGCCGCTCCCGCCGGGGCCGACGGCTTCACCGCCCTCGGCGTCCCGGCGGCCCTGGCGGCCATCCTCACCGCCCAGGGCATCACCGCCCCGTTCCCGATCCAGGCCGCGACCCTGCCGGACTCCCTGCGCGGCCGTGACGTCCTGGGCCGCGGCCGCACCGGCAGCGGCAAGACCCTCGCCTTCGCCCTGCCGCTCCTCACCCGGCTCACCGCCGGGGGCCGGCGCACCCGCCCCGGCCACCCCCGCGGGCTCGTCCTGGCGCCCACCCGCGAGCTCGTCAACCAGATCACCGCCGTCCTCGAGCCGCTCGCCGCGGTCGCCGGGCTGTCGGTGACCACCGTGTTCGGCGGGGTCTCCCAGCACCGTCAGGTCACCGCCCTGCGCGCCGGCGTGGACATCGTCATCGCCACGCCGGGCCGGCTGGAGGACCTGATGGGCCAGCGGCACATCGCCCTGGACGCCGTCGAGGTCACCGTCCTGGACGAGGCCGACCACATGGCCGACCTCGGCTTCCTGCCCGGGGTCAAGCGGATCCTCGACGCGACCCCGGCGGGCATCCAGCGGCTGCTGTTCTCCGCCACCCTGGACAACGGCGTCGACGTGCTGGTCCGCCGCTACATGCGCGACCCGGTGACGCACTCGGTCGACTCGGCGTCCTCTCCGGTCGCCGGCATGACCCACCACGTCCTGGCGGTGGACGGTCCGGGCGACAAGCGGGACGTCGTCCACGAGCTGGCCGCCGGCACCGGCCGCCGGCTGCTGTTCACCCGCACCAAGCACGCCGCGAAGAAGCTGGCCAAGCAGCTCACCGCGGCCGGCATCCCCGCCGTCGACCTGCACGGCAACCTCTCCCAGAACGCCCGGGAGCGGAACCTGGCGGCGTTCTCCGACGGGGCGGTGCGGGTGCTCGTCGCCACCGACATCGCCGCCCGGGGCATCCACGTGGACGACGTCGAGCTCGTCGTGCACGTCGACCCGCCGGTCGAGCACAAGGCCTACCTGCACCGCTCCGGTCGGACGGCGCGCGCCGGGGCCGGCGGGACGGTCGTCACCGTGATGCTCACCGAGCAGCGCGGCGACGTCCGCACCCTGATGCGTCAGGCCGGGATCACCGCCGAGCACTCCCCGGCCTCGGCCGGGGCGCCGGTGCTGCGCCGCCTGGTCGGCGACCGCGCGGCGCACGTCGAGCCGGCGGCGGCACCGGTGCCGGCAGCCGGGCCGTCGGGTGCTCGCGGCCGGTCCCGCCCCTCCGGCGGTGCCCAGGCCGGCGGCGGCCGGGCCGGGAGTGCTCGGGCCGGTAGCGCTCGGGCCGGTAGCGCTCGGGCCGGGACCCCTCGGTCCGGGACCCCTCGGACCGGGACCCCTCGGACCGGTGGCGCTCCGCGGACGGCGGTCGACGTCTCCCGGGCCGGCGGCCCGCGCCGCGGTCGCTGACCCGCAGACCTCAGTCGGGCCGGGAGACCGGTCGGACGAGCACCCGGGCGACCCGGTAGCCGTCCATCTCGACCACCTCGAGCTCGTGCCCGTCCGCTGTCACCCGGTCCCCGAGGCGGGGCACGCGCCCGAGCCGGTCCATCACGAACCCGCCGACGGTGTCGTAGTCGCCGTCCGGCAGACGCAGGCCCGGCACCGTCTCGTGGACCTCGTCGACCCGGGTGAGCCCGTCCAGCGTCCGGGCGCCCACCGGCGCCGGCGGCGGCACCTCCGGGACCAGGTCGTACTCGTCGCGGATGTCCCCGACGAGCTCCTCGATGAGGTCCTCGAGGGTGACGATCCCCGCCGTCCCGCCGTACTCGTCGACCACGACGGCCAGGTGCGTGCCCGAGGCACGCATCCGGGCCAGCGCCACCAGCGCGTGCATGGACTCGGGCAGCAGCGGCACCTCCCGCACGACGTCACCGACGACCTGGGCGCCGGCGGTCGTGGCTGGGTCGAACAGGTCGCGCACGTGGACGAAGCCGCGGACGTCGTCCGGGGTCGTCCCGATCACGGGGTAGCGGGAGTACGGCCGCCCCCGGCACGTCTCGACCGCCTCGGCCAACGGCAGGTCGGCGGGCAGGAACTCCACCTCGGTCCGCGGCAGCATCACCTCCCGGACGTGCCGGTCACCGGCCTCCAGCACGTCGCCGAGGATCCGGCGCTCGTGCACGGTCAGCGACTGGTGGCCGCGCAGCAGCACCGCCAGCTCCTCCTCGCTGATCTCCTCCCGCTGGGCCGTCGGGTCACCGCCGAGCAGCCGGACGACGACGTCCGTGGACCGGGACAGCAGCCAGATCACCGGGCGCAGCACGGTCGCCAGCAGGTCCAGGGGGATGGCGACGACGAGGGACAGGCCCTCGGGCCGTTGCAGCGCAAGGCGTTTGGGCGCCAGCTCGCCGAAGACCAGCGACAGGTAGGCGATCGCGACGGTGATGACGATGAACGCCACCGTGTCGGCCGCCTCCTGGCCGAGCCCCCAGTCCACGAGGACGGGGGCCAGGTAGGGGGCGAGCGTGACCGCGCCGTAGGAGGCGGAGAAGAACCCCGCCAAGGTGACCCCGATCTGCACGGTCGACAGGAACCGGTTCGCGTCGGCCGCGAGCCGCCCGGCCCGCGCGCCGGCAGCCCCCCGCTCGGCGAGGCGCTCCAGCTGGGTGCTGCGCAGCGACACCAGGGCGATCTCGCTCGCCGCGAAGAAGCCGCCGACGAGGATGAACAGCACGACCATCCCGACGTCGCTCAGGACGCCGTCCACCGGACCCCTCCGTCCCGCACGCTCACCGCGTCAGGATGTCACTCGTCGGCGCCTGACCGGCAGCACGGTCACCCTGCCGGCGGCGCCGGCGGCTAGCCTGCGCCGCACAGCCGTCCCCGGGAGGCCCCGTGACCCAGCCGACGCGACCCCGGCCGGTCGCCCCACTCGACCTGCTCGACGTCGACTCGCTCCTGACCGAGCAGGAGCGGGACGTCCAGCGGACGGTCCGCCGGTTCTGCAGCGACCGGGTCCGGCCCCACGTGGCCGACTGGTTCGCCGCCGGTGACCTGCCGGTCCGCGACCTGGCCCGCGAGATGGGCGGTCTCGGCCTGCTCGGGATGCACCTGCAGGGCTACGGGTGCGCCGGCACCAGCGCCGTCGAGTACGGCCTGGCCTGCCTCGAGCTGGAGGCCGCCGACTCCGGCGTCCGCTCGCTCGTCAGCGTCCAAGGGTCGCTGGCGATGTACGCGCTGCACGCCTACGGCAGCGAGGAGCACAAGCAGGAGTGGCTGCCGCGGATGGCCGCCGGCGAGGCGATCGGCTGCTTCGGCCTCACCGAACCGGACCACGGGTCCGACCCCGGCGGGATGCGGACCCGGGCCCGGCGGGACGGCCCCGACTGGGTGCTCGACGGCACGAAGGCGTGGATCACCAACGGGTCCGTCGCCGACGTCGCCGTGGTGTGGGCCCGCACCGAGGACGGCGTCCGCGGGTTCGTCGTCCCCACCGACACCCCCGGCTTCACCGCGACCCCGGTGCCGCGCAAGCTCTCCCTGCGCGCCTCGGTGACCGCCGAGCTGGCCCTGGACGGCGTGCGGCTGCCCGCCGGCGCCGAGCTGCCCGGCGCCAGGGGTCTGGCCGGGCCGCTGGGCTGTCTCACCGAGGCCCGGTTCGGGATCGTCTTCGGCGCCGTCGGCGCGGCCCGCGACTGCGTGGAGACCGCCCTGGCGTACACCGCGGAGCGGGAGGTGTTCGACCGTCCGCTGGCCGGCTACCAGCTGACCCAGCGCAAGCTCGCCGACATGACCGTGGCCCTCGGCACGTCGATGCTGCTGGCACTGCACCTCGGGCGGTTGAAGGACGCCGGCCGGCTGCGCCCCGAGCAGGTCAGCGTCGGCAAGCTCAACAACGTGCGGGAGGCCCTCGCGGTCGCCCGGGAGGCCCGGACCCTGCTGGGCGCCAACGGCATCACCCTGGACTACCCGGTGATGCGGCACGCCAGCAACCTGGAGTCGGTGCTGACCTACGAGGGCACCTCCGAGGTGCACACCCTCGTCGTCGGGCAGGCCCTCACCGGGCACTCCGCGTTCCGCTGAGCTCCTCCAGCCGGTCACGGTCCAGCACCGCCGTCCACCGACGCCCGGTCTCCACGACACCGTCGGCGACCAGTCGGCTCATCACCCGCGACACCGACTCCGGGGTCGACCCCGTCATCCCGGCCAGGTCGGCGCGGGTGAGCGGCAGCTGCAGCAGCGTCCCGCCGTCGGTGCGTCGCTGACCCACCCGGTCGGCGAGCCGGAGCAGGGTCGCGGCGACCCGTTCGGTGACCGTGCCCGACGCGGACCGGCTCGTGGAGGTGCGGCTGCGCTCGAGCCGGACGGCGACGTCGTCCAGCACCTGCAGGGCGACCGCCGGGTGCTCGGTGAGCACTTGCCGGAAGGCCGCCGGCCCGATCCGCAGCGCGCACACCGTCGTCAGTGCCACCGCGGACTCGGGGTAGCGGGCCTCGCCGTGCACGGTCAGCGAGCCGAACAGGTCACCGGGGACGAGGACGTCGGTGACCACCTCCGCGCCGGACGCAGTGGGCTGGGTCACCTTGACCCGGCCCTCGGCGAGCACGAACAGGTACTCGGCCGGCTCCCCGGCCCGGTAGAGGGCCTCGCCCTGCCCCCAGGCGAGGCTCTTCATCCGCCGGTCGACTCCGGCGAGCTCACCACGGGTCAGGCCGGCGAGCACGGGCACGTGGGCGAGCACCTCGAGCCGCAGCGGCAGCGGGCAGGCGTGCGGCTCGGCGCATACCCGGCGCAGCGGGGCGTGTCGGCGTGCCATCGGCGCCAGCCTAGGGCCGTTCTGCCGCAACCTGACGCACGTCATGGTCGGTGCTCCGGCGAGCTCCTAGCGTCCCGGACGTGCCCCGCGACCGTGCGGGGTCCGGCCCCGACCGGGGCCGTCCGTCCCGCCGGGAGGCAGCTGAGATGACCGCAGTACCCACCACCCCGACCCACACCGTCCTGCGCGCGGAGGGCTTCTCCTGCCCCTCCTGCGTGGCGACGATCGAGAAGCGGCTGCTGCGCCTCGACGGCGTGAGCGCGGCGACCGTCCGGTTCGCCTCCGGGCGGATCGAGGTCGACCACGACCCGCAGCGGGTCCCCGTCGGCGACCTCGTCGCCGAGGTCGCCGACGCCGGCTACCGCGCCGTGCCCGCCGCGTTCTGAGGAGAAGCCGTGCACCCTTCCGCCGCTACCCGCAGCCGGTGGGCCGTTCCCGCGGTCTCCGGTGGCCTCGTCGTCGCCGGCCTGCTGGCCGGTCGAGTCCTGGACCGGCACGCCGTCGAGGACCTGCTCATGGTCACCGCCGCCGTCGTGGCCGGCACGGGGATCGTCCGCGGCGCGGTGCGCGCTCTGCGGGTCCGCACCGTCGGCATCGACCTGCTCGTCTCCGTCGCGGCCGTCGGCGCGGTCCTCATCGGCGAGTACTGGGAGGCCGCCGCGGTGACCGTCCTGTTCGCTGTCGGGCACGCCCTGGAGGCGGCCACCCTGGCCCGCACCCGGTCGGCTCTCGCCGAGCTCGTCGCCGTCGCCCCGGACGTCGCCGTCGTCGTCCGGGACGGCGAGCAGGTACAGGTCCCCGCGCTCGCCGTCCGGCCCGGGGAGAGCGTGCTCGTCAAGAACGGGGCGAAGGTCCCCGTGGACGGCGTCGTGACCGGTGGCTCCGGGGCCGTCGACGAGTCCACCGTCACCGGGGAGTCGATGCCGGTGGAGAAGAGCCGCGGGGACGACGTGTTCGCCGGCACGGTCTCCCGCGGCGGCCTGCTGCAGGTCCGCGCCGTGGGCGTCGGCGCCGACACCACGCTGGCCCGGATCATCCACCGGGTCGAGCAGGCCCAGGACGCTCGCGCCCGCACCCAGGCGTTCATGGACCGGTTCTCGGCCTGGTACACGCCCTCCGTCATCGTCCTGGCCGTCGTGGCCGGCGTGCTGAGCGGTGACGTCGTGCTGGCGCTGACCCTGCTGGTCATCGGCTGCCCCGGTGCCCTTGTCATCTCCGTGCCGGTCGCTGTCGTCGCCGGGATCGGGCGCGGCGCCCGTGACGGCGTCCTGGTCAAGGGCGGGGAGCACCTCGAGACCACCGCCCGGGTGAGCGTGGTCGCGCTCGACAAGACCGGCACCCTGACCGAGGGCCGACCCAGGCTCACCGACGTCGTGGCCGTCGCGCCGGGCGCCGACGAAGACGACGTGCTGCGGTGGGCGGCTCAGGCGGAGGCCGGCTCGGAGCACCCGCTGGCCCGGCCGATCATGGACGCCGCACGCGCCGCGGGACTGCCCGCGCCGACGCTGCCCGAGCAGACCGAGCCCGTCCCCGGGTACGGGGTGGTGGCCGTCGTTGCCGGCCACGCCGTCCTGGTCGGGACCGCGGCGCTGCTGCGTGCCCGAGGGGTCAGCACCGCTGTCGTCGAGCCCTTGCTGGACCGGTTCGCGACGCTCGGCCGCACGCCGGTGGCGGTCGCCGTGGACGGCCAGGTCGTCGGGGTCCTCGCCGTCGCCGACCCGGTCCGGGCCGAGTCGCGACGCGCCGTCCAGCAGCTGCACGCCCTCGGGCTGCGGACCGTCATGCTGACCGGAGACGCTCCGCAGGTGGCGGTAGCCGTCGCCGCGCAGGTGGGGATCGAGGACGTCCGCGCCGGGCTGCTGCCGGAGGCGAAGCTGGACGCCGTCCGAGAGCTGCAGGCCGAGGGGCACGTGGTCGCGATGGTCGGCGACGGGGTGAACGACGCCCCTGCCCTGGCCACCGCAGACGTCGGTGTGGCGATGGGCGCTGCTGGCACCGCGGTGGCGGTGGAGACTGCGGACGTCGCGCTGATGGCGGACGACCTGCTGCGCCTGCCGTACGCGCTCGCCCTGGCCCGGCGCACCGTGCGGGTGCTGCGGCAGAACATCGCCGTGGCCGTGGGCACCGTCGTGGTCCTGCTCGTCGGGGTCCTGGTCGGCGGGGTGACGATGTCCGTCGGCATGCTCGTCCACGAGGTGTCGGTGCTGGCGGTGATCCTTAACGCCATGCGGTTGCTGCGGGGCCGGCCACGCGATACCGGCCTACCGGGCAGTAGTGCCTACGGTGACGCGGGTGAGCCGCACCACCACCACCACGTCCCCGCGCCCCTTGCGCACCGTCGCGATCGTCAACCGCGGTGAGGCCGCGGTCCGCCTCCTGCACGCCGTCCGAGAGCTCAACGCCGCCCGCGGCGAGGACCCCTCGACCCCGCCGGTGCGCACCGTCGCCCTCCACGTCACCGAGGAGGCTGGAGCCCGGTTCGTGCGGGAGGCGGACGCCGGGTACGACCTCGGCCCGGCGGCGGCACGCCCGTACCTCGACCTCGCCGTCCTCGAGCGGGCGCTCACGGCGACCGGGGCGGACGCCGCGTGGGTGGGCTGGGGGTTCGTCGCGGAGGACCCCGCGTTCGCCGAGCTGTGCGACCGGCTCGGTGTCACCTTCGTCGGCCCGGACGCGCAGGCGATGCGCCGGCTCGGCGACAAGATCGGCGCCAAGCTGCTCGCCGAGTCGGTCGGCGTCCCGGTCGCGCCGTGGAGCCGTGGACCCGTCAGCGACCTCGAGCAGGCCCGCGCCGCCGCCGACCGGATCGGCTACCCGCTGGTGCTCAAGGCGACCGCCGGCGGCGGCGGGCGGGGCATCCGCGTCGTCACCACGGACGCCGAGCTCGCCGACGCGTTCGAGCGCACCCGCCAGGAGGCCGCCCGGGCGTTCGGCAGCGACGTCGTCTTCCTCGAGCGGCTCGTCACCGGTGCCCGGCACGTCGAGGTCCAGGTCGTCGCCGACGGCCAGGGCACCGCCTGGGCGCTCGGGGTGCGCGACTGCAGCGTCCAGCGCCGCAACCAGAAGCTGATCGAGGAGTCCTCCTCCCCGGTGCTCCCGGCGGACGCCGACCGCCGGCTGCGCGAGTCCGCCGAGCGGCTCGTCCTGGAGGTCGGCTACCGCGGCGCGGCCACCGTCGAGTTCCTCTACCACCCGGGCGACGGCACCCTCGCCTTCCTCGAGGTGAACACCCGCCTGCAGGTGGAGCACCCGGTGACCGAGCTGACCACCGGGACGGACCTGGTGAAGACCCAGCTGCACGTCGCCGCGGGCGGCCGCCTCGAGGGGGAGCGGCCGAGGGAGGCCGGGCACGCCGTCGAGGCGCGGCTCAACGCTGAGGACCCCGACCGCGACTTCGCCCCCGCCCCCGGCCGGGTCGCCCTGCTGCGGCTGCCCAGCGGGCCGGGCGTACGCGTCGACACCGGCCTGGCCGAGGGGGACACCATCCCGGCCGAGTTCGACTCGATGGTCGCCAAGGTCATCGCCACCGGGCGGGACCGCGGTGAGGCCCTGGCTCGGCTGCGCCGGGCGCTGGCCGACACCCACGTCGTCGTCGAGGGCGGGACGACGAACAAGGGCTTCCTGCTCGACCTGCTCCACCAGCGCGAGGTCGTCGACGGCAGCGCCGACACCGGCTGGATCGACCGCGTCCGCGCCTCCGGACGGCTCGCCTCCACCACCCACGCGGGCGTCGCCGTCGTCGTCGCCGCGATCGAGGTGCACGACCAGGAGGAGGCGCACGAGCGCGCGCACTTCCTCACCACCGCGCACGGTGGACGCCCGCACGTCCGGCACGAGCCGCTGCGAGCCGTCGAGCTGCGGCTGCGCGACCGGCTGCACCGGGTCACCGTCACCCGCCGCGGCCCGACCCGCTACCGGGTCGCCCCGGGGGAGGGGGCGGCACCGGTCGACGTCGGCGTCGAGCGGTTCGACCGCTACACGGCCCGGGTCACGGTCGGGGACAGCGCCTTCCAGGTGGTCAGCGCCACCTACGGCGCCGTGCACACCATCGACGTCGAGGGCGCCGTGCACCGGGTCTGGCGGGACGAGGGCGGGGTCGTGCGCTCCCCGGCACCGGCGCTGGTCGTCGCCACCCCGGTCGGCCCCGGCGACCGGGTCCGGCGCGGCGAGCGGGTGGTCGTGCTCGAGTCGATGAAGATGGAGACCGTCCTGACCGCCCCGCACGACGGGGTGGTGCGGGAGGTCGCCGTCGCCGTGGGCGGGCAGGTCGAGTCCGGGACGCCGCTGCTGCGGCTCGACCCCGACGACCCCGACGCCCCCGACGCCGCTCAGGACCCAGCCGCGCCGCGGCCGGCGGCCGACGTCCCCGAGCCGCTCGGACTGCCCGAGGCGGCGTCGTCCACCGGCGAGGACCCCGCCGCGACCGCGGTGGCGGCGCTGCGCGACCTGCGGGACCTCGTCCTCGGCCACGACCTGCTGCCGGGGGAGCAGGACCGGGCGCTGGCCGCCTACCGGGCGGTCCGCGCCGGCACCGACCCGGTGCCACCGGCGGTCCTGGACGCCGAGGTGGCCCTGCTCGAGGCCTTCGCCGACGTGGCCGAGGTCGCCCGAAACCGGCCCGCCGGGGAGGAGGACGCCGAGACCCGGGTGCACTCCCCGCGCGAGCACCTGCACAGCTACCTGCACAGCCTGGACGCCGAACGGGAGCGGCTGCCGGAGTCGTTCCGGCGCCGACTGGTCCGGGCGCTGGCGCACTACGGGGTCGGTGACCTCGAGCGCACCCCCGCCCTGGAGCAGGCCGTGTACCGGCTCTTCCTGGCCCAGCAGCAGGCCGCGGCACACGCCGGCGCCGTCGCCGCCGTCCTGCAGCAGTGGCTCACCGACCGGGCCCCGGACGGGGTCCGTGCCGAGCGCGTCCACGACGTCCTGGACCACCTGGTGCTCGCCACCCAGCTGCGCCACCCGCTGCTGGGTGACCTGGCCCGCAGCGCCCGGTTCCGGTGGTTCGACCAGCCGCTCGTCGACGCCGCCCGCGCCGACGTGCTCGCCGGCGTCCCCGCCGAGGTCGACGCCCTCGCCGATCCCGAGGCGCCGGACCGGGCCAGACGGATCGACGCCCTGGTCGCCGTGCCGGAGCGGATCGTCGGTGTCCTCGCCCAGCGCCTCGAGCGCGGCGTCCCGGCCCGGGAGCCGATGCTCGAGGTCCTCGTCGGCCGGCACTACCGCGAGCACGACGTCCGCGACCTGCGGGTGCACGACGGCTCCCGGGCCGCGGTGAGCGCCCGGTACACCCTGGACGGCCGGGACACCGTCCTGGTCAGCACCCTGGGGCACGTCGAGGAGCTGGCCCCGGACGCCGGCCCTGGGGCACCGGGCAGGCCGACCAGGCCGGCGCCGTTGGCGCGCGACCTCGCCGACCTGCTGGCCGGCGCCGGGTCAGGCGCCGGGTCAGGCGTCGAGCGGGCCGTCGACCTCTACCTGTACTGGCCGGGGGCCCCCGTGGCGCCGGACGACCTGGCCGACCGGCTGCGTGCCGTGCTCGAGCAGGTCGAGGTCCTGCGGCGGGTCAAGCGGGTGGTCGTCGGGGTGCACCCGGGCGACGGCCGCGACGTCCAGTACCTCACCTACCAGCCCGAGCAGTCCGGCGCCGAGGACGACGACCCCACCCGGACCCTGGTGGAGGACCGGCTGGTCCGCGGCGTGCACCCGATGGTCGCCCGGCGCCTCGACCTGTGGCGGCTGCGGGACTTCGAGGTGACCCGGCTCGAGGCGCCCGGGGACGTCCTGCTGTACCACTGCGTCGCCCCGGACAACCCGTCCGACCAGCGGCTCGTCGCCCTGGCCCAGGTGCGTGAGCTCGTCGTCGTCCGGGACGCCGAGGGCACGGTCACCTCCCTGCCGCACCTCGAGCGGGCGCTGGCCGCCTGCCTCGAGGCGATCCGCGGCGCCCGCAGCGCCCGCGGTCCGGCCGGGTCGCGGCTCGACACCAACCACGTGTGGCTCACCATCTGGCCGGTGCTGGACGCCTCGCTCGAGGAGCTCCTGCCGCTGAAGGAGCGGGTCTCCCCGCTCACCGTCGGCGCCGGGGTCCAGGAGGTCGTCGTCCAGGGCCGGGTCCGGGACGCCGACGGGGGCACCCGCCGGGCCGCCGTCCGGTTCGGCTACCGGCCGGGCACCGGTGTCGTCGCCGACGTCGGTGGGCCGCCGACCCGGCGGCTGGCGCCGCTGGACGGCTACGCGCAGAAGGTGATCCGGGCCCGACGTCGCGGCGCCGTGCACCCCCACGAGCTCGCCGAACGGGTCGCCGGACCCGGCGGGCAGTTCACCGAGTACGACCTCGCCGAGGACGGGGCCACCCTGGTACCCGTCGACCGGCCGAAGGGCCGCAACAGCGCCGGGGTCGTCGTCGGCGTCGCGGTCACCCCCACCGCGCGGCACCCCGAGGGCGTGCGGCGGGTGGTGCTGATGGGCGACCCGACCCGGGCGCTCGGGGCGGTCGCCGAGCCGGAGTGCCGCCGGATCATCGCCGCCCTCGACCTCGCCGAGCGCCTCGACGTGCCGGTGGACTGGTACGCGCTGTCCGCCGGCGCCCGGATCGCGATGGACTCCGGCACCGAGAACATGGACTGGGTGGCCCGGGCGCTGCGGCGCCTGGTCCGGTTCACCCAGGACGGTCGCACCGTCCACGTCGTCGTCGCCGGCATCACCGTCGGCGCCCAGCCGTACTGGAACGCCGAGGCGACGATGCTCATGCACACCAAGGGCATCCTCGTCATGACCCCGGACAGCGCGATGGTGCTGACCGGCAAGCAGTCCCTGGACTTCTCCGGCGGGGTCTCCGCGGAGGACAACGTCGGCATCGGCGGCTACGACCGGGTGATGGGCCCCAACGGGCAGGCGCAGTACTGGGCCCCCGACCTCGGCTCGGCGGTCGACCTGCTGCTCGCCCACCACGAGCACACCTACCGGGCACCCGGCGAGCCCGGGCCCCGGCGCGCGCGGACCACCGACCCGGTGGACCGGGACGTCTGCACCACGCCGCACACCCTGGCGGGCAGCGACTTCGCCACCATCGGCGACGTGTTCTCCGCCGAGCGGAACCCCGAGCGCAAGAAGCCGTTCGACATCCGCACCCTGATGCGGGCCGTGGCGGACGCCGACCAGCCGGTGCTCGAGCGGTGGGCCGACATGGCGGACGCCGAGACGTCCGTCGTCCTGGACGCCTCCCTGGGCGGCTGGCCGGTGTGCCTCGTCGGGATCGAGTCCCACCCGGTCCCGCGGCGCGGGTTCCCGCCCAGCGACGGGCCCGCCACCTGGACCGCGGGCACCCTGTTCCCCCGGTCGTCGAAGAAGACCGCCCGGGCCATCAACGCGGCCAGCGGCAACCGGCCCGTCGTCGTGCTGGCGAACCTGTCGGGCTTCGACGGCTCCCCGGAGTCCATGCGCAACCTGCAGCTCGAGTACGGCGCCGAGATCGGCCGGGCGGTCGTCAACTTCGACGGCCCGATCGTGTTCTGCGTGGTGTCCCGGTACCACGGCGGCGCGTTCGTCGTGTTCTCCAAGGCGCTCAACGACGCGATGACCGTGCTGGCCGTCGAGGGGTCCTACGCCTCGGTCATCGGCGGGGCCCCCGCGGCGGCGGTCGTCTTCGCCGGGGAGGTGGACGCCCGCACCGCCGCGGACCCGCGGGTGCGGGCGCTGGAGGAGCGGCTCGCCGCCGCCGACGACGCGGCCCGCGCGGGCCTGCTCGCCGAGCTGGACGCCGTGCGCTCGGCCGTGCGCACCGAGCGGCTGGCCGAGGTCGCCGCCGAGTTCGACCGCGTGCACAGCATCCACCGCGCCGTCCAGGTCGGGTCCGTCGACGAGGTCATCGCCCCGCACGAGCTGCGGCCCCGGCTGGTCGCCGCCGTCGAGGCCGGGCTGGCCCGCTGCGGGCGAGGTGCGCCGCCAGACGGCGCGGGGCAGGGTGGGGACAGGACGGCCCGCGCCGGGCGGGCCGGCTGACGACGACGAGGTCCCGATGAGCACACCGACCACCGGCCGGCACGTGTCCCCGTGGGTCGCCACCGCGACCCGCCCCGACCTCGGGGACACGACGTTCCGCCCGGGCCACGCCGACGTCGTCGTCCTCGGCGCCGGGGTCGCCGGTCTCACCACCGCGCTGCTGGTCCAGCGCGCGGGCAGGCAGGTGACCCTGCTGGACGCCGGCCTCGTCGGGCACGGCGTCACCGGGCACTCCACGGTCAAGGTGACCGTCGGGCAGGGCACCGTGCTCGGCAGCATCAGCGACCGGCTCGGCGAGGACGCCGCACGGACCTACGCCGACGCCAACCAGGCCGGGCTGGCCACCGTGCGCTCCCTGGTCGAGGAGCACGGGATCGACTGCGACCTGGAGGTGGCGCCGCACGTCGTCTGGACGGCCGAGCCGGACCGGGTGGCCGCCCTGGAGCGGGAGGCCGACCTCGCCCGCCGGTTCGGGCTGCCGGCCCGGCTCACCGGCGACGTGCCGCTGCCGTTCGCCGTCCGGGCGGCGGTGGCCTTCGACGACCAGGTGGCCCTGCACCCGGTGGCCTACCTGTACGGGCTGGCCGCCGCCTTCGTCGCCGCCGGCGGAACCCTCCTCGAGGGCACCCGGGCCACCGGGGTCAGCGACGACGCCCCCTGCGTGGTCACCACCGAGCGCGGCGACCTGACCGCCGAGCAGGTCGTCGTCGCCACCCACTACCCGGTGCTCGACCGCGGGATGCACTTCGCGCGGCTGTCGCACAAGCGCGCCTACGGGGTGGCGCTGGCGCTGCCCGAGGACGTCGTCGCCGGGATGACCATCTCCGTGGACTCGCCGAGCCGGTCCACCCGGACCGCCCGCCTGGACGGCGAGCGGCTGCTCGTCGTCGTGGGGGAGAGCCACCCGGTCGGTCACGACCGGGACACCGCGGCGCGGTGGCGCACGCTGGCCGACTGGGGCCGCGAGCACCTCGGCGCCGGCCCGGTCCGCTACCGCTGGGCGACCCAGGACCTCACCAGCCTGGACGAGATGCCCTACGTCGGCTGGCTGACCCCCGGCACCGAGCGGCTGCTCACCGCGACCGGCTTCGCCGGCTGGGGGATGACCAACGGGACCGCGGCCGCCGTCCTGCTCACCGACCTGCTGCTTGACCAGGAGAACCCGTGGGCGCAGGCGTGGGACGCCCGGCGGATCAACCTGGCCGCGACCGCGAGCCGCCTCGCCCGGCAGAACCTGCACGTCGGTCAGCGGTTCGTCACCGACCGGGCGACCACCCGCGACGCTCGCTCCCCGGCGGACCTCGCGCCCGGCGAGGCCGCCGTGCTACGCCTCGGGCGCAGCCCCGCCGCCTGCTACCGGGACGAGGACGGCCTGCTGCACAGCGTCTCCGCCCGGTGCACGCACCTGGGCTGCTACGTCTCCTGGAACGACGGTGAGCGCAGCTGGGACTGCCCCTGTCACGGCTCCCGGTTCGACCCCACCGGTGCGGTGCTCCACGGGCCGGCGGTGGAGCCGCTGGCGCCGGTCGACCCGGCCGGCTGAGCGGCGTCCCGGACCTCGGTGACGGTCCGGATCCCGCACTCGAGCAGCTCGGTGAGCACGGCGTCCCGGCGCGCGGGGCTCAGCCCGGCCGCGGCGCAGCCGACGGCGCTCACCGCCCGCACCGCGGGCCCCTCGGCGTACAGCAGGTCCCGCAGCCGTCGCGCGCCGGAGACCGGCCCACCGGCCGGGCGCCGGCGGCGGACCGCCCGCAGCCGGCGGGCGGCGCGCGCCTGGTGCCACTCCAGCACGGTGCCGCGCAGACCGTGCCGGGAGGCCACCGTGAGCAGGTCCACCACCAGCCGCGGCGCGCAGGCCGGGTCGTCCGTGGTGCAGCCCACCACGCGCGGCACGAGCGGGACCAGGCCGGCTCTCGCCGCGTCACTGACCATGTCGTTGACCATCCGGGCCAGCTCGGCGAGCAGCGGGTGGGTGCACCGCGGCTGGTCGCTGAACGGCTCGCCGGCCAGCACCGACGCGTACTCCATGAAGCAGGCACCCTCGGTGGGGTCGTCGTGGCTGCCGCGCAGCAGCCGGGGCAGACCGTCGGGGACCTGGGACTGCGTGACCGTCATGGCTCGACCTCCGTCGCCTCGCCCGACGGTAGGCACGCCGGGTGCCGTCGGACAAGAGGTGCACTAGAAAGAACCGGTGCGACACGTCTGGATCGACCCCCTGCCCCCCGAACGGCTGGCCGGCCTCCTGCCGCCGGAGCGCGCCGAGCAGCTGCGCCGGACCGCCGAGCACGCCCGCGAGGCGCTCGCCGGCCGCGTGGTGTGGAACGTCAACGCCACCGCCCAGGGCGGCGGGGTGGCCGAGATGCTCCAGTCGCTGCTCGCCTACATCCGCGGCGCCGGCGTCGACGCGCGCTGGCTCGTCCTGCGGGGCGACCCGCGGTTCTTCACCATCACCAAGCGGCTGCACAACCTCCTGCACGGCTCACCCGGTGACGGCGGTCCGCTCGGGGACGCCGAGCGGGCGCACTACGAGGAGGTGCTGCAGGACAACCTCGAGGCGATCGCGCACGAGGTGTCCCCGGGGGACGCGGTGCTCCTGCACGACCCGCAGACGGCCGGGCTCGCGGCCGGACTGCGCGCCGCCGGGGCGCACGTGGTCTGGCGGTCGCACGTCGGCCGGGACGAGGACAACGAGCACACCGACCGGGCCTGGGAGTTCCTGCGCCCGTACCTCGCCGACGCCGAGCGGTTCATCTTCTCCCGGTCCCAGTACGTGCCCGAGTGGCTGCCGCAGGACCGGGTGACCATCATCCCGCCGTCCATCGACCCGTTCACCGCGAAGAACCAGGAGCTCACCGGCGAGCAGGTCCGTGGCGTGCTGCTGGCCGCCGGCCTGGTCCGGGACGGCGAGGAGGAGCACCCGCCGGTGGAGTTCACCCGCCGGGACGGTCGCCCGGACGTCGTCGGCCGGCACACCGGCGTCCTCGTCGACGCGGCAGCGGCCCCGCCGCTGGACGCGCGGCTCGTCGTCCAGGTCAGCCGGTGGGACCGGCTCAAGGACATGGCCGGCGTGCTGGAGGCGTTCACCCGGCACGTCGATGACCTGCCCGGCGACGTGCACCTCGTGCTCGCCGGTCCCGAGGTCAGCGGGGTGTCGGACGACCCGGAGGGCGCCGAGGTGCTCGCCGACTGCATCGCCCGCTGGCGGCGCCTCGAGCCTGCGTGCCGGGAGCGCGTCCACCTCGCCGAGCTGCCGATGGACGACATCGACGAGAACGCGATCATCGTGAACGCGCTGCAGCGGCACGCCTACGTCGTCGTCCAGAAGAGCCTCGTCGAGGGGTTCGGGCTCACCGTCACCGAGGCGATGTGGAAGGGGCGCCCGGTCGTCGCCAGCGCCGTCGGCGGGATCCAGGACCAGATCGAGGACGGCCGCACCGGGCTGCTGGTGCACGACCCGACCGACCTCGACGAGCTCGCCCGCGCCCTCGAACGGCTGCTCGCCGACCGGGACCTCGCCGACCGGATCGGTGCCGCGGGCCGCCGCCGGGTGCTCGACGCCTTTCTCGGCGACCGGCACCTGCGGCAGTACGTCACGCTGATCGAGGAGCTGGTGCGGTGAACGCACCGACCCTCGGGATGCTCCTCGGGGGCCTGGTGCTCCTCGTCGGCGGCGGTGAGGTCCTCGTCCGCGGCGCCAGCGGCCTCGCCCGCGGGTTCGGCCTGTCGCCGCTCGTCGTCGGGCTCACCGTCGTCTCCTTCGCGACGTCCGCCCCCGAGCTCGCCGTCACCCTGGACGCCGCCGTGTCCGGCAGCCCCGGGCTGGCCGTCGGCAACGTCGTGGGCAGCAACATCGTCAACGTCCTGCTCGTGCTCGGCCTGTCGGCGCTCATCCTGCCGCTGGCGGTGCGTTCCTCCCTGGTGCGCCGGGACGTGCCGGTGATGCTGGCGCTCAGCGCGCTGCTCCTCGTCCTAGCCCTGGACGGCGGGGTGTCCCGGCTCGACGGCCTGCTGCTCGTCGTCCTGCTCGTCGGGTACGTCGTGTGGTCCATCGTCGGCGGACGGCGCGCCGACCCGGCCGGGCCACCTGCCGGTGACGGCGAGCACGACCGGCGTGATGCGGCCGACGGGAGACGGACCGCCGGGGCGATGCTCCGTGACGGCGCTCTCCTCGCCGTCGGGGTGGCCGCCCTGGTGCTGGGCGCCGACTGGCTGGTGGGCGCTGCCACCGAGGTGGCCGGCGCGCTCGGTCTCAGCGACATGGTCATCGGTCTGACCGTGGTCGCGGTGGGCACGTCGCTGCCCGAGCTGGCGACCTCGGTCATCGCCGCGGTGCGCGGCGAACGCGACATGGCCGTCGGCAACGTCGTCGGCAGCAACATCTTCAACATCGGCGCGGTGATGGGTCTGTCGGCCGCCGTGGCGCCGGGAGGGGTGCCGGTCGAACCGAGCGCCGTCCGCTTCGACCTGCCGGTGATGGTCGCGGTGGCGCTGCTGCTGCTGCCGATCGTATTCACCGGCTTCACCGTCGCCCGGTGGGAGGCGGTCGTCTTCGTCGGCTACTACGGCGCCTACGTGGCGTTCCTGCTGCTGGACGCGACCACGCACGACGCCCTTCCCGCGTTCAGCGCCGTCATGCTCGGGTTCGTCGTCCCGCTCACCGTCCTCACCTTCGTCGCCCTCGTCGGGTACGAGCTCGGGCTGCGGCGCGGGCGCAGGTCCGCGGCGGAGCGGGGCACCGGTCCCACGTGACCCTGCCGCGCCCTCGCGCGGCCGGCGGAGTTGTACACCCCAGGGGGTATCGTGACGGGATGCGCGTCCTCGTCGCCCGCACGCCGCTGGCCGGGTGGACCGCCCGGCGCTGGGTGGTCACGGTCGTGGTGCTGCCGGTCCTGCTGGCCTGGTTCGGCTCTGCCGCCGGGGCCGGCGAGCTGCTCGCCGCCGGCGCCGGCCTGCCGCTGGGATGGGCAGGACTGGTCCTGCTGACCTCCCTCGCCGGCGCTCTCGTGCTGGCCAGCTACGTACCGGCCGTCGGTAGCCGGCCCGACCTCGGCTGCACGACCTGCGCGGCGCTGTCGGCGGTCACCGTGCTCGCGGCGACCCTCGTGCTGCGCAACGGCGCCGCCGGGGACGGCGGCACCGCCGCGCTCGCGCTGGCCGTCGTCGGATTCGGCCTCGCCCAGCGGCTGAGCGACCCGGCGGCCTGCGGTGTCCCGGCAGGAGCAGTCCCCGGGGTGGTCGAGGCGTCTCAACCGCCGGTGACCCGCTCCTCCGCCACCGACGCGCCGCCGTCGACGACCACCAGCTGACCGGTCACGTACCCGGCTCCCGGTGAGGCCAGCCAGCAGACCGCGGAGGCCACCTCCTGCGGTGTGCCGCTGCGCCCGAGCGGTGTGCGGCGCCCCTCCAGCGCCTCGGCCGCGGTCTGCGAGCCGGTGGCGATCCAGCCCGGCGCGACCGCGTTGACCGTGATCCCGTCCGCGGCGAGGTCCACCGCCAGCGCCCGGGTCAGCCCGACGAGCCCGGCCTTGGCCGCGGCGTACGGGACCTCGCCGCGCATCGCCATCACCGCGCCGGTGACGCTGGCGACCATGACCACCCGGCCGCTGTCGGCCGCGCGCAGGGCCGGCAGCGCCGCGCGGGTGACGAGGAACGCGGTGTCCAGGTTGCGTCGCAACGAGGCGTGCCAGGTGCTCACCGGCACGCGGTCCAGGGTCCCGGACTGGTAGTCGGGGTCGGACGCCGAGACCATCCCGGCGTTGTTCACCACGACGTCCAGCCGTCCCCACTGCTGCCGGGCCTGGCCCACCACCGCCTCGGCGACTCGCTCGTCGGTGAGGTCGCCGACGACGCCGGCAGCGGGCCAGCCGGCGGCCGTGAGCTCGGCCACCCGGTCGTGCACGCGGTCGGTGGTGGCGGCCAGCACCACGGCGGCGCCGGTCTCGGCGAGGGCTCTGGCACAGGCGACGCCGATCCCGGTGGGACTGCCCGCGCCGGTGACCAGCGCGACCCGCTCGGGACGGTCTGCGGCTGCGTCGAGCACCGGCACGGGGCACCTCGTTCCTCGGGGTCGGCAGGGGCAGGCCAGGCCGCTACCGGCTCAGCCGGGTGAAGCGTACGGGCGCAGCGCCACGGCCAGCCGGCACCGCTGCGGTAGACACGCGCTGCGGTAGACATGGGTCGTGCCCCGGTGCCTGCCCGAGCGTCCACGCTTCGCCAGTCCGGCCGAGCAGCTCGTCTGGGAGCGGCTGCGCTCCACCCTGCGCCCCGACGACCTGCTCGTGGCCAACCAGCGGATCACGGACCGCAGCAAGGACCACGAGATCGACATGATCGTCGTGCTGCCGGACGCCGGGGTGGTGGTCGTGGAGGTCAAGGGCGGTGCGCTCTGGCACGACGGGCGGTCCTGGCACCGCCGCTGGAACGGCCGCGACGCCACCCTCGACCCCGTGGACCAGGTCCGCACGAACAAGTACGCGGTCCGCGACTACGTCGAGCACGACCCGCGGTGGCGTGACTCCAGCCGCCGGCGGGTGCGCTGGGCACACGCCCTGGTGCTGCCGGCCACCACCCTCCCGGACGAGTTCTCGCTGCCGGACTGCCCCCGCTGGTCGGTCGTGGACAGCCGCGGACTCGACACGCTGGCCGCCCGCCTGCGCGAGATCCCCGTGCGGCAGCAGAGCCCGAACCGGGCCCCTGACCTCGACGACGTCGAGCTGATCGCGGAGATCCTGCGCGGCCGGGGACTGCCGCAGCGCGACCTGGTCGCCGAGGCCGCGGCCCGGGACCAGCAGGTGCAGGTGCAGCTCACCCAGGAGCAGGGGCTGGTGCTCGACGCCACCCGGCTGCTGCGTCGGGTCGAGGTCCGGGGCGGCGCGGGCAGCGGCAAGACGTTCCTGGCCATGGAGCGGGCCCGCCGGCTCGCCCGGGACGGTGAGCGAGTGGCACTGGTGTGCTACTCGCACGGGCTGGCCTCCTACCTGCGCCGGGTGGTCGCCGGCTGGCCGCGGCGCCAGCAGCCGGCCTACGTCGGGGAGTTCCACGCCCTCGGCCGGCTGTGGGGGGCGCCGCAGGGCCCGCCGGAGAGCGACCGCAGCGCGGACGCCGCCCGGTTCTGGGAGCGGGAGCTGCCGGAGCGGATGACCCGGCTGGCGGCCGCGCTGGACCCGGGGCACCGGTTCGACAGCATCGTGGTCGACGAGGCCCAGGACTTCGCCGACGCCTGGTGGGCGCCGCTGCTGTCCTCCCTGCGGGACGGGGACGACGGCGGGCTGTACGTCTTCTCCGACGAGGGGCAGCGGGTCTTCGACCGCTTCGGCGCCCCGCCGGTGCCGCTCGTGCCGCTGGTGCTCGACCACAACCTGCGCAACACCCGGCAGATCGCGGACACCTTCAACCCGTTGACCGACGTCCGGATGCGACTTCTCGGCGGCGACGGACCCGACGTCCGGTTCGTGCCCTGCCCCGCGCTGGACGCGATCGACGTCGCCGACCGTGAGGTGGACCGGCTGCTCGCCGAGGGCTGGCGGCCCCAGGACGTCGCGCTGCTGGCGACCGGGTCCCGGCACCCCGAGCAGGTGGCCCGTCAGGACCGGGGCCAGCAGTCGTACTGGGACACCTTCTGGGACGCCGACCAGGTCTTCTACGGGCACGTGCTGGGTTTCAAGGGCCTCGAGCGCTCCGCCGTGGTCCTCGCGGTCAACGGTGGCCTGGCCGACCGGGGCCGGGAACGGCTGTACGTCGGGCTCTCCCGGGCCCGGGACCAGCTCGTCGTCTGCGGCGACCCAGGAGAGGTGCGGGCCGTCGTGGGGGAGGACGTCGCCCGACGGCTCGGCACGTCCGGCCCGACCTGAGACTCCACGTCGCTTCGCCAGATCGAAGCGGCAGGATCGAAGCGGCAGGATGGACGGCCGGACGGTGCACCCGACGCGCGCGGTATCTTCACGTCAAGACGTCCTCGACGGTGGAACGGAGTCCCGGTGACCGACCCGAAGATCATCTACACCCTCACGGACGAGGCGCCCCTGCTGGCGACGTACTCGTTCCTGCCGGTCCTCGAGGCCTACGCCGCCAAGGCCGGGGTGGCGGTCGAGACCCGGGACATCTCCCTCGCCGGCCGCATCCTCGCCCTGTTCCCCGAGCGGCTCACCGAGGAGCAGCGGGTCGGCGACGCGCTGGCCGAGCTCGGTGACCTCGCCACCCGCCCCGAGGCGAACATCATCAAGCTGCCGAACATCAGCGCGTCCATCCCGCAGCTCAAGGCCGCGATCACCGAGCTGCGGGCCCAGGGCTACGACCTGCCGGAGTACCCGGACGACCCGCGCACCGACGAGGACCGCGACGTGCGCGCCCGCTACGACAAGGTCAAGGGCTCGGCGGTCAACCCGGTGCTGCGCCAGGGCAACTCCGACCGGCGTGCTCCGGCCTCGGTGAAGAACTACGCCAGGGCGCACCCGCACTCGATGGGGCCGTGGAGCCCCGACTCCAAGACCGCGGTGGCCACGATGGGCCACGACGACTTCCGCTCCAACGAGCAGTCGGTCGTCGTCGAGCAGGACGACACGCTGCGGATCGAGCACGTGGCCCCCGACGGCACGGTCACCGTCCTCAAGGAGGAGGTGCCGGTGCTGGCCGGGGAGGTCGTCGACGGCACCTTCATGGACGTCGCCGCGCTACGCCGGTTCCTGGCCGAGTGCGTCACCCGGGCCAAGGAGCAGGACGTCCTGCTGTCGGTGCACCTCAAGGCCACGATGATGAAGGTGTCCGACCCGATCATCTTCGGCCACGCCGTTCAGGCGTACTTCCCGACCCTGTTCGAGCAGTACGGCGAGCAGCTGGCCGCCGCCGGGGTGTCGCCCAACGACGGGCTGGCCGGCCTGCTGGCGGCCGCCGACCGGCTGCCCGAGGGGCCGGCGATCCGGGCCGCCGTCCAGGCCCGGCTCGCCGAGGGCCCGGCGCTGGCGATGGTGGACTCCGACCGGGGCATCACGAACCTGCACGTGCCCTCTGACGTCATCATCGACGCCTCGATGCCGGCGATGATCCGCAGCTCCGGGCACATGTGGGGCCCGGACGGCCAGGAGCACGACACCCTGGCCGTGATCCCGGACTCCAGCTACGCCGGCGTCTACCAGGCGGTGATCGAGGACTGCAAGGCCCACGGCGCCCTGGACCCGGCGACGATGGGCTCGGTGCCCAACGTCGGCCTGATGGCCCAGGCCGCCGAGGAGTACGGCTCGCACGACAAGACCTTCGAGGTCCACGCCGCCGGCACCGTGCGGGTCGTCGACTCCGCCGGGCGGACCCTGATCCAGCACGACGTCCAGCCCGGCGACATCTGGCGCGCCTGCCAGACCAAGGACGCCGCGATCCGGGACTGGGTGCGTCTCGCCGTCCAGCGGGCCAGGGCCAGCGACACCCCGGCGGTGTTCTGGCTGGACGAGACCCGCGCCCACGACCGGGTGCTCGTCGAGAAGGTGCGCACCTACCTCGCCGAGCACGACACCGACGGGCTGACCCTGGAGGTCCTCGCCCCCGCCGAGGCCACCCGGTACTCCCTGGACCGCATCCGCCGCGGCCAGGACACCATCTCGGTCACCGGGAACGTGCTCCGCGACTACAACACCGACCTGTTCCCGATCCTCGAGGTCGGCACCTCCGCGAAGATGCTGTCCATCGTCCCGCTGATGAACGGCGGTGGTCTGTTCGAGACCGGTGCCGGAGGGTCGGCCCCCAAGCACGTCCAGCAGCTGCTCAAGGAGAACTACCTGCGCTGGGACAGCCTCGGGGAGTTCTTCGCCCTCGTGCCGTCGCTGGAGCTCTACGCCGAGCAGGCCGGGCGCCCCGCCGCGACCGTGCTGGCGGCGGCGCTCGACCGGGCCACCGAGACGTTCCTCAACGAGGACCGCTCGCCGACCCGGCGGCTCGGCGGGATCGACAACCGGGGCTCGCACTTCTACCTGGCCCTGTACTGGGCCCGCGAGCTCGCGGCCCAGGACGACGACCCGCGGCTCGCCGAGGCCTTCGCCCCGCTCGCCCAGCGACTCGGCGAGCAGGAGCAGACGATCGTCGACGAGCTCCTCGCCGTCCAGGGCTCCCCGGTCGACATCGGCGGGTACTACCACCCTGACCCGCGGCTGGCGTCCGCGGTGATGCGCCCGTCGACGACGTTCAACGAGGCTCTCGCCGCGTTGTAGCGCAGCGAGGCCGTCCCGCCCGTGCGGTCGGGGCGGTGGCGCTGCCCAGGCGGCTAGTCTCGGCCTGGTGGAGCGCGCGGACGACGTCGCCGGCCCGCTCGAGCTCGTCTCCGGTCTCGGCTCGGTCGACGACCTCGACGTCCTGGACGCCTTCCCGGCGCGGATGACCGCGGCCACGGCGGCCCTGCTGGACGCCGGCACCGACCCGCTCGAGGTGACCCGGACGGTCGCGGGCGTCAACGACGTCCTCACCGTCCGGCTGCTCCACCTCGCCGAGGAGGCGCTGGGGCCGCCGCCCTTCGCCTACGCCTGGCTCGCCCTCGGCTCGCACGGCCGCGGCGAGCAGGTGCTGTCCAGCGACCAGGACAGCGCCCTGGCCTTCGGCGGCCCCCGGCTCGGCCCGGGGGAACCGGCGCAGTACTACCCACGGCTGGCCGGCCACGTCGTCGACGGGCTCGCCCGGGCCGGCATCCGGCGCTGCAGCGGCGGGTACATGGCCACGTCCTGGTGGCGGTCCCTCGACGACCTGGCGGCCGCCTTCGAGCACTGGGTGGAGCACCCGCTGCCGTCCGCGCTGCTGCAGGCCGAGGTGTTCCTCGACGTCCGCCCCGTGCACGGCGACCTCGACGTCGCTCGGCTGGACCGGATCCTCGTGCGCGGCGGGCAGCGTGGCGCCTTCGTCCTGCAGATGGCCCGGGCCGCGGTGTCGTTCCGTCCGCCGCGGGTCATCTTCGGCCGGCTGCACACCGACCACGGCTACCTGGACGTCAAGCGGGCCGGCACCGCCGCCATCGTCCTGCTGGCGCGTCTGTACGCGCTGTCCGTCGGCTCCGCGGCCCGCAGCACGACGACCCGCCTGGCGGCAGCCCGTGATCACGGCGCGCTGAGCCCGGCCGGCGCCGACCAGCTGCTGGCGGCCTACCGGCTGCTCACCGGGCTGCGACTTCGCCACCAGGTGGCCCAGGTGCGTGCCGGCCTGCCCCCGGACAACCGGGTGCACGTGGCCGGGCTGTCCGCCGCCGACCAGCGGCGGCTGCGTGACGCCGTCCGCACCGTCCGGGTGGTCCAGGAGGTCACCGAGTCCCGCTACGCCACCCACACGGTGACCTGATGGCCCTGGAGCTCGACCGGCGCCAGCGGCTGTGGGTGGCCGGGGTCACCGGTTACGCGGTCGCCGCCGGCGGCGTCGTCACCGGCCTGCTCGCCGGCGGCGCCGACCCGGTGGCCACCGCGCTGCTCGCCACCGCCTCGGTCCTGGGGCTGGCGTGGCTGCTCGCGGCGCGGGTCAGCCGGACCGCGGCGACCGCGCGCCGGCTGGCCGCCGACACCAGGGTGCTGCTCGACGTCAACCCCGCCCACCGGCTCGATCCCGTGGCCGCCGGGGAGATGTACCTGCTCGCCGCGGCGGTGAACCGGCTCGCCGACGCCCGCCAGGACGCCGAGGCTGGCCTCGCCGAACGTGTCGCCACCGCCCGCCGTGACCTCGAGGCCGAACGCAACCGGCTCGCCGCCCTGCTCGCCGGCCTGGCCCTGCCCGTCGTCGTCTGCGCCCCCGACGGGCGGGTGCTGCTGTACAACGACGCCGCCCGCCGGCTCGTCGACGACGAGACCCTGCTGGGCCTGGGCCGACCGGTGTTCGGTGTCGTGGACCGCTCCCTCGTCGCCCACGGACTGGCCCGGGCCCGCCGGGACGGACGCGGGTACACCGGCACCACGGTGCACCGCGGCCGGCTGCTGTCGGTGCGGCTCACCGCGGTGCAGGAGCCCGGTGGCCAGGACGGCGGGTTCGTCCTCGTCCTCGAGGACGTCACCGAGACGGTCCGGGCGACCGACCGCCGAGAGGCCTCGCTCGTTGCTCTGACCGAGCGGCTGACGGAGGCTCACGACCCGCAGCAGCTGCGCCGGCTGGTCGCGGACTGGGTCCAGCACAGTGCCGCCGTCCCCCTGCTGCCGGTGATGACGGAGATCTCCGCCGACGACCTCGCCGAGGTGGTCGCCGGTACCGTCCAGGAGCACCTCGGCCCGGACGCGGACGTCGCCGTGCAGGCGCCGACCGCACCGGGCGCCGGCTGGGTCCGGGCGGACCCGCACGCCCTGGCGCGGCTCGTCGTCCGGCTGCTCGCCGGTGCCGGGGGGTCCGCCCCGGTGACCGTGCGGGTCGGGCCGGGGGAGGAGGACGTGTCGCGGACGCCGGGTCCGGCCGGGGAGGTGACGCTGACCGTCACCTGGACGCCCCGGGCCGGTGCCGCTGGGCCGGGGGACCTGCCGGGGGACCTGCCGGGTGACTGGCTAGACGACCTGCTGGACCGGCCCGCCCCGATCGCGGGGCTGACCTCCCGGGCGCTGCTCGCCCGCCACCGGGGGCGGGTCGACGGCGCGCCGGGGCTGCTGCGGCTGCACCTGCCGGCCGTGCCCGCGTCGTCCGGTGCCCCTGCTGCTGGAGCCGGCGTCCTGCGGCCGGCGGTGGCGACCGGTAGCCGCCCGGAGTTCTACGACTTCGAGCTGCCCGCGCCTGCGCCGGACACGGACCTCGCGGACCGGCCCCTGGCCGACCTGACGTTCACCGTCCTGGACACCGAGACCACCGGACTGGACCCGGCCACCGACCGGGTCGTCGCCGTCGGCGCCGTCCGGGTCGTCAACGGCCGGCTGCTCCACGACGAGGTGCTCGAACGGCTCGTCGACCCCCGCCGCCCGGTGCCCGCGGCCTCGACGGCGGTGCACGGCATCACCACCGCGATGGTGGCCGGCCAGCCGACACTGCCCGAGGTGCTGCCCGACCTCCTGCGCTTCGCGGACGGCACCGTGCTCGCCGGGCACAACGTCGGGTTCGACCTGCGCTTCCTGCAGGCGGCCGCGGACGCCGCCGGCGTCCGGCTCGACCTGCCGGTGCTCGACACGCTGCTGATCGACGCCGCCCTGCACCCGGACCACGAGAGCCACACCCTGGAGGCCATCGCCGAACGGCTCGGCGTCGACGTCGTCGGGCGGCACACCGCGCTCGGCGACGCGCTCGTCACCGCCGAGGTCCTCGTGCGTCAGCTCGTGCTGCTTCGTCGGTCTGGGGTGACGACGCTGGGGGAGGCGATCCGGCTCAGCCGCAGCACCCAGCAGGCGCGGGTCGACCGCCGGCTCAACGGTGGCGGGCGGTGAGGCGCGCGGTCAGCGGGCCTCGCGGAGCAGGCCGGTGGCGGCCACCAGGGCCAGCACCCCGCCACCGACGGTGAGGACGAGCCCTGGACCGGGCATCCAGCCGGAGAACCCGACCAGCCCGACCAGGTGGAGGACCTGCCACAGGCTCAGAGCGACGGCGACGGCGCCCATCACCGCGGCGTGGCCGGCGGCCCAGCGCGGGGAGCGCAGGATCGCCCCGGCGACCCCGAGCATCGCCGCGTACATCGTCCAGATGCCGGCCCCCTGGACGCCGGCGACGTTGCCGAGGGCGGTCGACACCCAGGGCAGGAAGGCGCCGAGGAGGATCATCAGGGCCGCGCCGAGCAGGTGCCGGCTGTAGCGGCTGCGACGGGCGACCGGGCGCCGGGCAGGTGTGCTGACGGCGTTCATGGCGGTGAGCGTGCGACGTCCCCGGCTGCTGGGTCCACCCGCCTCGCCGGCGGCGCGCCGAGCGGCGTGCCTCACGCGACGAGCGGTCGAGGGGTGACCGCCCGGCGATTGGTGTGAGCCACATCACGGCGAGTGCTTGACCGTGAGATGACGGGTCTGTTTCCTGCCGACGACCGCTGCCCCTCCGTCGTCCCAGGGAGACCGCATGGACGCGACACAGCGCCGGGAGTACTGGCGCAGGAACCTCCGCCTGATGGCGGTGCTGCTGACGATCTGGGCGCTCGTGTCCTACGGCGCCGGCATCCTCTTCGTCGACGCGCTCAACGAGTTCAGCATCCTCGGCTTCCCGCTCGGGTTCTGGTTCGCCCAGCAGGGGTCGATCATCACCTTCGTCGTCCTCATCGCCGTCTACGTGTGGCGGATGGACAAGCTGGACGCCGAGTACGGGATCACCGAGTACGAGGAGGAGGTCCACCACTCGTGAGCGACATCCAGCTGTGGACCCTCGTCTTCGTCGTCCTGACGTTCGGTCTGTACATCTACATCGCCTACGCCAGCCGGGTCAGCACGACCTCGGGCTTCTACGTCGCCGGCGGCGGCATCCCCGCGCCGGCCAACGGCGCGGCCATCGCCGCGGACTGGATGTCGGCGGCGTCGTTCATCTCGATGGCGGGCATCGTCGCGTTCTCCAACAACGGGTACGCCGGCTCGGTGTACCTCATGGGCTGGACCGGCGGCTACGTGCTGCTCGCCATGCTGCTCGCGCCGTACCTGCGCAAGTTCGGCAGGTACACCGTCCCCGACTTCGTCGGTGACCGGTACAACGAGACCGCGCGGCTCGTGGCGGTCATCGCGGCGATCGTCGTCTCGTTCGTCTACGTGGCCGGCCAGATGTCGGGCGTCGGCGTCGTGTTCCAGCGGTTCCTCGGGGTCGACACCACCGCCGGCATCGTCATCGGCATGGTCATCGTGTTCTTCTACGCCGTCCTCGGCGGGATGAAGGGCATCACCTGGACCCAGGTGGCCCAGTACACGGTGCTGATCATCGCCTACCTCATCCCGGTGTTCGCCATCTCCCAGCAGCTGACCGGGATCCCGGTGCCGCAGATCGGGTTCGGCCAGCTGCTCGACGAGCTCGACGGCCTGCAGCAGGACCTCGGTTTCGCCGCGTACACCGAGGCCTTCACCCAGACCAACATGCTCAACATGGTGCTCATCACCGCGGCGCTCATGTTCGGCACCGCCGGCCTGCCGCACGTCATCGTCCGCTTCTACACGGCCAAGTCCGTTCGGGCGGCGCGGTTCTCGGCGCTGTGGGCGTTGTTCTTCATCTCCCTGCTGTACACCTCGGCCCCGGCCGTGGCCGTGTTCAGCAAGTTCAACATCATCGACCAGATCGCCGGCACGCCGGTCGACCAGGTGCCGTCCTGGTTCACGAACTGGTCCGAGGTGGGCCTCATCACCCACACCGACCTCAACGGTGACGGGATCATCGACTACGTGCCGGGGGAGGCCGGTGAGCTCGTCATCAACAACGACATCATCGTGCTCGCCACCCCGGAGATCGCCGGTCTGCCGGCCCCGATCGTCGGCCTCGTCGCCGCCGGTGGCCTGGCCGCCGCCCTGTCGACGGCGTCCGGCCTGCTGCTCGTCATCTCCTCCGCGGTGGCGAACGACATCTACTACAAGCGGATCAACCCGCAGGCCACCGAGGCGCGCCAGCTCATGGTCGGGCGGATCGCGATGGCCGCCGCGATCGTCGTCGCCGGCTACCTCGGGATCAACCCGCCCGGTTTCGTCGCGCAGGTGGTGGCACTGGCCTTCGGCCTGGCCGCGGCGAGCTTCTTCCCGACCCTCGTGCTCGGCATCTTCTGGAAGAAGACCACGGCGGCCGGCGCCGCAGCCGGCATGATCGCCGGCCTCGGGACGACGTTGCTGTACATGGTGTGGACCATCGACATCTACGGCAACAGCGACGGCATCCTCGGCATCCACGAGACCGGCTTCGGCACCGTCGGCATGATCATCAACTTCGTCGTGACGATCGTCGTCTCGCAGTTCACGACGAAGCCGTCGCTGGCCATGCAGGAGCTCGTCGAGGAGATCCGCTACCCCGGCAAGACGGAGCTCGTCGTCGCGCACGCCGAGGGGCACCTGGAGGACGTGGTCATCGAGGACGGTGACGAGCCTCCGTCGGGTCCTCGGCACTGACCGACCTGCACGACGCCCCGGCGCCGGTCCCGCTGCGGCGGGCCGGCGCCGGGGGCGCGTCGTCTAGCCTCGGTGCGTGCTCGACATCCCGATCCGCAGCGACATGATCCGGCTCGGCCAGTTCCTCAAGCTGGCCGGGACCGTGGACGCCGGCGGGGACGTCCGCCCCCTGCTGAGGTCCGGAGGCGTGCGGGTCAACGGTGAGGTGGAGACCCGTCGCGGCCGGCAGCTGCACCGCGGCGACGTCGTCGAGGTCGACGGCGCGGCGCCGGCCCGCGTGGCCTGAACGGAGCGATCTCGGTGTCCTGGCTCGTGCTCGTGGTCTCCGGGGTCCTGGAGGCGGTGTGGGCCACCGCCCTCGGCCGTTCCGAGGGGTTCACCCGGCTGGGACCGACCGTGGTGTTCGCCGTCGCGCTGGTGCTCAGCATGTCGGGTCTCGCCTACGCCATGCGTGAGCTGCCCACCGGCACCGCCTACGCGGTCTGGGTGGGCATCGGCGCCTCGCTGACCGTCGGCTACGCGATGGTGACCGGCGCCGAGCCGGTCTCGGTGCTGCGGGTGCTGCTGCTCGCGGGGATCGTCGTCTGCGTCGTCGGGCTCAGACTGATCGACTGAGCCCGGTCACGGCTGCCTCGGCGAGCCTATGATCGATCTCGTGGTTGCAGCTGTCGACCGGTGGGACGCCCACACCCGCGCCGTCGAGGCGATGCTGCGCTCCTACCGGGCCGTCCCGCCCGGGGCGCCGGTGCGGCTCGCCAAGCGGACGTCGAACCTCTTCCGTCCCCGGACCGGGACGGTGGTCGCGGGGCTGGACGCCTCCGGGCTGACCGGCGTCCTGGAGGTCGACCCGGACGCTCGCACCGCCGAGGTGCAGGGCATGTGCACCTACGAGACCCTCGTCGAGGCGACCCTGCCGTACGGGCTCGCGCCGCTCGTCGTCCCGCAGCTGCGCACGATCACGCTCGGGGGCGCGGTCACCGGGCTGGGCATCGAGTCGACCTCGTTCCGGCACGGGCTGCCGCACGAGTCCGTGCTGGAGATGGACGTGCTCACCGGTGCGGGGGAGGTCGTCACTGCCGCGCCGGACGGCGAGCACGACGAGCTGTTCCGGGCGTTCCCCAACTCCTACGGCGCCCTCGGTTACGCCACCCGGTTGCGGATCGAGCTGCACCCGGTGGGGCCCTACGTCGCGCTGCGCAACGTCCGGTTCACCGACCTCGACGAGCTGGTGTCGGCCGTCGGTGAGGTGGCCGGCACGGGCCTGTGGGACGGTGAGCAGGTCGACGCGATGGACGGGGTGATGTTCTCGCCGCACGAGGCGTACCTCGTGCTCGGTACCTTCACCGACGACGTGCCGGCGGTCAGCGACTACACGGGTCAGGACGTGTACTACCGCTCGCTGCGCGAGCGGGGTCGCGACGGCCTCACCGCGCACGACTACCTGTGGCGGTGGGACACCGACTGGTTCTGGTGCTCGCGGGCCTTCGGCGTGCAGAACCCGCTCGTGCGCCGGGTGTGGCCGCGGCAGTACCGGCGCAGCGACGTCTACCACCGGCTCGTCGGGCTCGACCACCGGCTGCACGTCGCCGCACGCCTCGACCGGCTGCGCGGCCTGCCGCCGCGCGAACGCGTCGTGCAGGACGTCGAGATCCCGCTGGAGGGCACCGCCGACTTCCTGCGGTGGTTCTCCGACAACGTGCCGATGGAACCGGTGTGGTTGTGCCCGGTACGACTGCGCTCGGACCGGGCGTGGCCGCTGTACCCGCTGTCGCCGGGGCGCACCTACGTCAACGTGGGCTTCTGGGGCACGGTGCCGATCGCGCCCGGCGCCGTCGACGGTGACGTCAACCGTGCGGTCGAACAGGCGGTGGCAGACGCCGGCGGGCACAAGTCGCTGTACTCGGACGCGTACTACGACCGGGAGACGTTCGACCGGCTGTACGGCGGCCAGACGTACCGCTCGGCCAAGGAGCGCTACGACCCCGCCCACCGGCTCACGGACATGTACGACAAGGTGGTGGGCCGGCGCTGAGTCCGGCTCCGGAAGGAGGGACATGACCACAGTCGCGGACATCGTCGACGCCGTGACCGACGGACCGCTGCCGCTGCGGCTCACGGCCTACGACGGCAGCGACGTCGGGCCCCGTGACGCGCCGTTCCGTCTGCACGTGGCCTCCGAGCGGGGGCTGTCGTACGTGCTGACGGCCCCGGGAGACCTCGGCCTGGCGCGTGCCTACGTCAGCGGCGACATCGAGGCGCACGGCGTGCACCCCGGCGACCCGTACGAGCTGCTGCGGGCCGCTGAGGAACTGCCGCTGCGACGTCCGTCGCCGGCGGAGGTGCTGGCGCTGGCACGGGAGCTGGGTCTGAGTCGGCTGCGTCCGCCCCAGCCGCCGCCGCAGGAGTCCCTGCCGCGCTGGCGGCGCACCCTGCAGGGTCTGCGGCACTCCAGGTCGCGGGACGCCGCGGCGATCCAGCACCACTACGACGTCTCGAACTCCTTCTACGAGAAGGTGCTCGGCCCGTCGATGACGTACACGTGCGCCCTCTACCGCAGTCCCGACGACAGCCTGGAGACCGCGCAGGAGGCGAAGTACGCCCTGGTCGCCGACAAGCTCGGGCTGCGGCCCGGTATGCGTCTGCTCGACGTCGGCTGCGGGTGGGGTGGCATGGTGCGGCACGCGGCGCGGGAGCACGGCGTGCGCGCCCTCGGCGTCACCCTGTCCCGCCAGCAGGCGACGTGGGCGGCAGAGGCGATCAAGAAGGAGGGGCTCGACGACCTGGCCGAGGTGCGCTACCTCGACTACCGGGACCTGCCGACCGACGCTCCTTTCGACGCGATCAGCTCGATCGGGCTCACCGAGCACATCGGGGTAGAGAACTACCCCGACTACTTCCGCCGGTTGCGCCAGCTGCTGGTGCCCGGTGGCCGGCTGCTCAACCACTGCATCACCCGCAGCGACAGCCGTGCCTCGCACCGCACCGGGGCGTTCATCGACCGGTACGTGTTCCCGGACGGCGAGCTCGCGTCCCCTGGCCGGCTGATCACCGAGATCCACGACGCCGGGTTCGAGGTGCAGCACGACGAGAACCTCCGGCAGCACTACGCGCTGACCCTCGCTGCCTGGTGCCGCAACCTTGTCGACCGGTGGGACGAGTGCGTCGCTGACGTCGGTGAGGGAACGGCGCGGGTGTGGGGCCTGTACATGGCCGGCTCCCGGTTGTCGTTCGAGCGCAACGCCCTGCAGCTGCACCAGGTGCTGTGCACCCGCACCGAGGCGGGCGCACCAGACTTTCCGCTCCGCCCGGACTGGACCCCGTGACCCCAGGCCGAGGGTGAGTCCAGCGGGGCTCAGCGCAGCGCCCGCTCCATCCGCACGACGGTCCCCGCGTCGGTGGAGATCCGCACCTGGTTCATCGCCCGGCGGATGAGCCGGAGCCCGTGACCGCGGTGCGGCTCGCTCGGAGAGTCGTCCCAGCGGCCGGCGTCCTTCACCTCCAGGTGCACTCGCCCGTCCCGCACCGCGGCCGAGACCTGCACCTCGCCGTCCGGGGAACCGTGCTCGACGGCGTTGGCTACGGCTTCCGAGCAGGCCAGGACGACGAGCTCCACGTCGTCGTCGGGGGCGTCGTGGGTCCGCAGCCAGTCGGCGAGCCGCCGCCGCATCCTCGACAGGTCCGGCCGGTCTGGTCGGACGACGTGCTCGAAGGTGCCCGCCCCGCCACCGGCCACCGGCTCTCCCGGTGGGAGCGGTGGACCCGGCACCGCGGACGACGGGTCGCCGACGGTGCCGCCCGGGGTCTCGGGGCGCGCCACCCGGCGAGGGTACGGCGTGCCCTACCCAGCCGCCCGTCGGAGCCCCCCGCCCCACCTCGTGATCATGCAATCCCGCCACCCCGTCCCCGTCCCGTGATCATGCAATCCCGCCACCCCGCCCCCGTCCCGTGATCATGCAATCCCGCCACCCCGCCCGCGGCGTTGCTGGCCGTGGCGTCCCACGCCGGGTCGGGCGCCTTCACAGAATGCTGCGCTCGGCACAACTTTCCCGGCGTGTCGCGCCACCAACCCAGCATTCTGCGAGCCGGACGGTGGCTTTCCGGGGTGGCGGAATGGTGGGGCACGAGGTCAGGGGGACAGTGCGGCCAGGGCCTTGCGGATCCGCTTCTCGGACACCGGGTGCGCGGTGCCCACGCCCTGGGCGAACAACGACACCCGCAGCTCCTCGAGCATCCACCGCACGGCGACCACGTCGTCGTCCTCCCGGCGGTGCTCGGACAACCGGTCCACCGCCCGGGCGTACTCCTGCGCCAGCCGCTGGACGACGCCGGTGCGGTCCCGGTCCCGCGCCGGGTCCTCCGGCAGCTTGTCGAGCCGCCGGTGCAGGGCCCGCAGGTAGCGCAGCAGGTCGGGAAGCCGCCGCGCTCCGGTGGCCGTGACGAACCCGGGGTGCACGAGGGCGTCGAGCTGGGCCCGGGCGTCGGCCAGCGAGGGCAGCAGCGGCAGGGACGCCGCGGCGTCCAGCCGGACGGCGACGGCGTGGGTGTCCGCGAGCACCCGGGCCACGGTTCGGACGACGTCGGCGAGCACCGGCTCGGCGGAGCCGCGGACGTGCGCTGCGAGCCGCTCCCAGCCGGCCGCGTCCCACACCGGCGCGCCACCCGTCGTCATCAGCGTGTCGACGGCGCACGCGGCGCAGTCCTCGAGCAGCCGGTCGACGCTGCCGTGCGGGTTGCGCGTCAGCGCGAGCCGGCCGGCGTTGTCCAGCACCTCGCGGGCCACCCGACCCGGACTGGGCACCTCAGTCAGCAGCAGCCGCCGCTGGCCGGCCCAGGTGGCCCGCCGCTGCTCGGCCTCGGTGGGCAGCACCCGGACGTCGACCCGGCCACCGGCGTCCACCAGGGCCGGGTACCCGCGCACGAGGTGGCCGGAGGCGGTGACCTGCTCGACCACCCGGGGCAGCGCGTCGACGTCCCACTCGGTCAGGCCGGTGCGCTCCAGGGGCGACATGGCCCCACCGGCGGACGTCGTCCCACCGGCGGACGTCGTCCCCCCGGCGGACGTCGTCCCCCCGGCTGGCTCCGGTGACCCGGCGGCCGTCACCGCCCGGGCGACCGCCCGGGCCACCGCCTGGGCCACCTCTGGTGCCAGCCGGCGGCGCAGGGCCTCGAGGTCCTTGCCCTCTGCGAGCCGGCGGCCGGAGTCGTCCTCGACCCGGAACGTGACGCGCAGGTGGTCCGGGACCCCGGTCGGGTCCCACGCGTCGTCGGGCACGTCCACGCCGGTGGTGCGGTGCAACTCGTCGGCGACGGCACGGGTCAGCGTTCGGCCGTCCGGCTCGGCGGGCAGCCGGGCCAGCACCTCGCGGGCGCGGTCCGGGGCGGGCACGAGCTGCTTGCGCACCGGTTTGGGCAGGCCTCTGATCAACGCGGTGACGAGGTCCGCCCGCAGCCCGGGGACCTGCCAGTCGAACCCCGACGCGGTCACCTGGTTGAGGACGGCCAGCGGGACGTGCACGGTGACCCCGTCGGCGTCCGACCCCGGCTCGAACTGGTAGCTCAGCGGCAGCACGATCGGCCCCTGTCGCCACGTCCGCGGGTAGTCGCGCTCGTCGACGTCCCCGGCCTCGGGGTTGACCAGCAGGTCGAGGTCGAAGGTCAGCAGGTCCGGGTGCCGGTGCCGCTCCCGCTTCCACCAGGCGTCGAAGTGGCGGGCCGACACGACGTCGGCCGGGACCCGCCGGTCGTAGAAGTCGAA
This sequence comes from Quadrisphaera sp. GCM10027208, assembly GCF_042658805.1. Classification (NCBI taxonomy): domain Bacteria; kingdom Bacillati; phylum Actinomycetota; class Actinomycetes; order Kineosporiales; family Kineosporiaceae; genus Quadrisphaera; species Quadrisphaera sp. GCM10027208. The sequence goes on from NZ_JBHSRC010000005.1 coordinate 191,646, forward strand.
CAGCGTCTCGTCGTCGACGAGGATGTCCCGGCGGCGGGCCCGGTGCTCGAGGTCCTCGACGTCGGCGAGCAGCTCGCGGTTGCGGTGGAAGAACCGGTGGTGGGTGTCCCAGTCCCCCTCGACGAGTGCGTGCCGGATGAACAGCTCCCGCGAGGTCTCGGGATCGACGGCGGCGTACCCGACGCGCCGCGCGGCGACGAGCGGCACCCCGTAGAGCAGCACCTTCTCCTGCGCCATCACCGCGCCCTGCTTCTTGGACCAGTGCGGCTCGCTGTAGACCCGTTTGACGAGGTGCCCGGCGATCGCCTCGGCCCACTCCGGCTCGATCCGGGCCACCTCACGGCCCCACAGCCGCGAGGTCTCGACGAGCTCGGCGGCCATCACCCAGGCCGGCGGCCGACGGAAGAGCGCCGACCCGGGGAAGACGGCGAACCGGGTGCCCCGCGCCCCCAGGTAGTAGTTGCGGTCGCCCTGCTTGAGGCCGATGTGCGACAGCAGCCCGGCGAGCAGCGACCGGTGCACCTGCTCCGGCGTGGCAGGGGTGCGGTTGACACTCACGTCCACGTTCCGCGCGACCTCGCGCAGCTGGGCGTACAGGTCCTGCCACTCGCGCACCCGCAGGTAGCTGAGGAACTCCGTGCGGCACATCCGGCGAAACGCGCTTGAGGACAACGCCTTCTGCTGCTCGGTGACGTGGTTCCACAGGTTGAGGTAGGCCAGGAAGTCGGACGTCTCGTCGCGGAACCGGCGGTGCGCCTCGTCGGCCGCCTGCTGCCGGTCCGCCGGGCGCTCACGCGGGTCCTGCACCGACAGCGCCGCCGCGATGACGAGGACCTCGTGGACGGCGCCGTTCGCGTCCGCCTCCAGGACCATCCGGCCCAGCCGCGGGTCGACGGGGAACTGGGCGAGCCGGCGTCCGAGCGGGGTGAGACGCCGGCGCGGGTCCTTCTCGTCCGGGTCGATGGCGCCGAGCTCGTGGAGCAGGGCGAGGCCGTCACGGACCTGCCGCGGGTCGGGCGGGTCGACGAACGGGAAGGCCGCGACGTCACCGAGACCGAGGGCGGACATCCGCAGGATGACCGAGGCGAGGTTGGTCCGCAGGATCTCCGGGTCGGTGTACTCCGGGCGGGAGAGCAGGTCCTCCTCGGAGTACAACCGGACGGCGACGCCGTCGGCGACCCGGCCGCAGCGGCCGGCCCGCTGCCGCGCCGACGCCTGGGACACCGGCTCGATCGGCAGCCGCTGCACCTTCGTGCGGTGGCTGTACCGGGAGATCCGGGCGGTGCCCGCGTCGACGACGTAGCGGATCCCGGGGACCGTCAGCGAGGTCTCGGCGACGTTGGTGGCGAGCACGACCCGGCGGCCGGGGTGCGGGCTGAACACCCGGTGCTGCTCCGCGGCGCTGAGCCGGGCGTACAGCGGCAGGATCTCGGTGCCGCGCAACGACATCGCCCGCAGGGCGTCCGCGGTGTCCCGGATCTCCCGCTCCCCGGAGAGGAAGACCAGGACGTCGCCGGGCGCCTCGTCCGCGAGTCGCGACACCGCGTCACAGACCGCCTGTACCTGGTCGGTCTCCTCCGGGTCGTACGGCTCGTAGCGCACCTCGACGGGGTACGTGCGGCCGGACACCTCGATCACGGGGGCCCCGTCGAAGTGCCGGGAGAACCGGTCCGGGTCGATCGTCGCCGAGGTGATGACCACCTTGAGGTCCGGGCGGCGGGGGAGCAGCTGCTTGAGGTAGCCGAGCAGGAAGTCGATGTTGAGGCTCCGCTCGTGCGCCTCGTCGATGATGATGGTGTCGTAGCGCAGCAGCGACCGGTCGTTCTGGATCTCGGCCAGCAGGACGCCGTCCGTCATCACCTTGACGAGCGTGTCCTGCCGGGAGGAGTCGGTGAACCGGACCTTGTAGCCGACCACGCCGCCCAGCTCACCACCGAGCTCCTCGGCGACCCGTTCGGCCACTGACCGCGCGGCGATCCGGCGTGGCTGGGTGTGGCCTATCGTCCCGCGCACCCCACGGCCCAGGTCGAGGCAGATCTTCGGCAGCTGGGTGGTCTTGCCCGACCCGGTCTCCCCGGCGACGACCACGACCTGGTGGTCGCGGATCGCGGCGGCGATCTGCTCCCGGTGCCGGCTGACCGGCAGCTCCTCGGGGTAGCTGACCTGCGGGACGGCCGCGCGCCGGCGGGCCACCCGCTGCTCGGCCTGCTCGAGCGCGGCCTCGACCTGGGTCAGTGCCCGCCCCTTGCGGGCCTCGTCGCGCAGCGACCGCACGCCGTCCAGCCGTCGGCGCAGCCGACGCTCGTCCGCCAGCGTCAGCCGGGCCAGGCGCCCGTGCAGGCTCTGGAGCGGGTCCACCGCAGGCAGCGCCGACATGACCGGGCCAGGGTACGCCGCACCCTGGGGGCCGACGCGAACGTAGGCTTCCGTCCGTGGCAACGGGACTGGGCGGCCTGGTCGAGCTGGTGGCCGGGGGCGGCGTGCTCGTGCTCAGCGGCGCCGGCCTGTCCACCGACTCCGGCATCCCGGACTACCGGGGGCCGACCGGGTCGCTGCGGCGCGGCAGCCCGATGACGTTCCAGGAGTTCACCGGGTCGGCGGCGGCCCGGCGCCGGTACTGGGCCCGCAGCCACCTCGGCTGGCGGACGATCGCACGGGCGCGGCCCAACGCCGGTCACGACGCCGTCGCCCGGCTGCAGCACCGCGGTCTCGTCGACGCCGTCATCACCCAGAACGTCGACGGCCTGCACCAGGCCGCCGGCTCGAGCGACGTCGTCGAGCTGCACGGCGGGCTGGACCGGGTGGTGTGCCTGTGCTGCGGCGACGTCACCTCGCGGGCCGGGCTGGACGCCCGGCTCACGGTGGCGAACCCGGGCTTCGGAGCGGACGTCGAGCGGGTCAACCCCGACGGGGACGCCGAGGTGCCCGACGAGGTGCTCGAGGACTTCGTCGTCGTCGACTGCCTGCGCTGCGGCTCCGGCCCGCTCAAGCCGGACGTCGTGTTCTTCGGCGAGCGGGTGCCGCCCGACCGCACCGAGCGCTGCTTCACGCTGGTGGACGCCGCCCGCGCCGTCGTCGTCCTCGGATCGTCCCTGACGGTCATGTCGGGGTACCGGTTCGTGCTGCACGCCTCCCGCCGCGGCATCCCGGTCGCCGTCGTCAACCGCGGCCCCACCCGCGCCGACGACCGTGCCGACGTGCGGGTCGACGCGCCGCTGGGGGACGTGCTGCCGGTGCTGGCGGCCCGACTGGCCGTCCCGGCGGACCGGACAGCCTGACCCTGCCCGTCAGGCGCTTCGGTCAGGCGCTGAGGGAGAACCAGACGCTCTTGCCCGGGCCGGAGGGATCGATGCCCCAGGAGTCGGCGACGGCGGAGACGATCGCCAGGCCGCGCCCCGACGTCCGCCACACGCTGTCCTCACCGGTCAGGTCGTCGGTCCTGGGCTGCGGGACGTGCACGCTGGTGTCGGACACCGCGACGGTCAGCTCGGCGTCCGAGCCGGTGACCGTCACCACGACGGACCCGCCCACGTGCACGACCGCGTTCGTGATCAGCTCGCTGACGAGCAGCTCGACCTCGTCGGCCCGCTCGTGCCAGCCCCAGTCGCGGACCTGGTCGGTGATCGCCCGCCGCATCGCGCGCACCGCCGCCGCGTCCGTCGTCGCCGCCTCGAAGGTGGCCTGGCGCACGGCCGGGCCGCCGTCGCTGCCGGTGCGCTCCAGGACGAGCAGGGCGACGTCGTCCTCCCTGGCCGGGTCGTGCCCGATGAGGGCGTCGGCGAACGCCGGCAGCGGCTCCCGGACGGCGGAGCGGGCCCGGGCGAGCAGGGCCGCCTCGCCACGTCCGAGGTCCAGGTCGCGGCGCTCGACGAGGCCGTCGGTGTAGAGGACCACCCGGCAGCCCTCGGTCAGCGGCACCCAGGTGACCGGGTAGGACGCCTGGGCGTCGATGCCCAGCGGAAGCCCGCCCGGGACGTCGAGCGACCCGGCCGTGCCGTCCGGCATGACGAGCAGCGGCTGCGGGTGCCCGGCCCGCACGATGGTGAGCCCGTCGTGGGTCGCGTCCAGCGCGGCGTAGGTGCACGTGACGAAGGAGTCCGCGCCCGCGGTGAGCAGGAACCGGTTGGCCCGGGCGACGATGGTGGCCGGGTCGTGCCCCTCGGCGGCGTAGGCCCGCAGCGCCCCGCGAACCTGGCCCATCAGTGCCGCGGCCGCCGCGGAGTGGCCCTGGGCGTCGCCGATGACGATGCCGGTGCCCCCCTTGGGCAGAGGGATGACGTCGTAGAAGTCGCCGCCGACCTCGAGGCCCGCGACGGCCGTCTGGTACCGGACCGCGATGGCGCAGCCGGGGACGTCCGGCAGGTGCTGCGGGAGCAGGGACCGTTGCAGGGTCCGGGTCAGCGACCGTTCGGCGGCCAGCACCTCGGAGCGGGCGACGGCCTGGGCCAGCAGGCCGGACAGCGTCGTCAGCAGCGCCCGCTCGGAGACCGTGAACCGGTGCGGGCCGTCGAAGCTCAGGCACCACGACCCGATCACCTCGCCCCCGGCGATCATCGGCAGGAACGCCCAGGCCCCCTTGCCCGCGGCTCGGGCGACCGCCTGCCGCTGCGGGTAGCGGGCGACGTAGTCCTCGAAGGTCTCGACGAAGATCGGACTGCGTTCCAGGACCGCCTCGACCATCGGTGAGCGCTCGGACATCGGCTGGTCCTGCAGCACCTCCCGGACGGGGTCGGGGTAGCCGCGGCTGGACGCCAGCCGCAGCCGGGGCCCGTCCGCGAGCGAGATCAGCAGGCCCTGAGCGTCGAACGCCTGCAGCTGTCGCTCCATCACCGCGGTGACGTCCGCGACGGTCACCGCGCCGGCGAGCGCCGTCGCCGCCTCCTCGACGGCCCGGGCCTGCACGACCCGCAACGGCACCCGGGAGGCCGGGGCGGGCCGGAGGGACCAGGCGTCCTCGGCGTCCGGCAGCACCTGGACGACGAACAGCTCCCGGTCGGCCACGTCTCCCGGGACGTCCCACAGGAGCAGGGTGACGACGCGTTCGCGGCCGTCGGCGCGCACGACCCGGCGGCGCAGCCGGCGGCCGTCCTCACCGGTGCTGCTCGGGGCGAGGGCACCGTCCACCGGCTGCTCGTCGGCCCGGTCGGCGGGCCGCAGCCACGAGGTCAGGACGGCGCCGGGCAGGTCCTCGGCGGCGGTGCCGAGCAGCCGGCCCATCGCCGGGTTGGCGTGCACGACGACGGCGTCGGCGTCGATGACGCACATGCCGTACGGGGAGGCGTCGGAGACCGCGGTGAGGACGCGACCGATCGTGGCCTCGTCGAGCATCCGACCGCGCCTCCACCTCGCACGTCTCCGGCGGGGTGCCGGACCGGGACTCACTGTAACGGTGGGTGACGCTGCCGCGCCGCCGTTGAGGACCCGGTGCCGAACGGTCTCCGGTGGCCGGTTCGCCGCCGTCGTGATCGGGTAGCAGCAGGACCGACAGGCCCGTCGCAGAGAGGAGACCCGATGCAGACCGGTTGGCTCCAGGAGGTCGTCGAGGCCGACGGCCCGTTCGCCAGCGTCCACCTCGACGTCACCCGCGACCAGCCCACCTCGGCCGAGGAGCTCCGGCTGCGGTGGGCTGCTGTGCGTCAGTCGCTGCTGGACCAGGGCGCGCCGCAGGACGTCGTCGGCGTCGTCGAGGACGTCGTGCTGTCCGAGACGGGCCTGCCCGGGGAGCAGGGTCGCACGGTGATCGCCGGCCCCGCCGGCGTCGTCCTGGACCGCATCCTGCCCCGCCGACCGGTGCGCGACAGCGGCTCCTACGGCCCGGTGCCCCACCTCATGCCCCTGGTCCGCGGGCTCGTGGACGCCGTCCCCTACGCGGTGGTCGAGGTCGACGCGGCGGGCGCCGACGTCACCCTCGTCGACGCCCTCGGCCAGCCGGTGCTCGAGCGGGAGATCGAGGGCGGTCACGACGTGCTGCACAAGTTCGGCGGCGGGGGGTGGTCGCACCGCCGGTTCCAGATGCGGGTCGAGGACTCCTGGGAGCGCAATGCCGCCGCGGTCGCCGACGGTCTGGACCGGGTCGTCGCGCAGCACCGGCCCGCGCTGCTGCTGCTCGCCGGCGACCCGCAGGTCCGCAGCCTCGTCCACCGGCACGCCACCGGCCGGGTCGCCGAGCTGCTGACCGACCTCGAGAGCGGAGGCCGCGCCGAGGGGGTGCACGAGGAGGCGTTCCAGGAGGCGGTGGAGGGGGCGCTGCGCCGGCACCGGCAGGCCGCGATGGGCGAGCTGCTGGCCCGGTACACCGAGCACCTGGGCCGGGACGACTCGGTGGCCCACGGGCTGCCGGCCGTCGTCGAGGCGCTGCGCGCCGGTGCCGTGGACGTCCTGCTGCTCGCCGACGACCCGTCCTCGACCGAGCGGCTGTGGGCCGGTGACCAGCCGCTGCAGATCGGCCGGACCGAGCAGGAGGTCGCCGCCCTGGGTTCCACGTCGGCGACGAGCGACCGGGCCGACGCGGTCCTGCTGCGGGCCCTGGTCGCCCAGCGCGGCGACATCGAGCTCGTCGAGGGCACCGACGTCCTGGACGGGGGCGTCGGCGCGCTGCTGCGCTTCGACGTCCGTCCGCCGGTACCCGGCCGTTCCTGACCCGATGGCCAGCCGGTCCGTCGTCCGGGTCGGGATCTCCGGGTGGCGGTACCGCCCGTGGCGGGGGGTGTTCTACCCGCCCGGGCTGCCTGCGGGACGCGAGCTGGAGTACGCGGCGCAGCGGATGAGCACCCTGGAGGTCAACGGGTCCTTCTACGCGCTGCAGCGGCCGACGACCTACCTCACCTGGCGCGCGCAGACACCGGACGGGTCGGTCCTCGCCGTCAAGGGCGGCCGGTTCATCACCCACATGAAGAAGCTCCGGGACGTCGAGGTGCCGCTGGCCAACTTCCTGGCCTCCGGGCCGCTCGCCCTCGGGGACCGGCTCGGCCCCTTCCTGTGGCAGCTGCCGCCCACGCTGGGGTTCGACCCTGGGCGGCTCGGGGCCTTTCTCGACCTGCTGCCCCGGACGACGACCGAGGCCGCCGTGCTGGCGGCCGGGCACGACGAGCGCCTCGCGGACCGGTCGTGGACGACGACGGACGCCGACCGCCCGCTGCGGCACGCGGTCGAGGTGCGCCACCCGAGCTTCGTCACCGACGCGTTCCCGGACCTGCTGCGGGACAAGGGGATCGGGCTCGTCGTGGCGGACACCGCCGGGCGGTGGCCGCTGTTCCTGCAGGCCACCGCCGACTTCGTCTACGTCCGCCTGCACGGGGACACCGAGCTGTACGCCAGCGGCTACTCGGCCGACGCGCTCGACCTGTGGGCGCAGCGGGTCCGCCGGTGGGCCGGTGACGGCCGGGACGTCTACGTGTACTTCGACAACGACGCCAAGGTCCGTGCCCCGTTCGACGCCCTGGCCCTGTCCGAACGCGTCCGCGACCTCGTCCCCGCGCCGTGGGGTGACGCGCCGGCCGGCTCCCCGGGCACCGGTCCGGGCCCTGGTCCGGGCGCCGGTCCGGGCGCCGGTCAGCGGGAGGGGCCGGACGACCTGTCCGACCAGGTGGCGACGACGTAGGCCACCCCGAACGGGTCGTCGGCGTACCGGACCTGCGCCGGTGGCAGGCCGTCGAGCAGCCCGGCGAGCACGTGCCAGGCGACGGCGCCGGCGGCGAGCAGCTCCGCGGCGGTGTCGTCGTCGACCTGGGCGAGCGTGGCGGTGTCCGCAGCGCGCAGGGCGGCGAGCACGGCGTCGTCGAACGGCACCGCCCGCTCGTCCACGTACCCGGGGGCCTTGACCCCCCGGCGGGCGCTGCCGTCGCCGAGCACCAGCACCGGGTCGCCCCCGGCCGACAGCTGCCGGCCGAGGGCGACCCGGTCGGCGAGAGCGGACGACGCCGCGACGGCGTGCTCGGTCACCGGGCCGGTCCACCCGGTGCCGGCTAGCAGCGCGCGCCCCACGAGCAGCGGCAGCGGGGCGGCGGACAGCGGGCCTGCCCGGTCCGCGGTGGGTGCCGGTCGGTTCGCGCCGGGGGCGAAGGACGCCGCGTCGACGGCCGGGCCGTCTGCGCCGACGAGGTGCACCCTGCCCGGCCGGTCGGTGAGCAGGACGCCGACCGCGTCCCGGCAGGCCGCCCGCAGGTCGGCCACCGGGTCGGCGGCGCCGGTGAGCCCGGGCAGGAGCAGCGGAGGGTGCGGGCACAGCGCCACCGGCGGACGGCTCACGCCAGACCCCGCACCGTGCGTGCCGGCGGCCGCGTCCCGCGCAGGGTGGCCACCATGTCGAGCACCTCGCGGGTCTGGACCACCTCGTGCGCCCGGTAGACGCGGGCGCCGTGCCAGGCGCACACGGCGGTCGCAGCGAGCGTCCCGACCAGGCGCTCGGTCACCGGCGCGTCGAGGGTCTCGCCGACGAAGTCCTTGTGGGACAACGACACCAGCACCGGCCAGCCGGTGGCGACCACCTCGTCGAGCCGGCGGGTGACCTCCAGGGAGTGCCAGGTGTTCTTGCCGAAGTCGTGGCCCGGGTCGATGAGGACCGACTCGGGTGCGACGCCGAGGCCGACGGCCCGGCGGGCCAGGGCCGTGGTCCGCTCGACGACGTCCGCGACGACGTCGTCGTAGGCGACCCGGTGCGGCCTCGTGCGTGGCTGCTGGCCTCCGGCGTGGGTGCACACCAGACCCACGTCGTGGGCGGCGGCGACCTCTGCCAGCGCCGGGTCCACCCCGCCCCAGGCGTCGTTGAGCAGGTCGGCGCCCTCGCCGCAGACCACCCGGGCGACCTCCGAGCGCCAGGTGTCCACGCTGATGACGACGTCGGGGTGCCGGTCACGGACCCGGGCGACGAAGCCGGCGGTCCGGCGGATCTCCTCTGCGGCGTCCACCTCCTCGCCCGGCGCGGCCTTGACCCCGCCGACGTCCACGATCTGCGCCCCGGCGGCGACCACCTCGTCCACCCGGTCCAGCGCGGCGTCCTCGGCGTACGTGGCGCCCCGGTCGTAGAACGAGTCCGGCGTCCGGTTCACGATCGCCATGACGAGCAGCTCGCTGTCGCCGAACACCCGCCGGCCCAGCCTCAGCACCCCAGCACCTCCTGCAGCGCGGGCCGTTCGGCGACCGGCACCGGCCGGGCCCGCCAGCCCCCCTCGGACCGGCGGTACTGGTGCAGCACCGGCTCGGCGGGGACGCCCCGCGGCGCCGCGCGCCGGGCGTCGGCGACCGCGAGCAGCTCGCCGGCCATGACGGCCAGGTCGTGCACGGCCTGGTGGCGGTGGCCGCGGCTGCCCAGGTCCACCTGGGCGACGGCGTCCAGCCCGTACCGGTCGGCGGTGTCGATGAGGGTGGCCAGCTCGACGCCGTACCCGACCGGGAACGGCAGCTCGACGGCCAGCGACCGGCGCACCGCCCACTCGCCGGCCAGCGGCTGGACGACCGCGGCCAGGTGCGGCCACCACAGCGACAGCAGGGGGCGGGCGACGAGCTCGGTGACCCTGCCGCCGTCCGTCGACGAGCTACCGCCGGCCGGGGCGGTGCCGCCGCCGGCAGGCGCCGCTGCCTCGTCGAGCAGCCGGTCGTAGAAGGCCTTGACCAGCCGCACCCCCGGGTCGGCCAGCAGCGGGCCCAGCAGCCCGGTGACGAAGTGCGGGCCCCACTCGGTGAGGTCGGCGTCGACGAACACGAGCACGTCGCCGGTGGTGACGAGCAGCGACTTCCACAGCGCCTCGCCCTTGCCCGGCAACGTGCCCAGCTCGGGCGCCACGTCCCGGGAGGCGTGGACGACGGCTCCGGCTGCCGCCGCGACCGCGGCGGTGTCGTCGGTGGAGTCGGAGTCGATGACGACGAGCTCGTCGACCAGGCCCACGTCGAGGACGTCCCGGCGCAGGGTGCCGACGACGTCTCCGATCGTGTCCGCCTCGTCCCGGGCCGGGACGATCACGCTCACCCTGGTGCCGGTCTGCGCGCGTAGCCGCAGGCACCGCTCCAGGGGCCAGTCCCCGGCAGTCGACGTGCGCCGCTCGAACCAGTCCGCCGCCCGCGCATCCACGACAGGAACGTAACTGGTGAAGGTTTCGGGGCGCGGGGTGCGGGTACGTCGGGGGCATGCGAGCGGTGACGTGGCAGGGCAAGCGGTCGGTCAGCGTCGAGACGGTCCCGGACCCGCGCATCGAGGAGCCCACCGACGCGATCATCCGGGTGACGACCACCGGGCTGTGCGGGTCGGACCTGCACCTCTACGAGGTGCTCGCACCCTTCCTCGACCCCGGTGACGTCCTGGGTCACGAGCCGATGGGCGTCGTGGAGGAGGTTGGACCCGGCGTCCCCGGTCTGCGGCCGGGAGACCGGGTCGTCGTCCCGTTCACCATCTCCTGCGGGTCCTGCTGGATGTGCGAGCGCGGCCTGCAGTCCCAGTGCGAGACGACGCAGAACACCGACCAGGGCAAGGGCGCGTCGCTGTTCGGCTACACGAAGCTCTACGGCCAGGTCCCCGGCGGGCAGGCCGAGTACCTGCGGGTGCCGCAGGCCCACTACGGGCCGATCACGGTCCCCGACGGCCCGCCGGACGACCGGTTCGTCTACCTCTCCGACGTGCTGCCTACGGCGTGGCAGGCGGTGGAGTACGCCGACGTCCCGGACGGCGGGACGCTCGTCGTCCTCGGCCTGGGGCCGATCGGTGACATGGCCGCCCGGGTCGCCGCGCACCGGGGGCACCGGGTGATCGGCGTCGACCTCGTCCCCGAGCGCCTCTCCCGGGTCCGCTCGCGCGGGCTGGAGACGATCGACCTGAGCGCCGTGGACGACGTCGGGGACGCCGTCCGTGAGCTCACCGCCGGCCGCGGCGCCGACTCCGTCATCGACGCCGTCGGCATGGAGGCGCACGGCTCGCCGGTCGCCAAGAGCGCCCACCAGGTCGTCGGTCTGCTGCCCGGTCCCCTAGCCCGGCAGGTGATGGAGACGCTCGGTGTGGACCGGACGAGCGCCCTGCTCACCGCGATCGACGCGGTCCGCCGCGGCGGGACGGTGTCGCTGTCCGGCGTCTACGGCGGGATGGCCGACCCGTTGCCGATGATGCAGATGTTCGACAAGCAGATCACCGTGCGGATGGGGCAGGCGAACGTGCGGCGCTGGGTCGAGGACATCCTGCCGCTGCTCACCGACGACGACCCGCTCGGCGTCCAGGACTTCGCCACCCACCGGCTGCCCCTGGAGCAGGCGCCGCAGGCGTACGAGATGTTCCAGAAGAAGCAGGACGGTGCGGTGAAGGTGCTCTTCCAGCCGTGAGGCGGCAGACTCCGGCCGTGTGACCGAGTCCAGGGCCAAGCCGCACCTGGCCGCCGTCCTGGAGGCCCGTGCGGACGCCGTCGTCGAGCAGGTCCTGCGTGGACGGGGCTGGGTTCCGCACGTCGTCGCCTACCCCGGGTACGGCTCGGTCGCCCGTGACGGCGCGCCCGGCTGGGTCCGGGTGCTCGGACGGGTGCTGCTCTCGCGCCCGGGGACCGCCGGCCGGCCGCGCCGGCAGGGGCTCGTCCGGGGGTGGCGCAGCTTCGCCACCGCACCCGTCGCGGGCGCGCACGTGGTGGTCACTGCCGGGTCGTCCACCCGGACGGTGAGGACCAACCGCAGCGGGTACGTCGACGCCGTCGTCGAGTGCGACCTGCCCGCCGGTACGCACGAGGTGACGCTCCGGCTGCCCGACGGGGAGCCCGCTTCGGCCGTCGTCACCGTCGTCGGCGCGCAGCAGACCCTCGGCGTGGTCAGCGACATCGACGACACCGTCATGATCACGTCGTTGCCGCGCCCGCTCATCGCCGCCTGGAACACCTTCGTCCTGCACGAGCAGGCCCGGTACGTGGTGCCGGGGATGGCGCCGCTGTACCGGGAGATCGTCGTCCGGCAGCCGGGGACGCTCGTGGTCTACCTGTCGACCGGGGCGTTCAACGTGGCCCCGACGCTGTCCCGGTTCCTCACCCGCCACGGGTACCCGGCCGGGCCGCTGCTGCTCACCGACTGGGGCCCCACGAACGCCGGGTGGTTCCGCTCCGGGCGCCAGCACAAGGCGGCGACGCTGCGCCGGCTGGCCCGTGAGCTGCCCCAGGTGCGCTGGCTGCTCATCGGGGACGACGGGCAGCACGACCCGGACATCTACCTGGACTTCGCCCGGGAGTACCCCGAGCACGTGCGTGGGATCGCGATCCGTCAGCTGACCACGGGGGAGCGGGTGCTGTCCCGGGGCACGACCGGCCCGAGGCCGGAGGACCACGGGCCCGCTGAGGCTCCGGTGCCGGAGGTCCGCGCTCCGGACGGCACCGGCCTCGGCGACGCGCTGCGCCGCGCCGGGCTGCTGTGAGGGACGCCGCCTGGGGTTGAGTCGGCAGCCTGGGGTCGAGTCGGCAGTCCGGGGAGGTCCTGCCAGGATGGGCGGATGAGCTACCCGGCGGCACCGGACCGGTACGACACGATGACCTACCGCCGGTGCGGGCGCAGCGGCCTGGACCTGCCGGTGGTCTCCCTCGGGCTGTGGCACAACTTCGGTGACGACCGGCCGCTGGACACCCAGCGGGCCATCCTGCGTCGCGCGGTGGACCTCGGCGTCACCCACATCGACCTGGCGAACAACTACGGGCCGCCGTACGGCTCCGCGGAGCTGAACTTCGGCCGGGTGATGCGCGAGGACCTGCGGCCGTACCGGGACGAGCTCATCGTCTCGACGAAGGCCGGCTACGACATGTGGCCGGGCCCGTACGGGCAAGGTGGCGGGTCGCGCAAGTACCTGCTGGCCAGCCTGGACCAGTCCCTTCGGCGTCTCGGCCTGGACTACGTCGACATCTTCTACTCCCACCGGTACGACCCGACGACTCCGCTGGAGGAGACGATGGGCGCGCTGGACACCGCCGTCCGCTCCGGCAAGGCCCTGTACGTCGGGATCTCCTCCTACGGTCCCGAGCGCACCCGCGAGGCCGCCAGGATCCTGTCGGACCTCGGCACACCGCTGCTGATCCACCAGCCGTCCTACTCGATGCTCAACCGGTGGATCGAGACCGAGGGGCTGCTCGACGTCCTGGAGGAGGTTGGCGCCGGCTGCATCGCGTTCTCGCCGTTGGCTCAGGGGATGCTGACGACGAAGTACCTGGACGGCGTGCCCGAGGGGTCCCGGGCAGCCCGCGACAGCTCTCTGTCGAGCGAGCTGCTCACGCACGAGGCGCTCGAGCACGTCCGGGCGCTCAACGGGATCGCGGCCGCTCGCGGTCAGACCCTGGCGCAGATGGCGCTGGCCTGGGCGCTGCGCGACGAGCGGGTCACCTCGGTGCTCATCGGTGCCAGCAGCGTGCAGCAGCTGGAGGAGAACCTGGGAGCGACGCGGGCGCCGGCGTTCACCGACGACGAGCTGGCCGCGATCGACGAGCACGCCGTGGACACCGGGATCGACCTGTGGGCGTCCTCCCGGCAGGCATGACGGTGCGCGACCGGGCCGTCGTCGTGCTCGGGCTGATGGGCTCCGGCAAGAGCACCGTGGCCTCGGAGCTCGCCCGCGCGCTGGACCGGCCGCTGCGCGACAGCGACACCGACCTGCTGCGTGAGCACGGCATCGACACCGCGACGCTCGCCGACCGGGACGGGGTCGACGCCCTGCACCGGTGGGAGGCCGAGCACCTCCTCGCCGGCGTGGCGGAGCGCCCTGCGGTGGTGGTCGCGGCAGCGGCCAGCACCGTGGAGGTGCCCAGGTGCCGGGCGGCGCTGGCGGACGCGTTCGTCCTGTGGCTCGACGCCGCGCCGGAGGTGCTCGCGGTGCGGTTCGGTGCCGGCGACTACCGGCCCCGGTTCGGCAGCGACCCGCTGGAGCTGCTGCGTCGTCAGGACCCGGTGCGCCGGCCGCTGTTCGCGCAGGTCGCGGACGTCGTGCTGGACGCCTCGGCGCCGGTCGAGGAGGTCCTCGCCAGGGCGCGTGCCGCCGTCGGCGTCGACCCGGCGGGTCCCTGATGCGCGCGGTCGTGGTCGAGGAGTTCGGCGTGCTGCCGGTGCTGCGGGAGGTGCCCGACCCGGTGCCGTCGCCGGCCGGCGTGGTGGTCCGGGTCGAGGCCACCGGCATCTGCCGCAGCGACTGGCACGCCTGGCAGGGGCACGACCCCGACGTCGTCCTGCCGCACGTGCCGGGGCACGAGCTCGCCGGCACGGTCGTTGCCGTCGGCCCTGACGTCGTCCGCTGGACCGTGGGGCAGCGGGTCACCGTCCCGTTCGTCTGCGCCTGCGGGACGTGCGAGGTCTGCCGGGCCGGCGACGGCCAGGTGTGCCCGCACCAGACCCAGCCGGGCTTCACCGGGTGGGGGTCCTTCGCCGAGCTCGTCGCCCTCGAGCACGCCGACACCAACCTCGTCGCACTGCCTGACGACCTCGACTCGGTCACCGCAGCGGGCCTGGGCTGCCGGGTCGCCACGGCCCACCGCGCCGTCGTGACGCGCGGTCGGGTCCAGCCGGGGGAGTGGCTCTCCGTGCACGGCTGCGGCGGTGTGGGCCTGGCGGCCGTGGCCATCGGCGTCGCGGTCGGAGCGCGCGTCGTCGCCGTGGACGTCCGCCCCGAGGCGCTGTCCGCGGCGCGGGAGCTCGGCGCCGAGGTGGTGCTGGACGCCGCCACGGACGGCCACGTGCCCGCTGCTGTCGTCGCCGCCACCGGGGGCGGAGCACGCGTCGCCCTCGACGCGTTCGGCTCCGCCGTCACCTGCGCCGACTCGGTGCTCTCGCTGCGCCGGCGCGGCCGCCAGGTGCAGGTGGGGCTGCTGCCGGCCGCGACCGGCCACCCGCGGGTCCCGATGGAGCGGGTCATCGCCTACGAGCTGGACCTCCTGGGCAGTCACGGCATGCCAGCCGCCGACTACCCGCCCCTGCTCGACCTCGTCACCTCCGGTCGGCTGCCCCGGGCTGCCCTGGTGCACCGGACCGTGGCGCTCGAGGAGGTGCCGGCGGCGCTGGCCGCCCTCGGCGAGGGGCGCCTCGGCGCCGGGATCACGGTGGCCGTGCCGTGAGGTGCCGGGTCGGGGGACCGCCGGTACGTTCGGTGTCATGAGTGACGAACCGCTGGAGCGTTCGCGGGAGGCCGTGGAGCGGGCGAAGGAGGCCGCCGACCGGGCGGCGCAGACCGAGCCCTTCCACCGCGAGGAGCCCGAGGAGGAGCGGCGCACCGCCCCGGAGCCGCAGGCGGCGTCCAAGCACCCTGCCGACGGCGACGGCAGCGCGCCGGACCCCCACGACCCCCCCTCCCCGTGATCATGCAATCCCGCCACCCCAGGCCGGCACCCCCCGGTGATCATGCAATCCCGCCACCCCAGGCCGGCACCTCCCGGTGATCATGCAATCCCGCCACCCCCGGCCGGCACCCCCGGCCGGCACCCCCCCGTGATCATGCAATCCCGCCACCCCAGCACGAAGTGCTGGCTGCGGCATCGTTCTAGCGGCGTGTCGTGCCTGCGACCCAGCATTCTGCGAGGTGGCGGACCCGGGAGCCGTGCGGCCAGGGTGGCGGGATTGCATGATCACGAACAGGGGATTCGCAGCTGATCACGAAGGGTGGTCGACGGATCGTGACGGGGTTAGTCGACTGATCACGCAGAGCGGCCTGGGCTGCCCCGCAGAGGGGTCAGGCGGCGGCGAGGGGTCAGGCGGCGACGGCGAGGGCGAACGGCAGTACGCCACCCGCACCGGCCACTCGCAGCAGCCGCCCCGCGACCGTCAGCGTCCACCTGGAGTCGACGAGGTCGTCGACGAGGAGCACGGGCGCCGGAGCGAGCCGGCGCACCTCCGCGGCCATGTCCGGCGGCACCTCGAACCGGTCCCACACGCCCGCTAGCCGGAAGGCGCTGTTGCCACCGCGGGCACCGACCGGACCACCGTCGACGGCAACGAGCGACCCGAGCACCGGCAACCTGCCCAGTGCCCCGATCTGCTCGGCGACCGAGGCGACGAGGCGCCCGCGGCGGCGCGACGGGACCGTCACGACGGCGGCCGGCCGCACCTGCCAGCCCCACCCGGCCAGGACGTCGACGCAGGCCCGGACGAGCTCGTCGTCGGCGGGACGGTCCTCGGCCTCGTCCGCGAGCAGTCCCCGCAGGCGCTGCCCCCAGCCCAGGTCGGTGAGCCGTGCGACGGCGCGTCCCGGCGCCACCTGCTCCTGCACGGGGATCCGTCCCTGGACGGGGACGCCGAGCCGGCTCATCCCGGTGGGCCACGTCGTCCGGGGGTCGACCTGCACCCCCACCCGGCGGATCGCGGCGCCGGCCGACTGTCGTACCTCGGTGGGGACCGCGGTGGGGTACCAGGGCCCGGCGCAGACGTCGCAGCGGCCGCACGGTGCGGCGGTCTCGTCGTCGAGCTGCTGCTGGAGGAACGCCATCCGGCAGGTCGCGCCGTGCTGGTAGGCGACCATGGCGTCCTGCTCCGCCACGCGTGCCTGCGCCACCCGCTCGTACCGCTCGGCGTCGAAGACCCACGGCCGGCCGGTCGCCGTCCAGCCGCCGCCCACGCGCTGGACGGCGCCGTCCACGGCGAGGACCTTGAGCAGCAGCTCCAGCCGCGTGCGGCGGACGTCGGCGACCGTCTCCAGCGCAGGGACGGACAGCGGCTGGTCTGCTGCGGCCAGCGCGGCGAGCACCGCCTCGGCGTCCTCGCGGCGGGGCATGGCCGCGGTGGCGAAGTAGCGCCAGATCTCACGGTCCTCCGGACCCGGCAGCAGCAGCACGTCCGCCGTGCTCACCGCACGACCGGCCCGACCCACCTGCTGGTAGTAGGTCACCGGTGAGGACGGCGCTCCGAGGTGCACGACGAAGCCGAGGTCCGGCTTGTCGAAGCCCATGCCCAGCGCCGAGGTCGCCACCAGCGCCTTGACCCGGTTGTCGCGCAAGGCCTCCTCGGCCTCGCGGCGCTCGGTGTCGTCGGTGCGGCCGGTGTAGACCCGGACGTCGTGACCGGCCTCGCGCAGCAGCGCGGCAGTGTCCTCCGCGGCGCTGACGGTGAGCGTGTAGACGATCCCGCTGCCGGGCAGTGCGGGCAGGTGCGTGGCCAGCCAGCCGAGCCGGTCCTCGGCACTCGGCAGCCTCAGCACACCGAGACGCAGCGAGGTGCGGGCCAGCGGCCCCCTGATCGTCGTGACCGGCACGCCGCCGCGACCCAGCTGCTCGGCCACGTCCTCGACGACCCGGGCGTTCGCCGTCGCCGTGGTGGCCAGAACCGGCGTGCCCGCGGGCAGACGGTCGAGCAGGTCACCGATCCGGCGGTAGTCCGGCCGGAAGTCGTGCCCCCAGTCGGAGACGCAGTGCGCCTCGTCGACGACGAGCAGCCCGCAGCGCCGAAGCAGGTCGGGCAGCTGCTCGGCGGCGAACCGCGGGTTGGTGAGTCGCTCCGGTGACACCAGCAGGACGTCGACCTCGTCGCGGTCGAGCGCGGCCGCCACGTCGTCCCACTCGGTGACGTTCGAGGAGCTGATCTCCACCGCGCGCACTCCGGCGCGGCCCGCGGCCGTCACCTGGTCGCGCATCAGGGCGAGCAACGGGGACACCAGTAGCGTCGGGCCGGCGCCGCGGCCGCGCAGCAGCGCGGTGGCGACGAAGTACACCGCGGACTTCCCCCACCCGGTGCGCTGGACGACCAGGGCCCGGGCGCGGTCCTCGACCAGCACCCGGACCGCGTCGTCCTGGCCCTCACGGAAGGTCGCGTCCTGGTTCCCGGTGAGGCGGCGCAGCAGGCGCAGGGCGTCCTCGGACGCGGGGACAGGGGGTGCGGCGCTCGGCATGCGGCGAGCGTAGGGGCGGCCGCCGACAACGAGGTCGACCGGCCGCCCCTCCGCGCTTCCGGGCGCGCCGTCCCGGTGGATCAGCCCTTCACGCCACCGGCGAGCAGTCCCCGCACGAAGTACCGCTGCAGGGTGACGAACACGATGAGCGGGACGATCATCGCGATGAACGCGCCGGCTGACAGCAGGTGCCACTCCGACCCGCGGGTGCCGACCATGTTCGCGAGCTGCACGGTGAGCGGGGCGACGTTCTGGTCGCCGCCGGCGAAGGTCAGGGCCACCAGCAGGTCGTTCCACACCCAGAGGAACTGGAAGATGCCGAACGCGGCGATGGCCGGCACGAGCAGCGGGAACAGCACCTGGAAGAAGATCTTCACGTGTCCCGCGCCGTCCATCCGGGCGGCCTCGATGAGCGAGCGCGGGATGTCCTTCATGAAGTTGTGCAGCAGGAAGATGGCCAGCGGCAGCGCGAAGATGGAGTGGGACAGCCAGACCGTCCAGAACGAGCCGGCCAGCCCCCAGTCGACGTAGAGGGTCAGCAGCGGGATCAGCGTCACCTGGATCGGGACGATCTGCAGGGCGAAGACGGCGACGAACAGCGTGTCCCGTCCCTTGAAGTCGATCCACGCGAAGGCGTACGCCGCCAGCAGCGCCAGCGTGATCGGGATGACCACGGCGGGGATCGTGATGACGACGGAGTTGACGAAGAACGTGGAGAAGTTCACGCCGGTGCCGAAGAGCGCCTGCTCGTAGTTGGCGAGCGTGACCTCCGGATTGAAGGGGAACTCCCACCACCCCGAGCTGCGGATGTCGATCTCCGGCCGGAACGACGTGATGAGCAGGCCGAGAGTCGGGATCGTCCACAGGATCGCCATGACGATGGCGATGCCCGACGCCCACGGGGAGCTGAGCTTCGTCTTCGCCTCGGCGGAGCGCTGGGCTCGTTTCGCCGCCTTGCGGCTCTGGCGCGAGGTCTCGACGGCGGTGGCGGTGGCGGCGGGTGTGGTCGTGCTCACCGGATCTCCTCGGAGAGGCGCATCTGCCGGACGTTGTAGACGACGATGGGGATGACGAGCACGAAGAGGATGACGGCGAGCGCGGCTCCCAGGCCGGTGTTGAACTGCCGGAAGGCCTGCACGTAGAACTCGTTCGCGACCACGCTGGTCTGGAAGTTCCCGCCGGTCATCGTCCGGACGATGTCGAAGACCTTCAGCGTGACGATCGCGATGGTGGTGAAGACGACGACGATCGCGGGGCGGATGCTCGGCACGGTCACGTAGCGGAACATCCGCACGCCGCCGACGCCGTCGAGACGAGCGGCCTCGATGATGTCGTCGGGGATGGCCTTGATAGCCGCGGAGAGCACGGTCATGGCGAAGCCGGCCTGGATCCAGATGAAGACGACGATGAGGAAGAACGTGTTCCACGGCGTGCTGATGAGGAACTGGTAGGGCTCCAGGCCGAGCCAGACGAGCACCTGGTTGGCCAGGCCGATCTGGCTGACGCCCGGCTGGTCGGGACGGAACTCGTAGACGAACTTCCAGATGACGCTCGCACCGACCATGGAGATGGCCATCGGCAGGAAGATCAGCGCCTTGGCGAACGACTCGAAGCGTGAGCGGTCGACCAGGACGGCGTAGACGAGGCCGAGGAACGTCGCCGCGATCGGCACGACGAGCACCCAGATCGCCGTGTTCCGCAGGACGATCTGGAAGCCCTCCTGGGTGAAGATGGTCTCGTAGTTGGCCAGGCCGATGAAGTTCTGCCCGTTCTTGTCGTAGAAGGAGTCCACGATCGTGCGGATCGCCGGGTAGATGAGACCGAGGAGCAGCATCAGCACGGACGGGCCGAGGAAGCCGGCCACGACCACCCAGTTCGGGATGCGTTTGGGCCGGTCGACGGCGAAGAGGATGCCGGCCATGACGACGACGAACAGCGCGATGGCGAACGCCATCACGAGGAACTTCTCGCCGGGCGTCCCGGCGTCGAGCAACCAGTCCATCTCGTTCTCCTCGCTGCGTGCCGCCCGGACCGGAAGTGCCGGGGCCACCTTGCCACAGGCCCCGGCACTCCCGGCCGGACGACGTCACGACGACGTCAGGACGACGTCCGGGTCACTCGACCGTCACGGCCAGGAGGCCTCGATGGCCTCGAGAACGGCCTGGTCGTCCTTGTCGTTGGCGATCCAGTTCGTCATCTCGGTCCAGAAGCTGCCGGCCCCGACCTCACCGGGCATGAGGTCAGAGGCGTCGAACCGGAAGATCGCCTCCTCGTCCTGGAACAGCTCGGCGGAGAGCTGGTCGATCGGCGACTCGAGGTTCGCCGGGTCCAGGCCGGTGTTCGAGCTCACCCAGCCCGGTCCGCTGACCTTCGCCTTCTCGTTCGCCCAGTCGTCCGAGGACAGGTAGGTCTGGAACGCCTGCACGGCCGGCCGGTCCGAGAACGCGGCGGCGAACTCGCCACCGCCGAGCAGCGGCCGGGTGTCGTCCATCGACGGGAGGTAGAACGCGAAGACGTCGCCGTCCTCGGCCACCTCGGTGCCCTCCGGCCAGTTGGCTTGGTAGAAGGACGCCTGACGGTGCATCCAGCACGCGCCGTCGAGGATCGGCAGGCCGGCGTCGCCGAACTCGGTGGAGGCGATGCTCTGGACCCCGCCCAGACCACCGTTGACGTACTCCTCGTTCTTGAGGATCGAGCCGACCTCCGCGAGCGCCTCGGCGATCTGTGGGTCGTCGAACGGGATCTCGTGAGCGACCCACTGGTCGTAGACCTCCGGGCCTGCGGTGCGCAGGACGAGGTCCTCCAGCCAGTCGGTGGCGGGCCAGCCCGTCGCGTCGCCGGACCCGATGCCGGCGCACCACGGCACGCCGCCGTCGGCGACGATCTGGTCGGACAGGTCGATGAGCTCGTCCCAGGTCTGCGGGATCTCGTAGCCGGCCTCCTGGAACATCGAGGGCGAGTACCAGACGAACGACTTGACGTTCGCGCCGATCGGGGCCGCGTAGAAGGTCCCGTCGACCGAGCCGTACTCCTTCCAGTCCTCGTTCCAGAACTCGTCGACGTTGGCCGCGACGCTGTCCGGCGCCGGGACGACCGCGTCGGTGTCACGCACCAGCGTCTGCAGCAGGCCCGGCTGGGGGATGTAGGCGATGTCCGGGGCGTTGCCCGACTGGATCCGGACGATGAGCTGGGCCTCGAACTCGCGGGAGCCCTCGTAGTCGATCTCGGCGCCGGTGCACTCCTCGAACGGCTTGTAGGACTCGATGTGCGGGGCGTCCTCGGGGGAGACGATCGAGGTGTAGACCGAGACGGTCTCCCCCGCCAGGTCGCCGAACTCCTCGAACGCCGAGCAGTCGACCTCGCCGCCGGCCTCGGCGTCGCCGTCTCCGCCGTCGCCGCTGTCGCCGCCGCAGGCGGTCAGGACGAGGGCGATGCCCAGACCGCCCGCGACCGCGGCAGAACGACGTCTGCGCGTACTGAATGCCATGAACCTGGTCCTTCCATCGGGACTGCGGCGGGGTTGCCGCACAGTGCGTCACGAGCCAACTCCCCAGGGCCGTGAGCGGCAAGCAGACTCGTCAACATCGGCGTAACAATCCGGTCACGTGCGCGGTAACTCAGGTCCGGGCCGCCCGACGAGAATGGCCAATCACCGCAGACAGCGACATACCGCCGCACACGGGTGATCGTGACTCGACGAGCGCTCCGACGACTGACTCCGGCACGATGAGGACATGCCACCCACCACGACCGGGCCGAGCGGCAGCACAGGCCCCAGCACGGGCCCCAGCACGGGGCCTCGGGACGACGGGCCGCGGACCCCTCGGGCCATCGCGGACGCCTACGTCGACGAGCTCGTCGAGCTCGACCCGCTGGTCGCCACCTCTCTCGGACGACGTCCCGGCGACGACCGGGCCCCCGACCTGTCGCCGCAGGCCCAGGACGCCAAGGACGACGCCGCCCGCCGGGCACTCGGACGGCTCGCGGCGGCCGAGGCCGCGGGTGCGGCCGAGGACCCCCTGGAGGCGCGGGCCGCCCGGCTGCTGCGGGAGCGGCTCGAGGCCCAGCTCGCCGTCAGTGCTGCTGGTGAGCACCTGCGCCAGGTGCGCAACATCTTCGGACCGCCCCAGGCGGTCCGGCAGCTGTTCTCGATGATGCCGGCGCGCACACCGGAGGACTGGGCGGTCATCGCCCGGCGGATGTCCCGGGTCGACGAGTCCTTCGCCGGGTACGTCGAGTCGCTGCGCGCGGGAGGCCGCCGTGGTCTGTACGCCGCGCCCCGGCAGGTGCGCACGCTCGCCGACCAGCTCGGGGACTGGCTGGACGCCGCCGGCGGTCGGGGCTGGTTCACCGGGTTCGTCGAGGAGGCGCCCGCCGATCTCCCCGAGAGCCTGCGGATCGACCTGAGGCGGGCCGCCGAGTCGGCCAACCGGGCCACGGCCGACCTGCGGGGGGTTCTGCTGCACGAGTACCTGCCGGCCACCGAGGGCACCCCGGACGCCGTCGGCGCCGAGCGTTACCGGCTGCTCGCGCGGCTGTCCACCGGTGCCGACCTCGACCTCGAGGAGGCCTACCACTGGGGCTGGCAGGAGTACCTGCGCCTGGACGCCGAGATGCGCGAGGAGGTCGAGCGCGTCCTACCCGGCGCCACGCCGCTGGAGGCGATGCGGCACCTGGACGCCGAGGGCGAGGTGGTGGAGGGCGTCGAGGAGGTCCGGGAACGGTTGCAGCAGATGCTCGACGGCGCCGTCGCCGACCTCGACGGGACGCACTTCGACATCGCCGAGCCGGTGAAGGTCGTCGAGGCCCGCATCGCCCCACCCGGTAGCGCTGCCGCGCCGTACTACACCCGCCCCACCCTTGACTTCTCCCGGCCGGGCCGTACCTGGCTGCCGACCTTGGGGCAGACCAGGTTCCCGCTGTGGAACCTGGTCTCGACCTGGTACCACGAGGGCGTCCCGGGCCACCACCTGCAGCTGGCCCAGTGGGCGTACGTCGCGCCACAGCTGTCCACCTACCAGACGACGGTCGGCTCGGTCAGCGCGAACACCGAGGGATGGGCCCTGTACGCCGAACGCCTCATGGACGAGCTCGGCTACCTCGCCGACCCAGGCGCCCGGCTGGGCTACCTCGACGCGCAGATGATGCGCGCCGTCCGGGTCGTCATCGACATCGGCATGCACCTGCGGCTCAGCGTGCCGGAGGACTCCACGTTCCACCCCGGGCAGACCTGGACGCCGGAGCTGGCCAGGGAGTTCTTCGGAGCCCACAGCGGGCGTGAGGCCGCGTTCATCGACAGCGAGGTCGTGCGGTACCTGGGCTGGCCCGGGCAGGCGATCAGCTACAAGCTGGGGGAGCGCGCGTGGCTCGCGGGGCGGGAGGAGGCGCGCCGCCGCCGGGGCGAGGACTTCGACCTCAAGGCCTGGCACATGGCCGCCCTGTCGGCCGGGTCCCTGGGCCTGGACGACCTCACCGAGGTGCTCGCCGGCCTGTGAGACGGAGCCGGTCGCGGCGCGCTCAGCGGGGGTCGTGCCGCGGCCGGGCACCGGCCCGCAGCTGGACCAGGGCGTCCCCGTGCACCAGTCGGGCCCGCACGGCCCCGGACGCCGCCCGGCGTGCGAGGGCCGCGATCGGCAGGAGGGCGTGCGACCCGACGAGGACGGCGTTCGCCCACCGCCGGCGCCGTAGCGCCGCGGGTTCGGCGAGCACGGCGACGGACTCGAAAACAGCTGTCGCGGAAGCGATCTCGGCGCGCAGCTCCGCCAGGGTCCCGGGGTCGGCGACGTTCGCCAGGTAGACCCCGCCCGGGCGCAGCACCCGGGCGACGCAGGCCAGGAACTCGGCTGTCGTCAGGTGCGAGGGAGTCCTGGAGCCCGCGAACACGTCCCGGACGACGACGTCCGCGCTGGCGTCCGGACGCCTTGCCAGGCCCTCCCGGGCGTCCCCGGACTGCAGCCGCAGGCGAGGGGAGCGGGGCAGGTCGAACCAGCCGCGGACGAGCCGGTTCAGCTCGGCGTCCAGCTCGACGACGACCTGCCGGGACCCCGGCCGGACGGCGTCCAGGTGCCGGGCCAGGGCGCACCCGCCGCCGCCGAGGTGGACGACGTCGAGCGGCTGGGGAGCCGGGGCGGCCGCGACCTCGACGACGTCCGCCATCCACTGCAGGTACTCGAAGTCCAGGACTGTCGGGTCGCGCAGGTTGACCGGCGAGCTCGGCACCCCGTTGACCCAGACCGTCCACGCGTCGGGGTCGGCGCCGTCGCGGGTCAGGCGCACCGTGCCGGTGTCGACCGGGTACTCGCCCTCCACCGGTCCTGACCGGTCGCTGCGCCCATGGCCGTCACGCTGCCGGCTCCTCATCCCCACCCTCCCCACCCCCACACCCTCCCCTCGCCGTGATCATGCAATCCCGCCACCCTCCGAGCCCCACCCCTCGGTGATCATGCAATCCCGCCACCCTCCGAGGTGGTCTTGGTTGCCATGTCAGCCTCACGTCGGGTGGCGCGCCTCCACCACAGAATGCTGCGCTCAGCACGGCCTGGCCGGCGTGTCGCGCCCACAACCCAGCATTCTGCGAGCGGGTGGGTGGCGGGATTGCATGATCACGAGGGGGGATTGTCGACTGACCACCGAGGGTGGTCGGCTGACGGACCGCCGAGCGCGGACGTGGCGGGAGGTGACGCAGATGACACTAGAGTGACGGCTCGTGAAGATCGGCATCCCGCGCGAGGTCAAGAACAACGAGTACCGGGTGGCCGCCACCCCCTCCGGCGTCCACGAGCTGGTCCGCCACGGTCACCAGGTGTACGTCGAGACGGACGCCGGGACCGGGTCCTCGATCTCCGACGAGGACTTCGCCGGCGCGGGAGCCCAGATCCTGGACTCACCCGACGACGTGTGGGCCGAGGCCGACCTCGTGCTCAAGGTCAAGGAGCCGGTGGCGTCGGAGTACCACCGGATGCGCGAGGGGCAGACTCTCTTCACCTACCTGCACCTGGCCGCCGACGCCCGGCTCACCACCGAGCTCGTCGAGCGCAAGGTGACCGCCATCGCCTACGAGACCGTGGAGCTGCCGGACCACTCGCTGCCGCTGCTCGCCCCGATGAGCGAGGTCGCCGGCCGGCTCGCCCCGCAGGTCGGCGCGCACACCCTGATGCGCGCCCAGGGCGGCCGCGGCGTCCTCATGGGGGGTGTGCCGGGCACCTACGCCGCCAAGGTCGTCGTCATCGGAGCCGGCGTGGCCGGGTTCAACGCGGCCGCCATCGCGCTCGGTATGCAGGCCGAGGTGCTCCTGCTCGACAAGAACGTCGCCCGGCTGCGCCAGGTGGACGCGATCTACCAGGGGCACTGCCAGACGGTCGCGAGCAACACCTACGAGATCGAGCGGGCCGTCCTGGACGCCGACGTCGTCATCGGAGCGGTCCTCGTCCCGGGCGCCAGGGCACCCAAGCTGGTCAGCACCGAGCTGGTCTCCCGGATGAAGCCCGGCAGCGTGCTCGTCGACATCTCCATCGACCAGGGCGGCTGCTTCGAGGACTCCCGCCCGACCACGCACGCGGAGCCCACCTACCGGGTGCACGACTCGGTCTTCTACTGCGTCGCCAACATGCCCGGCGCCGTCCCGCACACCTCCACCTACGCCTTGACGAACGTCACCTTGCCGTACGCCCTGGAGCTGGCCGACAAGGGCTGGCAGCAGGCGATGCGCGACGACGAGCCGCTGTCCCTCGGGCTCAACACCCACGCCGGGGCGGTGACGTACGCCCCGGTCGCGGAGGCCCACGGGCTGGACGCCGTCCCGCTGGCCGAGGTGCTCTCCTGACGAGCCCGCGGCGGCCAGCACCACCGAGCGGCCTGGCCCGCGCGGTGGCCGGCTACCTCGAGCACCTCACCGTCGAGCGGGGACTGTCGGTGAACACCCTCGGCGCCTACCGCCGGGACCTCGAGCGGTACGTGGCGTTCCTGGAGGGACAGGGCCGGCGTGACCCCGGCGACGTCGTGGCCCAGGACGTCAGCGACTTCCTCGCCACCATCCGCACCGGGCAGGACGGCCGCCCGGCGCTGTCCGCCTCGTCGGCGGCGCGCACCGTCGTCGCCGTGCGCGGCCTGCACCGCTTTCTCGCCCTCGAGGGGACGACGGTCGCCGACCCGGCCCGGGACGTCCGCCCGCCGACCCCGCCCAAGCGGCTGCCCAAGGCCATCAGCGTCGCCGCGGTCACCCGGCTGCTCGAGGCCGCGTCGGTCGGCGACACCGCCGCCGCGCTACGGGACCGGGCGCTGCTCGAGCTGCTCTACGGCTCCGGCGCCCGGATCAGCGAGGCCGTCGGGCTGGACGTCGACGACGTGCTCACCGGGGACGACGGGGGCGTCGGCGCCGCCGTGCGGCTCGTCGGCAAGGGCGGCAAGGAGCGGCTGGTGCCGCTCGGGTCCTACGCCGTGCAGGCGCTCGAGGCCTACCTCGTCCGGTCCCGCCCGGTGCTGGCCCGGGCCGGGCGGGGGACCCCGGCGGTCTTCCTCAACAGCCGGGGCGGACGGCTGTCGCGCCAGAGCGCGTGGGCGGTGCTGCGCTCGGCCGCTCAGCGGGCCGGGCTGTCCGAGCACGTCTCCCCGCACACCCTGCGGCACTCCTTCGCCACCCACCTGCTCGAGGGCGGCGCCGACGTCCGGGTGGTCCAGGAGCTCCTCGGACACGCCTCGGTGACGACCACGCAGGTCTACACGCTCGTCACCGTCGACACCCTGCGCGAGGTGTACGCCGCCGCGCACCCGCGGGCCCGCTGACCCGCGGTGCTGCTGGGGTAGGGTCGCTGCGATCTGACCGCCGTCCGAGCAGGAGACGAGAGCACCTGTGAGCAGCAGTGACACCACCGTGGTGCCTGCCGGGGAGACGGTCGGCCCGACCGGCCGCCCACTGCCCGCCTTTCCCGAACCCGCCCCGCTGGCGGGGCACGGTCCGGCTCGGATCATCGCGATGTGCAACCAGAAGGGCGGCGTCGGCAAGACGACGACGACCATCAACCTGGGTGCTGCCCTGGCCGAGTACGGCCGCCGGGTGCTCCTCGTCGACTTCGACCCCCAGGGTGCGCTGTCGGTGGGCCTCGGGGTGAACCCGCACGAGCTCGACCGGACCATCTACAACCTGCTCATGGAGCGCTCCAGCGACGTCCGGGAGGTCATCCGTCCCACCGGGGTCGCCGGACTCGACCTGCTGCCGGCGAACATCGACCTGTCCGCGGCGGAGGTCCAGCTGGTCGGCGAGGTGGCCCGCGAGACGGTGCTCGCCCGGGTGCTGCGCCCGGTGGCCGACGACTACGACGTCGTCCTCATCGACTGCCAGCCCTCCCTGGGCCTGCTGACCGTCAACGCGCTGACCGCCGCCCACGGCGTCGTCATCCCCCTGGAGTGCGAGTTCTTCGCCCTGCGCGGGGTGGCGCTGCTGGTGGAGACCATCGAGAAGGTCCAGGACCGGCTGAACCCCGCGCTGCAGATCGACGGCATCCTGGCCACGATGTACGACTCGCGCACCCTGCACAGCAGGGAGGTGGTCGCCCGGGTCGTGGAGGCGTTCGGCGACCGGGTCTTCCACACCGTCATCGCCCGCACGGTGAAGTTCCCGGACGCGTCCGTCGCCGCGGAGCCGATCACCTCGTACGCGCCCGGCCACCCGGCGGCCGAGTCCTACCGGCAGCTCGCCCGCGAGCTCATCGCCCGTGGTGACGCCGCCTGAGCAGGGGCCGGGCAGCCCCGCCGGACGCTCCTTCGAGGTCCACCTGGAGAACTTCAGCGGGCCGTTCGACCTGCTGCTGTCCCTCATCGCCAAGCACAAGCTCGACATCACCGAGATCGCCCTGGCGACCGTCACCGACGAGTTCGTCGCGCACATCCGCTCGGCCGCCGACGGCGGCTGGGACCTCGGGCAGGCCAGCGAGTTCCTCGTCGTCGCCGCGACCCTGCTGGACCTGAAGGCGGCCCGCCTGCTGCCCGCCGGCGAGGTCGACGACGACGAGGACGTCGCCCGGCTGGAGGCGCGAGACCTGCTCTTCGCGCGGCTGCTGCAGTACCGGGCGTTCAAGCAGGTCGCCGCCTCCCTGGCGGAGCGCCTGGCCACCGAGGGCCGTCGGTACCCGCGGTCGGTGCCGCTCGAGCCGCACCTGGCGAACTTGCTGCCCGAGCTCGTCATGAGCACCACGCCCGAGCAGCTGGCCACCGCGGCAGCGCGGGCGCTGGCACCCCGTCCGCAGCCGGAGGGGGTCAGCCTGGCTCACCTGCACAGTGCTCTGGTCAGCGTCCGGGAGCAGGCGCAGGTCCTCGCCGACCGGTTGCGTCGCAGCCGCCGCACCACCTTCCGCGCGCTCGTCGCCGACGCCTCCTCGACGACGGTCGTCGTCGCCCGCTTCCTCGCGCTGCTCGAGCTGTTCCGCGACGGCGCCGTGGCGTTCGACCAGGTCGAGGCACTGGCGGAGCTCAGCGTCCGCTGGACGGGCAGCGAGGATGGTGACGTCGAGGTGGACGATGAGTTCGACCAGACAGACCCGGACGGCGTGCAGCTCGCCGGCCGGGACGCCGAGCAGGAGGTGGCACCGTGACCGACGCCGGCACGCACAGCGACGCGGCGAACGCGGCAGCACAGGGCGCGACGAGCCGGGCGGCAGGGGAGGACCCGGTGGCCGAGGGCCTCGACCTCGACGTGCTCCCCGGCGGGGCGCGGGCTGCTCTGGAGGCCGTCCTCATGGTGGTCGACGAACCGGTGCCCGTGCTCCAGCTGGCGTCCGCTCTCGTCCTACCCGTGGAGCGGGTGGAGGCGCTCCTGGCCGACCTCGTCGCCGACTACGCCGAGCAGCACCGGGGTTTTGAGCTGAGGGAGGTCGCCGGCGGCTGGCGGATCTTTAGCCGGCCGGACGTCGCCCCGGTGGTCGAGCGGTTCGTCCGTGACGGGCAGACGGCTCGGCTCACCCAGGCCGCCCTGGAGACCCTCGCCGTCGTCGCCTACCGTCAGCCGGTGTCCAGGGCACGAGTGTCTGCGATCCGGGGGGTCAACGTCGACGGCGTGATGCGCACCCTCAGCAGTCGCGGTCTGGTCGAGGAGGCCGGCCACGACCCCGACAGCGGCGCCGTCCTCTACCGGACGACGAGCTACTTCCTCGAGCGGATGGGGCTGACGTCGGTGGACGACCTGCCACCGCTGGCCCCGTACCTGCCCGACGCGGACGTCCTCGAGCAGCTGGCGGGGGAGGAGCGGTGAGCCCGCCCGACGGCCGCGGGCAGGGCCGAGGCGGTCACCGCGGGCGCCCCGCCCGACCCACCGGCCGGCCGTCCGCCGGGCCGGCCAGGCAGCGGGTTCGTCGTCCGGGGCCGGCTCAGCCGGTCGAGCCCGCGGTCGACGTCCACGACCCGGACGGCGTCCGGCTGCAGAAGGTCCTCGCGCACGCCGGGGTCGGGTCCCGGCGGGCCTGCGAGGCGCTCATCGCGGCCGGCCGGGTCACCGTGGACGGCCACGTCGTCACCGAGCTCGGCGTGCGGGTCGACCCCACCACGGCGGTGATCACGGTCGACGGGGTGCGCCTCCAGCTGGACGAGTCCAGGACGTATCTGGCCCTCAACAAGCCTCGCGGCGTGCTGTCCACGATGGAGGACCCGCAGGGCCGGCCGTGCCTGGCCGACCTGCTCGGTGACCGCGGGGAGCGGTTGTTCCACGTCGGCCGTCTGGACGCCGACACCGAGGGTCTGCTGCTGCTGACCAACGACGGCGAGCTCGCCCACCGGCTGCAGCACCCCTCCTACGGCGTCCGCAAGACCTACCTGGCCGAGGTCGAGGGTCGGGTCTCCAAGGACGTCGGTCGCCGGCTGCGGGCCGGGGTCGACCTCGAGGACGGGCCGGTCGCGGTCGACTCCTTCCGGGTGGTGGACGCCGCCGGCGGGCGCACCCTCGTCGAGGTGGTCCTGCACGAGGGCCGCAAGCACGTCGTCCGCCGTCTGCTCGCCGAGGTCGGTCACCCGGTGACGCGCCTGGTGCGCACCGAGGTCGGCCCGGTGCGGCTCGGGGACCTGCGCCCCGGCAGCACCCGGCCGCTGACCCGGGCCGAGCTGAGCGCGCTGCTGCTCGACACCGGGCTGTGACGTCGGTGCGCCGGTGAGGGACGCCGGCGAGCGCGGGGCGCCGTGGTCCGAGTCGTGGTCCGAGTCGTGGTCATGGCGTCTCAGCACGTGGATGCGTCGGTAGGCTCGTCCCGACGGCGGACGACGCGAGGAGGGGTACCGATGGCGGTGCGGGCCATCCGCGGGGCCACTCAGCTCGAGGTGGATGAGCGCGAGCACCTGCTCGAGCGCACCCGCGAGCTGGTCACCCAGGTGCTCGAGGCGAACCGCCTCGACCGGGACGCCCTCATCTCGATCATCTTCACCCTGACCGCCGACCTGCGCAGCGAGTTCCCCGCGCTGGCGGCCCGGGAGCTGGGGCTCGGCGACGTCCCGCTGCTGTGCACGGTCGAGGTCGACGTCCCCGGCGCCCTGCCCCGCGTCGTCCGGCTCATGGCGCACGCGGAGCTGGACGTCCCGCGCAGCCAGGTGCAGCACGTCTACCTGCGCGGCGCCGAGGTGCTGCGCCGGGACCTCGCGCAGTAGGCCGTGACCCCCACCCGGACCCGCGGGCCGGTGCGCGTCGTCGGCACCGGGCTGCTCGGCACGTCCGTCGGCCTGGCCCTGGCGACGCGCGGGGTCGACGTCCTGCTGGCTGACCCCTCGCCGTCCGCCGTGGCTCTGGCTCGTGACCTCGGCGCCGGCCGACCCGCGACCGACGACGACCCCCCGCCGGCCCTCGTCGTCGTCGCCGCACCGCCGGACGTCACGGGAGACGTCGTCGCCGACGAGCTGGCGCGCTGGCCGGACGCCGTCGTCACCGACGTCGCGAGCGTGAAGGCCGGTCCGCTGCGCCAGGTCGCCGACCGCGGCGGTGACCTGGCCCGCTACGTCCCCGGGCACCCCCTGGCGGGGCGCGAGCGCGGCGGCGCGGTCGCGGCACGCGCGGACCTGTTCGCCGGCCGGCCGTGGGTCGTCGTCCCCGGTGCGGACCAGGCTGCCGTGCGCCGGGTCGAGGACCTCGTTACCGACATCGGCGCGACCCCCGTGGCGCTGTCGGCGGCGGCGCACGACGAGGCCGTCGCGATCGTCTCGCACGTCCCCCAGGTCGCGGCGAGCCTCGTGGCGGCCCGTCTGCGCGACGCCCCTGCCGAGGCCGTCGCCCTGGCCGGTCAGGGGCTGCGGGACGTCACCCGGATCGCCGCCAGCGACCCCGCCCTGTGGGTGCAGATCCTCGGCGGGAACGCCGCCCCGGTTCGCCGGGTGCTCGGCGCGCTGCGCGACGACCTCGACGTCGTCCTGGACGCCCTGGACCGGCTGGCCGGCGGCGGTGCGGACGACGCGGGGGCCGCCGCGGGGGACGGCGGCCCGGCGGTCGGCGCGAGTGCCGCGCTCGCCGCTCTGGTGGCCGCCGGCAACGACGGGCACGCGCGCATACCCGGCAAGCACGGGGCGCCGCCCACGCCGTACGCCGTCGTCACGGTCGTCGTCCCGGACCGGCCTGGTGAGCTCGGGCGGCTGTTCTCCGACATGGGGGAGATCGGGGTCAACCTCGAGGACCTGCGTCTGGAGCACTCTCCGGGGCAGCCGGTGGGTCTGGCTGAGCTGTCGGTGGTACCCGCCGCCCGGGAGCGGCTCGAGACCGCCCTGAGCCACCGCGGCTGGGTCGTCCACTCCTCCCCTCGCTGATCACTCGAACACCCCTTCGGTGATCATGCAATCCCGCCACCCCTGTCTGTGCTGGTGGAACAGCTGCATCACGCCTTACGAGGGTGGCGGGATTGCATGATCACGGGGGAGGGGGCCGGGTGGAGACAGACGGGGGAGGGGGTGGGGGCGTACTCCACTAGGCTCGGCACAGCCCCCACCGAACCGTCGAGGAGTCGCACGTGCCCGCCCTGCAGCGCCGCATCGTCGTCGCGATCGACGGTCCGTCCGGCTCGGGCAAGTCGACGGTCAGCCGTGAGGTGGCCCGCAGGCTCGGGCTCGCGTACCTCGACACCGGGGCGATGTACCGGGCGGTGTGCTGGTGGTGCCTCGAGCGGGGCATCGACCTGACCGACGTCGAGGCCGTCGCGCAGGAGGCCCGCCGCCTGCCCCTGCAGATGGGGACCGACCCGGCCGGTCCCCGGGTCCTCGTCGACGGTCAGGACGTCGGCGCCGCCATCCGGGAGAGCCGGATCTCCCGGCAGGTCAGCCTGGTCGCCACGAACCTCGCCGTCCGCGCCGAGCTCGTCCGCCGGCAGCAGGAGATCATCGCCGCGGCCACGGCCGGCATCGTCGCGGAGGGCCGGGACATCACCACGGTCGTCGCGCCGGACGCCGACGTGCGGGTGCTGCTCACCGCCGACGAGGAGGCGCGACTGGCCCGCCGCGCCCTCGAGCTGCACGGCCACAGCGCCCAGGAGGCGCTGGCCGCCACCCGGGACGAGGTGCTGCGCCGCGACCGCGACGACGCCACCGTCTCCACCTTCCACGTAGCAGCCGACGGGGTCGTCACCGTGGACACCTCGACCCTCACCCTCGAGCAGGCGGTGGACGCCGTCCTCCAGGTCGTCGCCGACCGCACCGGAGAGCCCCGATGACCGACCCGAACGACGCCGCCGACCCGACAGAGGCCTTGCGCGCCGGGCTGGAGGACTACGAGCTCGACGAGTCCGACATCTCGCTGCTCGACGCCGCACCGGAGGACCTGCCCGGCGCTGACGCCGGCCCGCTGCCGGTGCTCGCCGTCGTCGGGCGCCCCAACGTCGGCAAGTCGTCCCTGGTCAACCGCATCCTCGGACGGCGGGAGGCCGTCGTCGAGGACGTCCCCGGGGTCACCCGGGACCGGGTGACCTACCCCGCGACGTGGGCCGGGCGCAGCTTCACGGTGATGGACACCGGCGGCTGGGAGGTGGACGTCGCGGGCCTCGACGCCCGGGTGGCCGAGCAGGCGGAGATCGCCGTCGAGCTGGCGGACGCCGTCCTGTTCGTCGTCGACGCCACGGTGGGACCGACGAGCACCGACGAGTCCGTGGTCCGGCTGCTGCGCCGCAGCGGCAAGCCCGTGCTGCTGGTGGCGAACAAGGTGGACGACGAGCGCGGGGAGCTGGAGGCCGCGTCGCTGTGGTCGCTGGGCCTCGGGCAGCCGCACCCCGTGTCCGCCCTGCACGGGCGCGGCTCGGGGGACCTGCTGGACGCCGTCCTGGAGGTGCTGCCGCAGACCCCCCGCGAGCGGCTCGGTCCGGTCGCCGGGGGGCCGCGGCGGGTGGCCCTCGTCGGCCGGCCGAACGTCGGCAAGTCCAGCCTGCTCAACCGCCTCGCCGGCAGCGAGCGGGTCGTCGTCGACGCCACCGCGGGCACCACCCGGGACCCGGTCGACGAGCTCGTCGAGCTCGGTGGGCGCACGTGGCAGCTCGTCGACACCGCCGGCATCCGTCGCCGGGTCCACCAGACCCGCGGCGCAGACTTCTACGCATCGCTGCGCACCCAGGCCGCTTTGGAGAAGGCCGAGGTGGCCGTCGTCCTCATCGACGCCAGCGAGACCCTGACCGAGCAGGACACCCGGATCATCTCGATGGTCGTCGAGGCGGGGCGGGCGCTGGTCATCGCCTACAACAAGTGGGACCTGCTCGACGACGAGCGCCGCCACTACCTCGAGCGGGAGATCGAGCGGGACCTCGTTCAGGTGCAGTGGGCGCCCCGGGTCAACGTCTCGGCCCGGACGGGCCGGCACGTCGAGCGGCTGGTGCCGGCGCTCGACACGGCGCTGGAGTCGTGGGACGCCCGGGTCCCGACCGGCCGGCTCAACGCGTTCCTCGGTGAGCTCGTGGCGGCCCACCCGCACCCGGTCCGTGGTGGCAAGCAGCCGCGGATCCTGTTCGCCACCCAGGCCGCCACCCGGCCGCCCCGGTTCGTGATCTTCGCCTCCGGCTTCCTCGAGGCGGGGTACCGCCGCTTCATCGAGCGCCGGCTGCGCGAGACGTTCGGGTTCACCGGGACGCCGATCGAGGTGTCCGTGCGGGTGCGGGAGAAGCGCCGCGGCCGTCCCGGTCGCTGACCCTTCCAGGCAGGAGCGCGCTCGGTTCGGCACCTCACGCCACAGCGTCGGGCTGGCGGGATTTGAACCCACGACCCCCTGACCCCCAGTCAGGTGCGCTACCAAGCTGCGCCACAGCCCGCGACGGCCGGAATGCTACACGTCCGCCACGCCGTCCCTCGCCGGGACGGGAGACGCTGGTGAGCCGTCACGTACCCTGGGGCGCGCCGGCCCGTCGCTGGCCCGCGCCGAGACGCACACACGCAAACAGCCACACACAACACAGCCACACCACGACCACCCAGGGGGACCTGCCTGTGCCTGCCCGCCCCGGCCTCGTCGCCACGGCCGTCTGCGCCGCGCTGACCCTCGCCGCCTGCAGCGGCGGGGCAGCCGCCCAGGAGGCCGTGGGCACGCCCGAGCCGGCCGGGACCCCCACCAGGCCCCCTGTGACCGCTCCCGCCGCTCCGGCCGCGGCCGCCGTCCCCGCGGACGCCGTGGTGACCGCCGAGCCGGTGCCGACCGGGACGGCGACCCTCGCCGTCGCCGGCGACGTCCACTTCGAGGGCGTGTCCGGCCGAGCCCTCACCGAGGGCATCGGCCCGGCCACCGACCTGCTCGCCGCCGCCGACCTCGCCGTGGTGAACCTCGAGACCGCCGTCACCGACCGTGGCACCCCGGCGCCCAAGACGTACCTCTTCCGCACCGACGACCGCGCCTTCGACGTCCTCGCCGACGCGGGGGTGGACGCCGTCTCCCTCGCCAACAACCACGCGATGGACTACGGGGTCCTCGGGCTCCACGACACCCTCACCGCCGCCGAGGACGCCGGCGTCCAGGTGATCGGCGCCGGCCGCGACGAGGACGCCGCGTACGCGCCGCTGCGGACGACGGTCGACGGGCTCGACGTGTCCGTGCTCGCAGTCACCGACGTCCTCGACACGTTCGCGATCGACGCCTGGGTGGCTCGCGGGGACCGGCCGGGGATGGCCTCCGCCAAGGGCACGGACGAGGCCCGGCTGCTGCGCGCCGTCCGGCAGGAGGCGGCGACCGCGGACGTCGTCGTCGTCGTCGCCCACTGGGGCCGCGAGTACGAGGCCTGCCCCACCGACCGCCAGATCCAGCTCGCCGACGCGCTGGCCGAGGCCGGCGCGGACGCCGTCGTCGGCAGCCACGCCCACGTCCCGCTGCCGGCCGAGCGGCGTCCGGACGGGGTCTACGTCCACTACGGCCTGGGAAACTTCGTGTTCTACGCCTTCCGCGAGCCGGCCCGGTCCTCCGGGGTGCTGACCCTGGAGGTCGGCGCCGACGGCGTCCAGGACGCCCGCTGGCAGCCGATGCGGATCACCGACGGCCTGCCGTACCCCACCGGCCCCCAGCAGGACGCCGCCGCAGGGTGGGCGCCTCCCGGTTCCACGTGCTGACTGGCATAGGCTGCGCACGTCAGTGGGGGTGAGCATCAGGAGGTCCCAGCTCGTGGATGCCGCGACGACGGACCGGGTGCTGACGATCCCGAACGCCCTGAGCCTGCTCCGCCTGCTGCTCGTCCCGGTGTTCGCCGTCCTCATCGTCGCCGAGCAGGACGGCTGGGCGCTGCTCGTCCTCGCCGTGTCCGGGCTCACCGACTGGTTGGACGGCTACCTCGCCCGTCGGTGGCAGCAGATCTCCAGGGTCGGGCAGCTCCTCGACCCGGCCGCCGACCGGCTCTACATCCTGTCCACCCTCCTCGGCCTCGCCTGGCGGGACCTCATCCCGTGGTGGCTGGTGGCCCTCATCGTCTCCCGCGACGTGCTGCTGGCGCTGACCATGCCGGTGCTCGCGCGGCACGGCTACGGGCCACTGCCCGTGCACTTCCTCGGCAAGGCCGCGACGTTCAACCTGCTCTACGCCTTCCCGCTGATCCTGCTGGGGGAGTGGCCGGGCCTCGTCGGCGACGTTGCCCGCCCCCTCGGCTGGGCGTTCGCCTGGTGGGGGACGGGACTGTACTGGTGGGCCGGCCTGCTCTACCTGCGTCAGATGCGCCTGCTGCTCGCCGGCACCCGCGTCGGCGAGCCTGCGTGAGGGCCGGCCGGTGAGCACCCCGACCCGTCGCCGCGACGACTCGATGTCGTTGCTGACCGAGGTGATGGAGAACCCCCTCGACCCCGGGTACGCCCTCGCGGCGCAGGACCGCCGAGAAGGCCGGGTGCCCCCCACCCGCGGCCGGCGCCTGGTGCTGTGGACCCTCGCCGCGGTCGTCACCGGGACGCTGCTCGGCGCGGCCGTGCTCGACCTGCGCCGTCCCGAGCCCGGGGACGCCCGCACCATCCTGCTCGAGGAGATCTCCGCCCGGTCCGAGCACGCCGACGAGACCCGCGAGCGTGTCGACGCGCTGCGTGCCGAGGTGGAGGCACTGCAGGCCGAGGCCCTGCAGGGGGAGCCCGAGGTGCTCGAGCTGGCTCGCCGGCTGTCCCAGGACGCCGGCGTCGTCCCGGTCACCGGGCCCGGCCTCGTCGTCACCCTGGACGACGCCTCCCGGGTCCGGGACCCGCTCGCCGAGGACCCCCGGGAGAGCGACGCCGAGGACGACCGCGTCGTGGACGCCGACGTGCAGGTCACGGTGAACGGGCTGTGGGAGGCCGGCGCCGAGGCGATCGCCGTCAACGACCAGCGACTGACGTCGCTGTCGGCGATCCGGTCCGCCGGCGGCGCCGTCCTCGTCGGCTTCCGGCCGCTGCAGCCCCCCTACCGCGTCCAGGCCATCGGCGACCCGGCCGCGCTGCGCACCGGTCTCGCCGAGTCCTCCGCCGCCAGCTACCTCGCGTTCGTCCAGGACCGGTACGGGCTGCGGGTGTCGGTCCAGGAGGAGGACCACCTGGAGCTGCCCGGCACCGGCACGCTGCGGCTGCGGTACGCCGAGGTGCCCGACGGCGCCGCGGCGCAGGGCGCCGGTGAGACGATGGACCCCACGGAGGTGAGCTCGTGATCCCGGCGCTCGGACTGCTCGTCGGTATCGTCCTGGGCCTGGTCTTCCAGCCAGCGGTGCCGGTCGCCTTGCAGCCGTACCTGCCCATCGCCGTCGTCGCCGCCCTCGACGCGGTGTTCGGCGGGTTCCGCGCAGTCCTCGACGGGATCTTCGACGACCGGGTGTTCGTCGTGTCGTTCCTGTCCAACGTCGTCGTCGCCGCCCTCATCGTCTACCTCGGCGACCAGCTCGGCGTCGGCGCCCAGCTCTCCACCGGCGTCGTCGTCGTCCTCGGCATCCGGATCTTCTCCAACGCCGCGGCCATCCGCCGGCACCTGTTCCGGGCATGAGCACCACCGGCGCCCCGCAGGACCCTCAGCGGTCCCAGGCCTGGCAGCGGCTCGCGGAGAGCCTGCGGCCCCGGGCCTCACGCGGCCAGCTCCTCGCCGGCCTGCTCCTCGGCCTGCTCGGGTTCGCCCTCGTCGTCCAGGTGGGGTCCACGGACGAGGCCGACCTGTCCACGCTGCGCCAGTCCGACCTCGTGCGCATCCTCGACGACGTCACCGAGCGGTCCGACCGGCTGGACGAGGAGGCCGCTGAGCTCGCCGCGACGCGGGACGAGCTGCTCTCCGGCAGTGACAGCCGTGAGGCCGCCCGGCTGCAGGCCCAGGAGCGGGTCGAGGTGCTGTCCATCCTCGCCGGCACCGCTCCGGCCCGGGGGCCGGGAATTCACCTGACCCTGCGCGGGGACGGCGTGGACGCCCGGCTCGTCGTCGACGTCGTCCAGGAGCTGCGGGACGCCGGGGCCGAGGCGATCCAGGTCAACGACGTGCGCGTGGTCGCGAGCACGCCGTTCGTCGACCTGCCGGGCGGCCGGCTCGAGGTGGACGGCAGAGTCGTGGAGCAGCCGTACGTGTTCCGGGCGATCGGCGACCCGCAGACGCTGGCGACCGCGATGTCCTTCCCCGACGGGGTGGTGGACAAGGTCGAGCGCGACGGCAGCGCGGTCGTCACCCAGCACGACGAGGTGCTGATCGACGCGTTGCGGCCGCTCGAGGAGCCTCAGTACGCTCGCCCGGCCGAGCCGGTGGCCCCCCCTCCGCCGCCGTCCCCGTAGAACAGTCCGTAGAACAGTCCGTAGAGCAGTCCGTAGAGCAGTCCCCGCAGACAGGAGCAGCCCCGACATGGCCCAGTTCGAGTACCCGGAGGACCTGCGGTACACCGCCGAGCACGAGTGGGTCCGCCGCGCCGGGGACGTCGTTCGGGTCGGCATCACCGCCTACGCCCAGGACGCGCTCGGGGACATCGTCTACCTGCAGCTGCCGGCCGTCGGGGACGTCGTCAACGCGGGCAGCCCCTGCGGGGAGATCGAGTCGACCAAGAGCGTGAGTGACGTCTACGCGCCTGTCGACGGGACGGTCACCGCGGTCAACGACGCCGTGGACGCCAGCCCTGAGCTCGTCAACTCCGACCCGTACGGCGACGGGTGGCTGTTCGAGCTGCAGCCCCAGGACCCGGCCGCGCTCGACGGGCTGCTCGACGCCGACGGGTACCGCCAGAGCCTGTCCTGACCGCACCGGGACAGCAGCCGCGACGACGACGTCGCACGTCTACCTCGACCCTCCAGGCGAGGGTTAGGGTGTGCCGCACCACGGCGTGAGCCGACGAGACAGGGGGAGGAGGTCGTGATGGCGTCCGAGGACGACCCGGCCGCGGCAGAACCGCCCGCAGAGCCCCAGGCAGAACCGCCCGCAGAGCCCCAGCGGTCCGGGCCCGACACCACGGTGTCCTGGGGTGGTTCCGCCGCCGAGGGGGAGGCCGAGCAGACCACGCTCTCGCGCGACGAGCAGCGGGCCGTCGACGCCCTGCCGCCCGGCTCGGCGCTCCTTGTCGTGAGCCGCGGCCCGAACGCGGGGGCCCGCTTCCTGCTGGACTCCGACCGCACCACCGCCGGCCGTCACCCCGCCTCGGACATCTTCCTCGACGACGTCACCGTCTCCCGCAAGCACGCCGAGTTCCTCCGCGAGGGCGACCGGTTCCGTCTGCGCGACGTCGGCAGCCTCAACGGCACGTACGTCAACCGCGACCGGGTGGACGACGTCCTGCTCGCGGCCGGGGACGAGGTCCAGGTCGGCAAGTTCCGGATGACCTTCCACCCCCACCGTCACGCCACCGGTGGCACCGCGCAGTGAGTACGGCCGCCTCCCGCCGGGCCGCCGGTCGCGGCGAACCCCGGCTGCACACCATCGGTGAGGTGCTCGCCGCCCTGCAGCCCGACTTCCCGGACGTCACCCACTCCAAGATCCGGTTCCTGGAGGACCAGGGGCTCGTGGAGCCCCAGCGGACGCCGTCCGGCTACCGCAAGTTCTCCCCCCAGGACGTCGAACGGCTCCGGCTCGTGCTCGCGCTGCAACGGGACCGGTACCTGCCGCTGCGGGTGATCCGGGAGTACCTCGACGCCCTCGACCGGGGCCTGGAGCCACCGGAGCTGCCGGGGGGCGCACCGCGTGCCCCCCGCGTGGTGCCGGACCACTCCACTCCGGGCCCGGAGAGGTTCGCGCCCGCGGCCCGCCGGCTGCGGCTCACCCGCGCCGAGCTGTGCGAGGCCGCCGGGGCCGACGAGGACCTCCTCACCGCGCTGGAGAGCTACGGGCTGGTGTCCGCCGGCTCGGGCGGCTGGTACGACGCCGACGACCTGGAGGTGG
Organism: Quadrisphaera sp. GCM10027208; assembly: GCF_042658805.1. Lineage (NCBI taxonomy): Bacteria > Bacillati > Actinomycetota > Actinomycetes > Kineosporiales > Kineosporiaceae > Quadrisphaera > Quadrisphaera sp. GCM10027208. Next base: position 231,188 of record NZ_JBHSRC010000005.1, read on the forward strand.
CGACGGTGGCGGCCGAGCTGCGCGGTTTCGGGATCGAGGCCCGGCACCTGCGCCCGTTCCGCACCGCGGCCGACCGGGAGGTCGGCCTGGTCGAGCAGGTCGTCAGCCCGTTGCGCCGGCAGCGGCAGGCCGGTGCGGGTGCCCGCGCCGACGAGGTGGCACGGGAGATCTCGGCGCTGTGCGTCCGGCTGCACGCCACGCTGGTGCGTAGCGCCCTCGGCGGGCCCAACGGGTGACCCCGTCGCCGGGCTGCCGCCGGGGGGTTACCGTGGGCTCGTGCGAGAGCTCGACGTCGTCGGTGTGAGGGTGGAGATGCCCTCGAACAACCCCATCGTGCTGCTGCGGGAGCGGGACGGGGACCGCTACCTGCCGATCTGGATCGGCGTCCCGGAGGCGAGCGCCATCGCCTTCGCCCAGCAGGGCGTCGTCCCGCCCCGGCCGCTGACCCACGACCTGCTCAAGGACGTCATCGAGGCGGTCGGTCGCACCCTCGAGCGGGTGGACATCGTCGACGTCCGGGACAACGTCTACTACGCCGAGCTGGTGCTCGACGGCGGGCTCACCGTCAGCTCGCGCACCTCCGACGCGATCGCGCTGGCGCTGCGGGTGGGCTGTCCCATCCTCGGCGCCGAGAGCGTGCTGGACGCCGGCGGCATCCCGGTGCCCGAGGAGGACGAGGACGAGGTGGAGAAGTTCCGCGAGTTCCTCGACCAGGTCAGTGCCGAGGACTTCGAGTCCCCGCCGGGCGGAGAGCAGACCTCAGGTTGAGGTCGAAGGTCACCTGTCCGGCGACACGCCCGCCGCGAGGAACGCCGCCTCGTTGACCCGCCCCCCCACCGGCCGTACCGTGCGAGCACAGACAGCGTCCCGACACCGCCCCGCCGCCGCACCTGCCGGTGGGACCTCGTGCCAGGACAGGACAGGGAGGTCGGCGTGAGCGGCACCGACGCGACGGGCGACACGGCGCGCGGCGTGCCCGTACGGACGCAGGGACTCCTCTTCGACGACGACCTGCCGGTCCTCGACGAGGACTCCGGCTACCGCGGGCCGACCGCCTGCAAGGCCGCCGGCATCACCTACCGGCAGCTCGACTACTGGGCCCGGACCGGGCTGGTGCAGCCGAGCATCCGTCCCGCGACGGGCTCGGGCACCCAGCGGCTCTACAGCTTCCGCGACATCCTCGTGCTCAAGGTCGTCAAGCGGCTCCTGGACACCGGGGTGTCCCTCCAGCAGATCCGGACGGCGGTCGCCCACCTGCGCGAGCGCGGGGTGGAGGACCTGGCCCAGATCACCCTGATGAGCGACGGCGCCAGCGTCTACGAGTGCACCTCCGCCGACGAGGTCGTCGACCTGGTCCAGGGCGGTCAGGGCGTCTTCGGGATCGCCGTGGGCCGGGTGTGGCGGGAGGTCGAGGGCTCCCTGGCCGCGCTACCCAGCGAGCGCGCCGGCGAGGAGCCGCCCGCGGACCACCCCGGCGACGAGCTCGCCGTCCGGCGCAGCCGGCGCACCGGCTGAGAACCAGCTCACTCCGGCCGGCGCCGGCGCTGACGCACCCGCAGCACCCGGCCCAGGAGCTGGTCGAACAGACCGGCCAGCTCGGCGGCCCCGTGGCCCGGGTACTCGTGGAGCGGTTTTGAGCTCCCCTGGGCCTGCTGCAGCGCGCTGCGCTCGGGCACCATGGGGGAGAGCACCAGCGGTCCGAACAGCCCCTTGAGCTCGCTGAGCCGGTAGTCGTGCTCGCTCGAGCGGCTGCGCACCCGGTTCACCAGGATCCCGAGCGGCTGCAGGTCCGGCGCCGGGCCCTGGCGCAGGTCGGCGACCGCCCGCAGCGCTCCGTCTGCCGCGTTGAGGGCGAACAGGCCCGGCTCGGTGACGACGAGGGCCCGGTCCGCCGCGGCCAGGCCGGCCCGGGTCAGGCCGCCGAGGGACGGCGGGCAGTCGACGATGACGAGCCGGTAGTCGTCCTCGAGGTGCGCCAGGGCGTTGCCGAGTCGGTGCAACCGCCGGCCGTGCAGCTCCGGGACGTCGTGGGTCGCGGTCCGGGGGCCGCCGGGCAGGACGTGCACCACCCCGTCGCCGTCCAGGGCGGCGTCCCAGCCGCTGACCCGGACCGCTCGGCGGACGACGGAGGAACGGGAGGACTGCAGGACGTCCGCGGTCTGGCCGCCGCCGGCGTCCTCGACCTCGCGCAGGTCGACTGCGAGACCGGTGGTCGCGTCCCCCTGGGGGTCCAGGTCGACGACGAGAGTGCGTACCCCGCGGTGCCGGGCTGCGGAGGCCAGCCCGAGTGCGACCGACGTCTTGCCCACCCCGCCCTTGAGGCTGACGACGCTCAGAACCAGCACGCGCGTCACGGTACCGGCGCCCCGTGGAGGGCGGGGCGTCGGCCCTGGTAGCGTCCGCGGTGTCGAAGACCCCGCGCGGGAGAGTCCCCGCGACCGGCCCCGGGCCGGCGACGGGGCGCCGAAGGGGCAAACTCCCCGGAACCTCTCAGGCGCCCGGACCGTGCGGGCGAGGCGACTCTGGAGCGACCGGCGACAGAGGGGGAGGCAGGTCCGTGTACCCGGGACGCCCGGGTGACGAGGAGAGCCTCCGGATGACCCAGCCCACCAGCAGCCCGCACCGCACGACGAGCCCCTACCCCGCCAGCGAGGGCCACCGCGTCGAGCGGTTCACCGACCGGCACGTCGGGCCGGACGGTGCCGAGGTCGCGCGCATGCTCGAGGTGGTGGGGTACCCCGACCTCGAGGCGCTCGTGGCCGCCGCCGTCCCGGCCGGCATCCGGATGGACGGTCCGCTGGACCTGCCGCCCGCGGCGTCCGAGGCCGCCGTCCTCGACGAGCTGCGCGCCCTGGCGGCCGCGAACACCGTCCGGCGGCCGATGATCGGCCTGGGCTACTACGGCACCCACACCCCCGGGGTGATCCGCCGCAACGTGCTGGAGAACCCCGCCTGGTACACCGCCTACACGCCCTACCAGCCGGAGATCTCCCAGGGCCGGCTGGAGGCGCTGCTGAACTTCCAGACGATGGTCGCCGACCTCACCGGGCTCGACGTCGCCAACGCCTCCGTGCTCGACGAGGCCACCGCGGCGGCGGAGGCGATGACGCTCATGCGCCGCGCCTCGCGGGCCTCGCAGCAGGCCGCGCTCGTCGTCGACACCGAGGTGCTGCCGCAGACCCTGTCGGTGCTGCGGACCCGGGCCGGGGCCCTGGGCCTGCCGGTCGTCGTCGCCGACCTGCGCGACGGGATCCCGGACGGCGACGTGTTCGGGGTGCTGCTGCAGTACCCCGGCGCCAGCGGCGTCGTGCGTGACGACGCCGGCCTCGTCGCCGCCGCCCACGAGCGGGGAGCCCTCGTCACGGTCGCCGCCGACCTGCTGGCCATGACGCTGCTGCGCCCGCCCGGTGAGATCGGCGCGGACGTCGCCGTCGGCACCACCCAGCGGTTCGGCGTCCCGCTCGGGTACGGGGGACCGCACGCCGGGTACATGGCCGTCCGCCAGGGCCTGGAACGGTCCCTGCCGGGGCGACTGGTGGGCGTGTCCCGGGACGCCGACGGTGCCACCGCCTACCGGCTGGCCCTGCAGACCCGCGAGCAGCACATCCGCCGGGAGCGGGCGACCTCGAACATCTGCACCGCCCAGGTGCTGCTCGCCGTCATGGCCGCGATGTACGCCGTCTACCACGGGCCGGACGGTCTGCGGCGGATCGCCGAGCGGGTGCACGCCCACGCGACCTCCGTGGCCGCGGGGCTGCGCAGCGCCGGGCTGGACGTCGTCCACGAGACGTTCTTCGACACCGTGCTCGTCCGGGTGCCAGGGCGGGCCCGCGACCTCGTCGAGCAGGCCTACCAGGCCGGCTACCTGCTGCGGCTCGTCGACGAGGACCACGTCGGTGTCGCCTGCGACGAGACGACGACCGCGGACGACGTCGCCGCCGTCGTCGCCGTGCTCACCGGCCGCACCGAGGGCGCGTGGTTCGGGTGGGACGGGGCGGTCCCGGACGGGCTGCGCCGCACGTCGACCTACCTCACTCACCCGGTGTTCTCGGCGTACCGCTCCGAGACCGCGATGCTGCGCTACCTGCGCCGGCTCGCCGACGCCGACTACGCCCTGGACCGAGGGATGATCCCGCTGGGGTCGTGCACGATGAAGCTCAACGCCACCACGGAGATGGAGGCGATCACCTGGCCGGGCTTCGCCGACCTGCACCCGTTCGCCCCCGACGCCGACGCCGCCGGCACCCGGGCGCTCGTCGCCGACCTCGAGCGGATGCTGCTGGCGATCACCGGCTACGACGCGGTGTCGCTGCAGCCGAACGCGGGATCGCAGGGGGAGCTGTCCGGGCTGCTGGCCATCCGGGCCTACCACCGGGCGAACGGTGAGGAGGGCCGCGACGTCTGCCTGATCCCGGCGTCCGCTCACGGCACGAACGCGGCGAGCGCCGTGATGGCCGGGCTGCGGGTGGTCGCCGTGGCCACGGACGACGCCGGCAACGTCGACATGGCCGACCTGAATGCCAAGGTGGACCAGCACCGGGACCGGCTCGCCGCGATCATGGTGACGTACCCGTCGACGCACGGGGTGTTCGAGGAGTCGATCACCGACGTCTGCGCCCTCGTGCACGACGTCGGCGGCCAGGTGTACGTCGACGGGGCGAACCTCAACGCCCTGGTCGGCGTGGCGCAGCCGGGCCGCTTCGGGGCCGACGTCTCGCACCTCAACCTGCACAAGACGTTCACCATCCCGCACGGCGGCGGGGGACCCGGTGTCGGGCCGGTCGCCGTCCGCGCCCACCTCGCCCCCTACCTGCCCTCGGCGGACGTCCTCGACCCGGGTGAGGCCCCGGTCGGGCCGGTGGCCGCGTCCCCGTTCGGGTCGGCCGGCATCCTGCCGATCTCGTGGGCGTACATCCGGCTGATGGGGCCGGACGGTCTGCTCCGGGCCACCCAGGTGGCGGTGCTCGCCGCGAACTACGTCGCCGCCCGGCTGCGCGAGCACTACCCGGTGCTCTACACCGGGCGCGGCGGGCTCGTCGCGCACGAGTGCATCCTGGACCTGCGGGACATCACCAAGCGGACCGGTGTGACCGTCGACGACGTCGCCAAGCGGCTCATCGACTACGGGTTCCACGCGCCGACGATGTCCTTCCCGGTCGCGGGCACGCTGATGGTCGAGCCGACCGAGAGCGAGGACCTCGCCGAGCTGGACCGGTTCTGCGACGCCATGATCGATATCCGGCGGGAGATCGACCGGGTCGCGGCGGGGGAGTGGCCGGCCGACGACAACCCGCTGCGCAACGCCCCGCACACGGCGGCGAGCCTGGTCGGCGCCTGGGAGCACCCCTACGACCGGCGGACCGCCGTGTATCCCGGTGGCGTCGACCCGCGGGCGAAGTACTGGCCGCCGGTGCGCCGGATCGACGGCGCGTACGGCGACCGCCACCTCGTCTGCGCCTGCCCCCCGCTCGAGGCCCTCACCGACTGACCCGGTCTCTGACTGACCCGATCTCTGGAGGCCTTCCGGGGTCTCGAAGGTGGCTGAGACCCCGGAAGGCCTCCAGAGATCGTCAGGTGCGGCCGTCCCGCTCCTGGGCCTCGTGGAGCGTCGCCTGCCGCGGCTGCCAGTCGGCGAGGAGCACCTGCGCCACCAGTGGCGGTCGAGCCGACCGGACGGCGTCGACTACGTCTGGGTCGTCGTCGACGAGGACGTCCAGCCGGTAGCGGTCGGCCAGGCGGCGAAGTGCCTCGACCTTGACCAGCCGGGCGGGCCGGCGGTCGCCTTCGGGGCGCAGCAGGAGCTCGCCGTCCGGCGCGTCCACCGAGCGCAGCCAGTCCACCGTGTCACGGCGCAGGTGCTCGGGGCGGCCGGACAGGTAGATCACGGTGCTGCCGCGGGCGAGCGCCTCGCGGGCCACGGCGAGTCCCTCGGGGTGCGCCGGGTCGTCGACGGCGGCGGCGAAGAAGCCGTCCCAGTCCTTGCGTCGTCCGGTCAGGTGGTGCATCCGGTGGCGGGTGTCGGCGAGCACGCCGTCCAGGTCCAGCACCACCGCCCCCCTCTCCTGGTGATCATGCAATCCCGCCACCCCTCTCGCCGTGATCATGCACTCCCGCCACCCTCCGCGGCCGGCCACGGCCACAGAGTGCTGGGTTGCTGGCGCAACACGCCGGCAGATGGGTGACGAACCCAGCATTCTGTGCCGCCCGGTTCTGTGCCGCCCGGTTCTGTGCTGGCACGGCCGACACCCCCAAACTGGCGGCCGCACCGCCTCGGCGTGGACGTCGTCACGCGAGGGGCCCGCCGAGGTGGCAGTCCGAGGTGTGGAGACTGCGCCCGACCGGCAGGCTAGGGGACGCCGGACAACTCGGTCCGGGAGAGCGCCGGGGCACTGGAGGTCGAGCGTGGGCGACGAGGTCAGCGGCCAGGAGTTCTCCCGCGAGCAGCGACAGCGCTACCGGGAGAAGGTCCAGCTCTGCCTGGACGTCTTCGAGCAGATGCTCGCCCGGTCCACGTTCGACGTCGAGCGGCCGATGACGGGCATGGAGATCGAGCTCAACCTCGTCGACGCCGACTACCAGCCCGCCTTCACCAACGTCGAGGTGCTCGAGCGGATCGCCGACGAGCGGTACCAGACCGAGATCGGCGCGTACAACATCGAGCTCAACGTCGCTCCCCGGCCGCTGCCGGGACGGGCCGCGCTGGACCTCGAGGACCACCTGCGGGAGTCCCTCAACGCCGCCGAGGCCAAGGCCGAGCAGGCCGGCTCCCACATCGTCATGACCGGCATCCTGCCGACGGTGATGCCGGAGCACTTCGAGGGCGAGTGGATGACGACGTCCCCCCGGTACGCCGCCCTGGACGCCGCCATCTCCACCGCCCGCGGGGAGGACCTGCTCATCGACATCGCCGGTGAGGGTCCCGGTGCCGAGCGGCTGACCCTCTACTCGAAGTCCATCGCCCCGGAGTCGGCGTGCACCAGCGTGCAGCTGCACGTGCAGGTGTCCCCGGCCGACTTCGCCGCGAGCTGGAACGCGGCGCAGGTGCTGCTCGCGCCGCAGATCGCGCTCGGTGCGAACTCGCCGTACTTCTTCGGTCGCCGGCTGTGGGACGAGACCCGGATCGAGGTCTTCACCCAGGCGACCGACACCCGCCCGGATGAGCTGCGCAACCAGGGGGTGCGCCCACGGGTGTGGTTCGGGGAGCGGTGGATCACCTCGATCTTCGACCTGTTCGAGGAGAACGTGCGGTACTTCCCGTCCCTGCTGCCGGAGGTCACCGACGAGGACCCGATGGCCGTGCTGGAGGCCGGCGGTGCGCCCCGGCTGCAGGAGCTCAGGCTGCACAACGGCACGGTGTACCGGTGGAACCGACCGGTCTACGACCTCGTCGACGGCCGGCCGCACCTGCGGGTGGAGAACCGGGCGCTGCCCGCCGGCCCCACCGTCGTCGACGTGCTGGCCAACGCGGCGTTCTACTACGGGGCGCTACGAGTACTGGCCGAGGAGGACCGTCCGGTCTGGACGAAGATGACCTTCGGAACGGCGGAGGAGAACTTTCTCAACTGCGCGCGCCAGGGCATGGACGCCTCGGTCTACTGGCCCGGCCTCGGTGAGGTGACCCCGGACGAGCTCGTCCTGCGCCGGCTGCTGCCGATGGCCCACGAGGGGCTGGAACGGTGGGGTGTCGCTCCGGAGGTGCGCGACCGTTACCTGGGTGTCATCGAGGCCCGCGCGAAGACCGGACGCAACGGCGCTGTCTGGCAGACCGAGACGGTGCAGGCGCTGGAGGACCGCGGGGCCGACCGCGCCGAGGCGCTCACCGGCATGCTGCGGCTGTACTGCGAGCACATGCACAGCAACGAACCTGTGCACACCTGGCCGGTTCCGTAGCACTCGGGTCGAGTCAGGACAAAGTGCGGAGCCACGGACGGCCCCATATCGTCGCGCCTCATGGAGCCGACACTGGCCCTTCTCGCCGAGACCGTCACGGATCCGGCGGGTCTGCTGCCGGCGCGTCAGCAGATGGCGCTGTCGCTGGGGTGGCACATCATCCTGGCCTGCTTCGGAGTGGCTTTCCCAGCGATCATCTTCGTCGCCCACTGGCGTGGCGTGTACCGGGACAGCGCTACCGGGCTGCGGCTCGCGCAGCGCTGGGCCAAGGTGTCGGCCGTCCTGTTCGCCATCGGGGCGGTCTCCGGGACGGTGCTGAGCTTCGAGATGGGGCTGCTGTGGCCGGGGCTGATGGGCCGGTTCGGCGACGTCCTCGGTCTGGCCTTCGCGCTCGAGGGTCTCTCGTTCTTCGTCGAGGCGATCTTCATCGGCATCTACCTGTACGGCTGGGGGCGCATGCCGGCTCGGCTGCACCTGCTCATGCTGGTCCCCATGACGGTCGCCGGCGTGGTGGGCACGTTCTGCGTGATCTCGGTCAACGCGTGGATGAACGCCCCGGCAGGGTTTCGCATCGTCGACGGCGAGGTCACGGACGTCGACCCCTGGGCGGCGATGTTCAACGACATCGCCGTGCCGCAGTTCTTCCACATGTGGCTGGCCGCGTACATGGTCGTCGGCTTCGCCGTCGCCGGCGTGTACGCCGTCGGGATGCTCCGGGGCCGCCGCGACGAGCACCACCGGGTCGGTTTCATCATCCCGTTCGCCTTCGCCAGCGTCGCCGCGGTCATCCAGCCCTTCGCCGGCCACGTGCTCGGCACTGACCTCGTCGACCGCCAGCCGGCGAAGCTGGCCGCCTTCGAGCTCGCAACCACGACCGAGAGCCCATCGCCGCTACGGATCGGCGGTGTGCTCGTGGACGGCGAGGTCAAGGGGGCCGTGGACATCCCGGTCCTCGGCTCGGTCATCGCCAGAGGGTCGTTGACCGAGCCGGTGCCAGGGCTGGACACGATCCCCCCGGAGAACTGGCCACCGGTCAACATCGTGCACTGGTCGTTCCAGACGATGGTCGGCATCGGCACGCTCCTCGCCCTCGCCGTGGTGCTGTTCTGGTTCCTGCGCTGGAGGCGCCGGGACCTCCTGGAGCGCACGTGGTTCCTGCGGTTCGTCGCCGTCACCGGTCCGCTGGCCGTCGTCGCGCTCGAGGCCGGCTGGGTCGCCACCGAGGTCGGACGGCAGCCGTGGACGGTGTACGGCATCCTGAGGACCACGGACGCGGCAGGTCCCAACTCCTACGGGGTCTGGTGGCTGCTCGGCACGACTGCGGTCGTGTACACGGCGATGACGATCGGAGCCGTCGTGGTCCTGCGGTCCATGGCCCGGCGCTGGCGCGAGGGCGAGGAGGACCTGCCGAGCCCGTACGCTCCGGCTCCTCGGGTCGGTCACCAGCCGGACGTCGAGGGGCCGCGGCCATGACGACGGTGGCGGTAGCGGTTGCGGCCGCGATGTTCCTCGGCGTGATCGCCTACGCCGTTCTCGGAGGCGCCGACTTCGGCTCGGGCTTCTACGACCTCACCGCAGGCAGCGCCGAGCGGGGCGCGGAGCTGCGCACCCAGGTCGACCACAGCATCGGACCCGTCTGGGAGGCCAACCACGTGTGGTTGATCTACGTGATCGTCATGTTGTGGACCGGGTTCCCCACGGCGTTCGCGGCTGCCATGACCACGCTGTTCGTGCCGCTCCTGCTCGCACTGCTGGGCATCGTGCTGAGAGGGGCGAGCTTCGCCTTCCGCAAGTACTCGGCCACCCTGGCCGAGGCGCGGCTGCACGGAGCCCTGTTCGCCTCCTCGTCCTTGGTCGCCCCGTTCTTCCTCGGCACCGTGGCAGGTTCGATCGCCTCCGGCCGGGTGCCCGCCGACGGCGGGGGCGATGCGTGGTCGTCCTGGCTGAACCCCACCTCGTTGCTGATCGGCGTCCTCACCGTGGCGTCCTGCGCCTTCCTCGCCGGCACCTTCCTGACCGCCGACGCGGCCCGCGCCGGTCGAGAGGACCTTGCCGAGAGACTGCGCCTGCGCACCCTCGTCGTCGGCGGTGTGACGGGCGTGCTGGCCGTGGGGGTCCTGCTCCCGATCGCGGACGACGCACCGACGCTCGCCGAGGGCCTCGTCACCCGCGGGGCTCCCCTGATCGTGGCCTCTGTCGTCGCCGGGACCGCGGGCCTGGTGCTCCTTCTTCGTCGACGGTACGCCGCCGCGCGTGCCGGCGCCGTCGGCGCGGTGGTGGCGGTCATCCTCGGGTGGGGGGTCGCGCAGTACCCGTGGCTGCTCGTCGACGAGCTGACCATCGAGCAGGCGGCCGGGGCCCCGGCGACCATGCGTGCGCTCCTGCTCGTGGCCGTCCTGGCCGGCGTCATCGTCCTGCCCCCGTTGGTGTACCTGCTGCGGCTGACCCAGAGCGAGGCGTGGACGCAGCACTAGGCGCACCCCGCCCGCGGAGCCGGCACTGAGCCTCGCCCGCAGCAGGGTGTCAGTCGGCCAGCCTGGCCGGGAACCCGCCGGTGGCGACCGGGCCCCAGCGCTGCGGCGTGACCCGGATCAGCGACTTGCCCTGCCGGCGCATCGCCTCCCGGTACTCCTCCCAGTCGGGGTGCTCACCGGAGATGGAGCGGAAGTACTCGACGAGCGGTTCAAGCGCGGCGGGCATGTCGAGGACCTCGGCGGTGCCGTCGACCTGCACCCACGGACCGTCCCAGTCCTCGGACAGCACGACGAGGGAGACTCGGGGGTCGCGTCGGGCGTTCGCCGTCTTGGCCCGCTCCGGGTAGGTCGACACGACGAACCGGCCCTCGGAGTCAACCCCGCAGGTCACCGGGGACGCCTGGGGGGATCCGTCGCGGCGACGGGTCAGCAGCACCGCGTGGTGCCGGGTGCGAGCGAACTCCAGCAGACCCTCGCGGTCGACCGTGGTGCTGGTTGCGATCGTGCGTGCCATGTTCCTGGTCTACCAGGTACCTCGGTAGCCTCCGCGGACCGGAGCCGGTCCCGAGGAGGCGCAGTGTTCACCAAGGTCCTGGTCGCCAACCGCGGCGAGATCGCCGTCCGCGCCTTTCGCGCGGCCTACGAGCTGGGCGCCCGTACGGTCGCGGTGTACCCCTACGAGGACCGCAACGCGGTCCACCGGATCAAGGCCGACGAGTCCTACCTCATCGGCGAGCGCGGCCACCCGGTGCGCGCCTACCTGGACGTCGCGGAGATCGTCCGGGTGGCGCAGGAGTCCAGGGCGGACGCGGTGTACCCCGGCTACGGGTTCCTGTCGGAGAACCCCCGGCTCGCCGAGGCGTGCGAGGACGCCGGGATCACGTTCGTCGGTCCGCCGCCGCAGGTCCTGGAGCTGGCCGGCAACAAGGTCCGAGCGATCGCGGCGGCCCGCGAGGCGGGGATCCCGGTGCTGCGGTCCAGCCAGCCGTCCGCGGACGTCGACGAGCTGCTCGCCGCGGCCTCGGACGTCGGGTTCCCGGTCTTCGTCAAGGCGGTCGCCGGGGGTGGGGGCCGGGGGATGCGCCGGGTGGACGACGAGCGCGCGCTGCCGGAGGCGTTGGCGACGGCGATGCGCGAGGCGGAGGGTGCCTTCGGTGACCCGACCGTCTTTCTCGAGCAGGCGGTCGGGCGACCCCGCCACATCGAGGTGCAGGTGCTCGCCGACGCCTCCGGTGAGACGGTTCACCTCTTCGAGCGGGACTGCTCGTTGCAGCGCCGGCACCAGAAGGTCGTCGAGATCGCGCCCGCGCCGTACCTGGACCCCGCTCTGCGCGACGCGCTGTGCCGGGACGCGGTCGCCTTCGCGCGCCGGCTCGGCTACGTCAACGCCGGCACCGTGGAGTTCCTCGTCGAGACCGAGGGGCCGCGCGCCGGCCAGCACGTGTTCATCGAGATGAACCCGCGCATCCAGGTCGAGCACACGGTCACCGAGGAGGTCACCGACGTCGACCTCGTCCAGTCCCAGCTGCGGATCGCGTCCGGGGAGAGCCTCGCCGACCTCGGCATCGCCCAGGAGAGCCTGCGGGTCAACGGCGCCGCCCTGCAGTGCCGGATCACCACCGAGGACCCCGCGAACGGGTTCCGGCCGGACACCGGGAAGATCACCGCGTACCGATCGGCCGGCGGGGCCGGCGTCCGGCTGGACGGCGGGACCGCGGACACCGGCGCCGAGATCAGTGCCCACTTCGACTCGATGCTCGTCAAGCTCACCTGCCGGGGCCGGGACTTCCCGACGGCGGTCAGCCGGGCTCGGCGCGCGCTGGCCGAGTTCCGCATCCGCGGTGTGCAGACGAACATCCCGTTCCTGCAGGCGGTCGTCGAGGAGCCGGCGTTCCTGGCCGGGGACTTGTCGACGGCGTTCATCGACGAGCGGCTCGACCGGCTCACCTCCCGCACCCCGGCGGACCGGGGGACCAAGCTCTTGACCTGGCTGGCGGACGTCACGGTCAACCGGCCCCACGGCGACGCCCCCGCGTCCCTCGCGCCCACGACGAAGCTGCCGCCGTGCGACCTGGAGCGCGAACCGCCGGCGGGTACGCGCCAGCTGTTGCGCGACCTGGGGCCGGAGGGGTTCGCCCGGGCCCTGCGGGAGCAGACCGCGGTGGCCGTCACCGACACGACGTTCCGCGACGCCCACCAGTCGCTGCTGGCCACCCGGGTGCGCACCCGCGACCTGCTCGCGGTCGCGCCCTACGTCGCCCGGACGACGCCGGGCCTGTGGAGCGTGGAGTGCTGGGGCGGGGCGACCTACGACGTGGCGCTGCGCTTCCTCGGGGAGGACCCGTGGGAGCGGCTGGCCGCGCTGCGCGAGGCGATGCCGAACCTTGCCCTGCAGATGCTGCTGCGCGGCCGCAACACCGTCGGCTACACCCCGTACCCGACAGCGGTGACCGACGCGTTCGTCGCGGAGGCGGCCGAGGTCGGCATCGACGTGTTCCGGATCTTCGACGCCCTCAACGACGTCGACCAGATGCGGCCGGCCATCGACGCCGTCCGCGCCACCGGCACGGCGGTCGCCGAGGTCGCCGTGTGCTACACCGCAGACCTCACCGACCCCGGCGAGCGGCTCTACACCCTCGACTACTACCTGCGGCTGGCCGAGAAGATCGTCGAGGCGGGCGCGCACGTGCTCGCCGTCAAGGACATGGCCGGGCTGCTGCGGCCCCCGGCGGCCCGCACCCTCGTCGGCGCGCTGCGCGAGCGCTTCGACCTGCCGGTCCACCTGCACACCCACGACACCGCCGGCGGGCAGCTCGCGACCCTGCTCGCGGCCGTCGACGCCGGCGTGGACGCCGTGGACGTCGCCAGCGCGTCGATGGCGGGGACGACCAGCCAGCCGCCGGCGTCCGCGTTGGTCGCCGCGCTGGCGCACACCGAGCGGGACACCGGGTTCGACCTGCGCGCGGTCATGGACCTCGAGCCGTACTGGGAGGCGGTCCGCCGCGTCTACGCGCCGTTCGAGTCCGGGCTGCCGTCGCCGACCGGCCGGGTGTACGACCACGAGATCCCCGGCGGCCAGCTGTCCAACCTGCGCCAGCAGGCGATCGCGCTCGGCCTGGGGGAGAAGTTCGAGCAGATCGAGGAGATGTACGCCGCCGCCGACCGGATCCTCGGCCGGCTGGTCAAGGTCACCCCGTCGAGCAAGGTCGTCGGCGACCTCGCCCTGCACCTGGTCGCCGTCGGCGCCGACCCGGCGGAGTTCGCCGAGAACCCGCAGAAGTTCGACGTCCCCGACTCCGTCATCGGGTTCCTCTCCGGTGAGCTCGGCGACCCGCCCGGCGGCTGGCCGGAGCCCTTCCGCACGCGCGCGTTGCAGGGCCGGCCGGCTCCTCGCCGGGCCGCCGACCTGGACGCCGACGACGAGGCCGGCCTCCAGCGGCCGGGCCGCGAGCGCCAGCAGACCCTCAACCGGTTGCTGTTCCCCGGGCCGACGGAGTCGCTGCGGCAGGTCCGGTCCACCTACGGGGACGTGTCGGTGCTCGACACGCTGGACTACCTCTACGGGCTTGAGCCGGGCCGTGAGCACGTCATCACCCTTGAACGCGGCGTCAGCCTGCTCGCCGGGCTGGAGGCGGTGGGGGACGCCGACGAGCGCGGGATGCGCACGGTGATGTGCACGCTCAACGGCCAGCTGCGTCCGGTGCAGGTGCGGGACCGGTCGGTGCAGGTGGACGTCAAGTCCGCCGAGAAGGCCGACCCGAGCGCGCCGGGGCACGTGGCGGCACCGTTCTCCGGCGTCGTCACCCCGGTGGTCGCCCAGGGGGACGTCGTCGAGGCCGGGCAGACGGTCGCCACCATCGAGGCGATGAAGATGGAGGCGTCGATCACCGCCCACGTGGCGGGCACCGTGAGCCGGCTGGCGGTCGGCGGGGTGCAGCAGGTGGAGGGCGGGGACCTCGTTCTCGTCCTCGACCCCGCCTGACCCGAACGCCACGACGGCGACACGGTCCTCCAGGCGCGCCTGGTTTACCTGTTCTTGACTTGTCTGCGACCATGACGTGGTCCGCAGCGGGTCAGCGGCTCCCCGAGGAGGCACCATGCCGGAGTTCGTCGAGGCCATCACCACGGCGATCGCCGAGGCGCGCACGGCTCTGGAGCGGGCACGGGCCGAGGGCGAGGTCCAGGACGCCATCGTGCACGAGGGGCGGCTCGAGGAGCTCAACCGGCTGGCGGCCGCGCACGGCGTCCTGCCGGAACGCTGACCGTCGCCCCGGGCTGACCGTCGTCCCCGGACGGAAGGCCGGGGGAGAGGCGTGCGGGCCGGCTCCCTATCCTCGGCCCGTGACTCCCGCACTGACCACCGGGCTCGTCGTCGCGGCGCTGGTCGTCGCGCTCTGGGCCGTGGTGCAGACGGTGCTGGGACGTCGGGTCAGCGGGCCGCAGCTGCTCGTCACGGCGGTCGTCGAGGTCGTCCTCATGGTCGCCGCCGTCGTGGGCGTCGTCCGGCTCGGCCAGGCTGACGGCGTCGACTCGATCACCTTCATCGGCTACTGGCTCACCGCGGTCCTGCTGCTGCCGGTCGGCGCGTTCTGGGCGATCGGGGAGCGCAGCCGGTGGGGCAACGGCGTCCTGGCCCTGGCCGGCGCCGTCGTCGCGGTGCTCGTGCTGCGCCTCGAGCAGATCTGGAGCGCCGGTGGCTGAGTCGCCGAGCACGCGGCCGGGGGAGACCGGAGCCGGCTTCGGCCGGCTGCTGGTCGCCGTCTACGCGGTGTTCGCGGTCTCCGCCAGCGCCCGGGCCGGCGTCCAGATCGCCACCGACTTCGCGGCGGCGCCGGTCGCGTACCTCCTGTCCGGGTTCGCGGCGGCCGTCTACATCGTCGCCACCGTCGCGCTGGCCCGTGGCGGGACGACGTCCCGCCGGGTCGCGGTCGTGGCGGTGTCCGTCGAGATGGTCGGTGTGCTCGTCGTCGGTCTGATCAGCGTCCTGGTGCCGGCCGCGTTCCCGGAGGCGACGGTGTGGTCGCAGTTCGGCGCCGGGTACGGCTACGTCCCGCTCGTGCTGCCGGTCGTGGGGCTGTGGTGGCTGCGACGCACCGGACTGCGGCGCCCACGACACTGACCCGATGACGCGACAGCTGGGTGTGGAGGAGGAGCTGCTCCTCGTCGACCCTGCCACGGGCCGGCCCAAGGCCCTCGCCGGAGCGGTGCTGGGCCGCGCGGCGCAGCGGCTGGGCAGGGACGACGGGCCTGGGGGAGAGGTGGAGGCCGAGCTCCAGCAGGAGCAGGTGGAGTCCGCCACCCGGCCTCGGCGCCGCCTGGAGGACGTCGCCGCCGAGGTGCGCCGCTACCGCCGGGCGGCCGCCGACGCAGCTCACGAGGCGGGGGTCGAGCTGGCGGCGCTGGCGGTGACGCCGCTGCCGGCCGAGCCGACACTGACCCCGAGCCGGCGGTACCGCCGGATGGCCCGGGAGTTCGGGCTGACCGCTGCCGAGCAGCTCTCCTGCGGGTGCCACGTGCACGTGGAGGTCGCCGACGACGAGGAAGGCGTCGCCGTCCTGGACCGGCTCCGGTCGTGGCTGTCGGTGCTCATCGCCATCTCGGCGAACTCCCCGTTCTACCAGGGTGCCGACAGTGGTTACGAGAGCTTCCGCACCCAGGTGTGGGGCCGCTGGCCCTCGGCCGGTCCCTACGAGCCGTTTGGGTCCGCCGATGGCTACCACGGCACCATCGAGAGCCTGATCGCGAGCGGGACGCTGCTCGACCGGGGGATGACGTACTTCGACGCGCGGCTGTCGGCCGACTACCCGACGGTCGAGGTCCGGGTCAGCGACGTGTGTCTGCACCCGGACGACACCGTGCTGCTGGCCGCGTTGTCCCGCGGCCTCGTCGAGACCGCTGCTCGGCAGGCGGCGGCGGGGGAACCGGTCCCGGCAGTCCGGACGGAGATCCTGCGGGCGGCGAACTGGCGGGCGGCGCGCTCCGGGCTGCGCGACACGCTCGTCGACCCGAGGAACCTGCGGTCGGCGCCGGCAGGGCACGTCCTCACCGCGCTGGTCGACCATGTCAGCGATGCGCTCGACGACGACGGAGACCTGGGCACCGTGCGGTCGCTGCTGCAGGACCTGTGGGAGCGGGGCAACGGCGCTGCCCGACAGCGTGAGACGTACGAGCGGACCGGCAGGCTGCAGGACGTCGTCCGGATGGCCGTCCGGAACACCGTCGTCGGCTGAGGGCGGAGAAGGCCACGGCGCGCCAGCGATGTGCATACTGAGCACGACCAGGTTGCCTGCGTGACCTGGTCGTTGGCCGTCCGGCTCGCTAGTTCCGCCTATGCTCAGCGCCCGGTCCCGGCCCTCATCACATCCATTCGCCTCGGGTCGGACACGTGCTGGGATGTCTTCACCGGCCGTCATGTCGGCGACGAGGAGCCGATGACGTCGGCGGACCGCGTCCTGCTGCAGTCCGAGTCACGTCGTCCTCTCTGCGCGACGTGTGGGGGCGGGAACCGATATCCCGGGAGCGTGCGCCTCTCAGATCGGAGTGACATAATGTCCATTATCGGCTATCAAGTCGGGCGGGCCTCGATCATGGCCACGCCCAGCGACGCCCTCGCCGGACGCCGACAGGGACTGTCCGCGCGGTCGGCCGACCATGATCGGTAACGGCGTCTCTCAGGTGGGCGAGAGGGCGCGCAGCCCGAGGCCGCGCGCACCATCGATCATTCGGGCGTCGTAGGTGACGACGGCATCCACCGACAGCCGCACGGCCGCGGTCAGGTGAAGAGCATCCAGTGACCGCAGCTGCGCACCGGGCAGCAGACCGGCCTCTCGGAACAGGGAGCCGGGCACCTCCTACAGCGAGACCCCGTCGAGGACGTCGGACGCCAGCTCCTGATTGAGGGCGGGATGCCAGTGCATGGCGCGCCGCAGCTCCGTCTCCAGGAGCAGGCAGGCCACCAGCTCAGGGGTCTCCTCGTCGATGACGCCGGCGAGCGCGTCCGACTCGACCTCCTCGATGATGAGCTTCAACGCCGCGGATGTGTCCAGGTACCAGCGGCTCACCGGTCACCGCGCAGGTCGCCCAGCAGCGCCGTCGTGCTGATGGGCAGCTGCACGCGCCGCCGACCGGCAGCACTGGTCGAGGACGTGGCGGGCCGTACGCACTGCAGGTCCGACTCCGGGCTGATCGGCGACAGGCGTGCCACGGGCACACCTCGGCGGGTCCCGTGAACGACTCCCCCTGCTCGACGCTGCGCATCACCTCCGCGTTGTCATTGCGCAGTTCCCGTTGGCTGATCGTGCGCACGTAGCACATCGTGGCACCTCAGGCGAGACATTCCATCGCCGTCACTTCTCGCCCGCTACTACGTAGCCAGTAGGCGGATTCCGTAAGCCTGGAAACGAGTATCGGCCGTGACGACGGTCAGGCGCTCCATGATGGCTTGGGCGATGATCAGTCGGTCGAATGGGTCGCGGTGATGCACGGGAAGATGAGAAACGTGCAGCCCATGGGCCGGCGAAAGAGCGAGAACTCGAACGCCGGCATCGGAGACTTTCCCCTGCAAGTCGTCGGGGACGTCCAACTTCCCCACCGCAGCCTTGATCCCGATCTCCGCGAATGACACCGCGCTCAGCAACAGGTCGTCGGCCGCTTCGATCGCGTCCCGGGCCGGCGCCGACAGCTCACGTTCGCCCGAGAGCTGCCAGAGGACGACATGGGTGTCGAGGAGCAGCCTCACGGGTCGAGCATCTCCTCAAGCTCAGCGTCGGTGAACTCGAAGTCGTCGCCGACCCGGATCCGTCCTGCGAGCGAGCCTCGAGCGGCGAGGAACCGGGCGCCCGGCTTCGTCTGGTCCAGCGGGACCAGTCGGACCACTGGGACGCCGTCCTTCGCGATCTCGACGTCCTCTCCTGCGAGGGCCAGTGCAATGAGCCGGGACAACTCTGTCTTGGCTTGCCCGATGTTCACCGTCGTCATGTCACCACTCTAGGCACCGTGGCCAAGCTTGGCCTCGGTACACGTCGCGAGGTGACATGCACCGGGCACCGTCACCGTGGTGTGTCCGGCGGTGGACCCTCACCGTCGACGACGGTCAGGGGCCCCTCGTCCGCGGTGGGCGGCTCGAAGTGGTCGATGTAGCGGGCGGCCACCTCGGGCGGCAGGACGACGTCGTCCGGATGGGTGCCGCGGCGGGCACGAAGCCGCGCCAGGGCGGTCTCCCGGTCGGTGACGACGTGGACCGTCTCGGGGATCACCCCGGTGGGTGCCAGGAGACGTCGGTATTCGTTCCGCATGCCCGCGACCAGAAGGAGAAGTCGAGGACGACGTCCCGTCCCGCAGTGACGAGTTCAAGCAGCCGCTGTCGCAACTGTGTCTCGATCTCGTTGTGGACCTCCGTGGACGGTAATGGCTTCGGGTGGCCGCGTCTCCAGAGCTCACTGTCGATCGAGAGCCGGACCATGCCTTCGGCCTCCAGACGCCGTGCGTAGGTCGACTTTCCCGACCCTGCCGGGCCGCACATGAGCACCACCCGGCTCATGCCGCGCCCACGTAGGCCGCGAGGTGCTCGCCGGTCAGCGTCGAGCGGGCAGCCACCAGGTCGGCCGGCGTGCCCTCGAAGACGACGCGGCCGCCGTCGTGCCCGGCACCCGGGCCGAGGTCGATGATCCAGTCGGCGTGGGCCATCACGGCCTGGTGGTGCTCGATGACCACGACCGATCGCCCGGCGTCCACGAGCCGGTCCAGCAGGCCGAGGAGCTGCTCGACGTCCGCCAGGTGGAGCCCGGCGGTGGGCTCGTCCAGGACGTAGACCTCGCCCTTCTGTCCCATCTGGGTGGCCAGCTTGAGCCGCTGCCGCTCGCCGCCCGACAGGGTCGTCAGCGGCTGGCCGAGGGTCAGATAGCCCAGCCCGACGTCGGCGAGCCGGTGCAGGACGGCGTGGGCGGCCGGCGTCCGGGCCCGGCCCTCGGAGAAGAAGGCCTCGGCCTCGCTCACTGACATGGCGAGCACCTCGGCGATGTTCCGCCCCGCCAGCGTGTACTCCAGCACGGCGAGCTGGAAGCGCCGGCCCTCGCAGTCCTCGCAGACCGACTCGACCGTGGCCATCACGCCGAGGTCGGTGTAGACGACGCCGGCGCCGTTGCAGGTGGGGCAGGCACCCTCGGAGTTTGCGGAGAACAGTGCCGGCTTCACGCCGTTGGCCTTGGCGAAGGCCTTGCGGACCGGGTCGAGCAGGCCGGTGTACGTCGCCGGGTTGCTGCGCCGGGAGCCGCGGATCGCGCCCTGGTCGATGACGACGACGCCGTCGCGGCCGGCGATAGAGCCGTGCACGAGCGAGCTCTTGCCGGACCCGGCTACCCCGGTCACGACGCACAGGACGCCGAGCGGGACGTCCACGTCGATGTCCCGCAGGTTGTGCAGGGACGCCCCCCGGACCTCGAGGGCCCCGGACGGCGCCCGAGCGGCGTCCTTGAGCCTGGCCCGGTCGTCGAGGTGGCGACCGGTGGTGGTGCCGCTGCTCCGCAGGCCCGTGACGTTGCCCTCGAAGCACACCGTGCCACCGGCCGTGCCGGCGCCGGGCCCGAGGTCGACGACGTGGTCCGCGATGTCGATGGTCTCTGGTTTGTGCTCGATGACGAGCACGGTGTTCCCCTTGTCGCGCAACTGGAGCAGCAGCGTGTTCATCCGCTGGATGTCGTGCGGGTGCAGGCCGATCGTGGGCTCGTCGAACACGTACGTGACGTCGGTCAACGCGGACCCCAGGTGCCGGATCATCGTGGTGCGCTGCGCCTCTCCCCCGGACAGCGTGCCCGACGGGCGCTCCAGGGACAGGTACCCCAGGCCGATCTGCGTGAAGGCGTCCAGAAGGTGCTGCAAACCGGCGAGCAGCGGCGCGACGGTCGGCTCCTCGAGCTCGCGGACCCACACCGCCAGGTCGCTGATCTGCATCCGGCACAGGTCGGCGATGTTCTGGCCGCGGATCCTCGACGAGCGCGCCTGGGGCGCCAGCCGGGTGCCGTCGCACTCCGGGCAGGTCTGGAACGTGACCGCGCGCTCGACGAAGGCGCGGACGTGCGGCTGGAGCGTGTCGACGTCCTTGGACAGCATCGACTTCTGGATCCGCGGGATGAGGCCTTCGTAGGTGAGGTTGATGCCGTCGACATTGATCTTCGTCGGCTCGCGGTGGAGCAGGTCGTGCAGTTCGCGTCTGCTGTAGGCCGCGATCGGCTTGTTCATGTCGAAGAAGCCGCTGCCGGCAAAGATGCGCCCGTACCAGCCGTCCATCGTGTAGCCGGGGACCTTGAGTGCCCCCTCGGCCAGGGACTTGGTCTCGTCGTAGAGGGCCGCCAGGTCGACGTCCGAGACCGTCCCCATGCCCTCGCACCGCGGGCACATGCCGCCGAGCCGGCTGAAGGTCGCCTTCCTCGCTTTCGCAGTGCTGCCTCGTTCGACGGTGATGGCGCCACTGGCCCGGACCGTCGGCACGTTGAAGGAGAACGCACTGGGGCCGCCGATGTGCGGTTCACCGAGACGGCTGAAGAGGATGCGGAGCATGGCGTTGGCGTCGGTGACCGTCCCGACCGTGGAGCGCGGATTCGCGCCCAGCCGCTCCTGGTCGACGACGATGGCGGCCGTCAGGCCGTCGAGCAGGTCGACGTCCGGACGCGACAGCGCGGGCATGAAGCCCTGGACGAACGCGCTGTAGGTCTCGTTGATCATCCGTTGCGACTCGGCGGCGATCGTGTCGAGGACCAACGAGCTCTTCCCGGAGCCGGAGACGCCGGTGAACACCGTCAGGCGTCGCTTCGGGAGCTCGACGTCGACGTCCTTGAGGTTGTTCTCCCGGGCCCCGTGCACCCGGATCCGGTCATGCCGGTCCGCGGGGTGCAGGTCGGGGTGCCGGTCGACCGTCAGCGGGTCTCCGGTCAGTGGCGTGCTCATCCCGCCGAGGGTGCCACGGCCAAGCACCTCCTCGCCGTCCCCTCCCCCGTCCTCCTCCTTGGTGATCATGCAATCCCGCCACCCTCCACTCCGGAGTCAAGGGTGGCGGGATTGCATGAACGCCTCCTGGCCGCTGGCGGCCACCCCGAGGGATGACAACTGGTCTTCGTTGCCGTGTGAGCCCATGTCGGGTGGCGCGCCTCCACCACAGAATGCTGCGCTCAGCACAGCCTGGCCGGCGTGTCGCGCCACCAACCCAGCATTCTGCGAGTCGGCGGGTGGCGGGATTGCATGATCACGAATGAGGGTGCGGGTGGGGGTGGCGGGATTGCATGATCACGGGGAGGGGGTGGGTCAGGCGCGGGGGGCGGAGGTGATCTCGTCGAGGGCGGCGAGGTCCTCGGCGGTCGGCTGCCAGGAGCCGGCCCGCACGTTGGCGCGGACCTGCTCCGCCGACGTCGCCCCGGCGATCACGGACGCGACCGTGGGCTGGGCGGCCAGCCCACCGATCGCGACGTCGAGCATCGTGAGCCCGCGCTCCTGGGCGTACCGGTCGATCGCCTCGATCCGGTCGAAGTCTGCGGCCGCCAGGCGCTCGGGGCGGCTGACCAGCCGGGTGCCCGCGGGGGCGCCCTGTCCGCGCCGGTACTTGCCGGTGAGCAGCCCGGACGCCAGCGGGTAGAACGGCAGCAGCCCGCCCCCGGTGCGCTCCAGCGCCGGGACGAGCTCCCGCTCGGCGTCCCGCTTGAGCAGCGAGTACTCGTTCTGCGCCGAGACGAACCGGGTGAGGCCGGCGGTGCGGGCGGTCCAGTCGGCGTCGACGACCTGCCAGCCCGCGAAGTTCGACGACCCGATGTACCGCACCTTGCCCTCCAGGACGAGCTCGTGCAGCGCCGCCAGCGTCTCCTCCACCGGCGTCAGCGGGTCCGGGCGGTGCAGCTGGTAGAGGTCGATCCAGTCCGTGCCGAGCCGTCGCAGACTGGCCTCGACCGCCCGGCGCACGTACCGGCGCGAGCCCCGGGCCTGCGGGGCGGCACCGTAGGTGTCCCCCATGTCCATCCCGAACTTCGTCGCCACGACGACGTCGGCCCGCCGCCGGCCCAGCGCCCGGCCGAGCAGCTCCTCGCTGGCTCCCGGGGTGCCACCGTAGGTGTCGGCGGTGTCGAACAGCGTGATGCCGGCGTCGACCGCCGCGTCGACGACCTCCTGGGTTCGTTCAGCGTCGATGCGGCCCCCGAAGTTGTTGCACCCCAGGCCGACCGTGGAGACGGTGAGGCCGGAGTCGCCGAGCTGCCGGTACGTCATCGGAGGAGTCATCGGTGTGTCGGTCACGGCCGCCACGCTAGGGCCGTCCGGCGGGCTCACACGCCCCGGGGTCGTCCACAGCCGGACGAGCGCGCCGGCGGCGGCTCGGGTTATGGTCGCCCCGTCCTCAACGGCCGGTCTGGTCTCAGCTGACTGGTGGACATGGCTGACTGGTGGACACGGCTGACTGGTGGACATGGCGCAAACGACCTACGGGGAGAACACATCGGTGATGTCATCGAGGGCGCACGACGTCCAGGTGCGTCCCACGACGACGATCACGGACGGTGTCATGACCGAGCGGAGCAGACCGGGCCGGCGCCTCGTCGCGACCGTGGCGGCCGCCGTCTCGCTGGCTCTGCTGCTCCCTGCCCCCGCAGGCGCGGACGACGGAGGCGCGCCGGCCGAGGCCGCCACCGTGGCCGTGGACCCGCCCGGGAGCCTGTCCCCCGGTGACCTGCCCGTCGACGGTGAGGGTCCCAGTGCCGAGGACCTGGCGGCCGAGCGGGAGCACGCCGAGCTGCTGGAGGCCGAACGGGCCGCCCAGGAGCAGGCCCTGCAGGACGCCCGGGACCGCCTGGCCGAGCTCGCGGCCCAGGCCGGTGAGGCGATGGAGCGCTACCAGCGCGCCCTGGCCGACCAGGACGCGGCCAAGGCCGAGCAGCAGGTCCAGGAGCGTCGTCTCGCCGCTGCCCGCGAGGTGCTCGCCGGCAACCGCGACGATCTCGGCCGCTGGGCCTCCAAGGCCTACCGGGACGGCGGGGCGATGGCCGACTACGAGGGCCTGATGACCGTCTTCGGCGCCCGGACCACCGACGAGCTCGGCCAACGACTGTCGATGCTCCGTGTCGTCGGGCGCGTCCAGGGCACCGCCGTCGACACTGCCGAGCAGGCCGCGGCCGTCCAGCGGGACGCCGCCCGCCGCGCCGCCGCCGCGACCCTCGAGGCCGAGGAGGCCGCTGCCCGCGCGGCCGAGGCCAAGGAGGAGGCCGACGCCCTGCTCGCCGAGCAGCAGGAGCAGCTCGTCGTCCTCGACGAGATGCTCACGGTCCTGGAGAAGGACGTCGAGTCCGCCCAGGAGCGGGCCGAGCAGCTGGCCCTCGTGCGGGCCGCCGCCGAGCAGCACCGGCTCGCGGCCGATGCGGCGACCGGCCGCAAGGGTCCGAACGCGGTGACCGGTCCGGTGGGTGACTGCAAGGGGGGACCGACCCACCTGTACCCCAACGGGGCCGTGCCCCTCGACGCGCTGTGCCCGCTCCCGCAGGACGGCCACCGGCTGCGCGCTGACGCGGCGTACGCGTTCACCCAGCTCGACGAGGCCTACCGGGCGCGGTTCGGTGAACCGATCTGCGTCACCGACTCCTACCGTCCGCTCGACGCGCAGGTGGCCGTGTTCGGTACCAAACCCGACCTGGCCGCGGCGCCCGGCACGAGCAACCACGGGTGGGGCACGGCCGTGGACCTGTGCGGGGGGATCGAGGAGTTCGGCACCGAGCAGCACATCTGGATGCAGTGGAACGCGCCCCTGTTCGGCTGGTTCCACCCCGGGTGGGCCCAGCAGGACGGCAGCAGGCCCGAGCCCTGGCACTGGGAGTACGGCGGCTGACCGCCACCGGCACTGGCCGCACCGGCGGCACCGGCGGCACCGCCGACACGCTGCCCGAGGTGCTCCCACGAGGACGCCCTCGGGCAGGATGATGCCGCCGTGTCCACACCCGCCGTGAGCCCCGTCGCCGCGACCGAGCAGGAGCGCAGGCGCGAGCAGCGTGCCTGGTACTTCTACGACTGGGCCAACTCCGCCTACGTCACCACCACGGCCACCGTGCTGTTCGTGCCGTACCTGTCGTCGGTGGCCCGGGCGGCAGCCTGCCCGGACGTGCCCGCCGACGAGGTCTGCACGACGGACCTGTCGGTCCTCGGTCTGCCGGTGGCCGCCGGCTCGCTGGCCCTGTACGTCGTCACCGCCTCGACCCTGCTGTCGGCGCTGCTGCTGCCCGTGGTCGGGGCGATCGCCGACCGCTCACCTCGCCCCAAGCACCTGCTCGCCGGGTTCGCCTGGGTCGGGTCCCTGGCCGCGGCGTCCATGTTCCTCGTCACCGGCACGAACTGGCAGCTGGGGGCCGCCCTGCAGTTCGTCGCCAACATCTGCCTGGGCGCCTCACTGGTCGTCTACGACGCGATCCTGGTCCAGATCGCCACCCCCGACGAGCGGGACCGGGTGTCCTCGCGCGGCTGGGCGCTCGGCTACCTGGGAGGGGGCCTGCTGCTGGCGGTCAACCTGGCGCTGGTGACGATGGGCGGCTCCCTCGGTCTGGACGCCGGCCAGACGGTCCGGATCTCCCTGCTGAGTGCGGGGATCTGGTGGGGGGTGTTCACGCTCATCCCGTTCCTCGGGCTGCGCAACCGGCCTCCCGTGCGGCTCGCGCCGGTCGAGCGCGGCAACCTGGTGACCGAGTCGTTCGGGCAGCTCTGGCAGACCCTCAAGCACCTGCGCGGCTACCCGCAGACACTGCTGTTCCTCGCGGCGTACCTGTTCTTCAACGACGGCATCCAGACCGTCATCGGCTCCTCGAGCCTCTACGGCCAGGCCGAGCTCGGGTTCAACGAGTCACAGCTGATCATCACGATCCTGCTCGTCCAGTTCGTCGCCTTCGGTGGCGCGCTGTTGTTCGGGCGGATGGCCGCCAGGATCGGCGCCAAGCGGTCGGTGCTCTACGGGATCGTCATGTGGACCGGTGTGGTGGCCGTCGGCTTCGTCCTGCCCGAGGGCCAGTTCGCCCTCTTCCTCGCGCTGGCCGTCGGCATCGGTCTCGTGCTCGGCGGCACCCAGGCGTTGTCCCGCTCGCTGTACAGCCAGCTCGTGCCCCTCGGTCGCCAGGCCGAGTACTTCAGCCTGTACCAGGCCGCCGAGCGCGGCACCAGCTGGTTCGGCACCTTCCTGTTCGGGCTGATGTTCCAGCTCACCGACTCCTACCGCCCCGCGATCCTGTCGCTCCTCGTCTTCTTCGTCGTCGGTGGGCTCCTGCTGGTCAAGGTCGACGTCCGCAAGGGCATCGCCGACGCCGGCAACGTCCAGCCACGCAAGGTGTGAGCAGCGAGGTCCGCGGCCCCGGTCACGCCGGTGCAGCCCCGGCAACGCGCGGACGTGCGCCCTCCCACACGCCCGCCCGGAACACCGCTCGCCGGCCCCGCGTTGGACCCGGTGAGCGGCACGCCGAACGCCTCGACCCGGGGCGTCGCCCGAGGAGCTGAGGGGGACCACATGAGCGACCGCAGCCTGCGAGGCACCCGACTGGGTGCCCAGAGCATGGAGAACGACGAGGGCGTCGAGCCGGCCCCGCGCACCATCGCCGTCTACGACTGCCCCAACGGGCACACGATCACCATCCCGTTCTCGGTGGAGGCCGACGTGCCCCCGCTGTGGGAGTGCCGCTGCGGCGCTGAGGCGCTGCTGCGGGACGGCGAGCGTCCCGAGGCCAAGCCCACCCGGCCGCAGCGCACCCACTGGGACATGCTGCTGGAGCGGCGCACGATCGCCGAGCTCGAGGTCCTGCTCGACGAGCGCCTGGAGCTGCTGCGCAGCGGTCGACTGCACAGCGGACGACGCAGCGCCTGACCCGTGCCGGCCGTGCGCCGGCTCCTGAACCGAGGCCGGTCGCGTCCCCTCCCCCCAGGGACGCGGCCGGCCTCGTCACTCCTCGACGATCTCGCCCTCGATCACGTCGTCCGGACCGGGGCCCCGCTGCGGCCCCCTGGCCGGACCGGACCCGGGCACGACCCGCGCCGTGACGCGGCGGCGGAAGGCCGCGAGGACCCACCGGCGGGCCAGCGGCCGCGTCGGGGGCAGGATGCAGAAGAACCCGACGGCGTCGGTGATGAACCCGGGAGTGAGCAGCAGGGTCCCCCCGACGAGCACCAGCGCGGCGTCGGTCAGCTCCGCCGAGGGCATCCGGCCCGCGCCCAGAGCCGCCTGAAGCCGTCGCCACGTCGCCGGGCCCTCGCGGCCCAGCAGGTAGGCGCCCAGAGCCGACTCGGCGACCAGGAGCAGCACCGTCGGCCACCCGCCGATCAGGTCCCCGACCTGCAGGATCACGAGCAGCTCGGCGAGCGGGACGACGAGCAGAGCCACGACGACCCAGCGCACCCAGCCCCCGCGCCGGTTCACGCCCGCCACGCCGCCTCCTCACGTCGGCTCCGCCTGCGACGCAGGGACCCGGTGACCTGTGACACCCGGTGGGTCACCCCCCAGAGCGTCACCCGCCACAGCGCCTCCAGGACGATGTCACGGCTCATCTTGCTGGTGCCGACGGCGCGCTCGACGAAGTCGATCGGCACCTCGCGGACGTCGTACCCGGCTCGCACGGCGCGCCACGCCAGGTCCACCTGGAAGCAGTAGCCCTGGGAGGCGACGTCCGCCAGGTCCAGGCCCTGGAGCACCTCCCGCCGGAACACCCGGAACCCGCCGGTGGCGTCGTGCAGCCCGATCCCGGTGACCAGCCGGGTGTAGACGTTGCCCCCCCGGCTCAGGAGCAGCCGGTGGCGGGGCCAGTTGTGCACCGCGCCCCCCGGCACCCACCGGGACCCCAGGACGAGGTCGGCGCCGTCGGCGAGCGCGGCGAGCATCCGGGGCAGCTGCTCGGGCTGGTGGGACCCGTCGGCGTCCATCTCGACCAGGACGTCGTACCCGCGCTCCAGGCCCCAGCCGAACCCGGCGACGTACGCGGCCCCGAGCCCCTCCTTGGCCGCCCGGTGCAGGACGTGGACCTGCTCGTCGTCCGCGGCGAGGGCGTCGGCGAGGTCGCCGGTGCCGTCCGGGCTGGCGTCGTCGACGACGAGCGCGTCGGCCTCGGGTACCGCGGTGCGCAGCCGGCGCAGCGTCCCCGGCAGGCTCGCCCGCTCGTTGTAGGTGGGGACGACGACGAGCACCCTCACGACGCGCCCACCTCCTCGGTGACGGCTCGACGGGGGCCGGCCGGGCCGGTGGGGTCCGGGTCGCCGTCCGGGCCGGGCCTCCGGGCACCTGCACGGCCGGCGGGGCGGGCCGGGCCACGGCGACGTCCCCGAGCGGCGCCGACCAGGACGGCCAGGACGCCGAGCGCCGACAGCGCCAGCTCTGGTGCCTCCCCCAGCCGGGTGGCAGGGGTCGTCGCGGTCCGTAGCGGCAGGTCGCCCTCCAGCACCGCGGTGGTGAACAGAACGGTGTCGGCGAGCACCGCGCCGTCCGGGGCGATGAGCGCGCTGACACCCACGGTGGAGATGTGGGCGACCGCACGGCCGTGCTCGACGGCGCGCAGGCGGCTCATCGCCAGCTGCTGGACGCTCTCGTCGGTGTACCCGAAGGTGGCGTTGTTCGTCGGGACGACGAGCAGCTCCCCGCCGGCGCGCACGGCGTCGCGGACCAGGTCGTCCTCGACGACCTCGAAGCAGATCAGGTTGCCCAGCGGCGTCCCGGCCGCCTCCAGGAGGCCGACCTCGTCGCCGGCGACGAAGTCCTTGGCGACCAGGTCGACCGCGCTGGTCAGGCGCCGGAACACCTCCCGGTACGGCACGTACTCGGCGAACGGCACCGGACGCTGCTTGACGTACTCGTCGACGGGGCCGGTCCCCGGCTCCCAGACCAGGGTGGTGTTGGCGAGGTTCTCCTCCCCCACGCGCAGGACGGCGCCGACGAGGACCGGCGCGCCCACCGCCTGCGCCGCCGCGTCGATCACGGCCGCGGCGTCGGCGTTGAGCAGCGGGTCGATGTCGCTGGAGTTCTCCGGCCACAGCACGACGTCGGGACGCTCGGTGGCGCCGGCGTCCACCCGCTCGGCCAGCTCGGTGGTGGCCCGGGCGTGGTTGTCCAGGACGGCGCGGCGCTCGGCGTTGAAGTCCAGGCCGGCCCGCGGCACGTTGCCCTGGACCGCGGCGACCCGCAGCTCGCCCGCCTGCGCGGCCGTGGGCCGCGGGACGAGCGCACCCGCCGCCAGGACGACGGTCGCGGCGGTTGCGAGGACGACGGCCAGGGCGGCGGCCCGGGATCGCGGCCGTGCCGCACCGGTGCGCGGAGAGTCGCGGCGGCGGCGCAGCGCCGCGGCGGCTCCGGCGGCGAGCAGCCCACCGGCCAGGGCGACGGCGAACGAGACGAGCGGCGCACCTCCCAGGGCTGCCAGCCCGAGGGTGGGGGCGTCGGCCTGGGAGAAGGCGAGCCGGCCCCAGCCGAACCCGCCGAACGGCGTCCGGGCCCGCAGTGCCTCCACCGCGACCCACCACGCGGCCACCGCCACCGCGCGCACGAACGGACCACCGGGCGACCGGAGGGCCCAGGTCGCCCCTGCGGCGAACAACGCCACGTACAGGGCCTGCAGGACGGCGAGCGGCACCCACGCGATCCAGCCGACGTAGATGCCGGCCCAGTGCAGCAGCGGGCCGAAGAAGGCCGACCCGGCGAGCAGTCCGAGCCCGGCTGCGGGCAGGGTGCGGCGTCCGGCAACCGAGAGCACGAGCAGCGCGACACCGACCGGCGCCAGTGGCCAGACGCCCGGGTCGGGGAACGACAGGTCCAGGGCGAGCCCGGCAGCCACGGCGCCGACCACCGCTGCCGTGGTCGGCAGCACGGGGGCCACGGGGGTGGGTGCGCGCACCACGTCACGATAGTCGCCGTGGGACAGGCACCTGGAGACGCGGTCGGCCCGCGTGCCCTTCGGACCGGGCCGGACCGGGACTGGCTGCCCGGGACGGTCCGTTGTCTACTGAGCACGCGGGCCTGACCGTGGGCCCACCGCCAGGTGGCAGGACGTCGGTGCCCCGGAGGGGCTGCGTGCGCCTCGGGTCTGGCTCGACGAGCAGGTCCGCCTGCCGTGCTGGCCCGTGCCCCGCAGCTCCCCCGGGAACGTCCTGTGGCCCCCGCCGTACAGCGACGACCGCAGGGGCGAAGGTACTCCGCCGCCCCGACCTGTCAACTGCCGTCTGACCTGCGGTTTTGTGCGTTCGCGCAGGTCAGCGGCCCCGGCTTCTTGACGAAGACGTGACCAAGGTCCTGCGTGTCGGAGTCTCCGTCGGCGTGTCCGCCGTGCTCCCCCGTTGACCGCCCCGCTGTGGGACTGGCCTCAGGCCGGGCCCGGGACGACGACGGTTCCCCGGGCGGTGGTGACCACCAGCGGGTCGGGGAGCACCTCGGCGGCCGACTCCCGCACGTCCGGACGCCCCCGGCAGACCACTCGGACGGCGAAGTCGATCTCCCGGCTGCGCCGTCCCACCCGGACCACGGTCCCGGTGACCTCCAGGACGTCGCCGGCGCGCACCGGCCCGAGGAACTGCACGTCGGAGTACGAGGCGAACAGGCCCTCGTCGCCGTCCGTGCGGATGCAGAGCTCCGTCGCCACGTCCCCGAACAGGCCCAGGCAGTACGCCCCGTCGACGAGATCACCGGCGTAGTGGGCGTGCGCGTACGGGACGTACCGGCGGTGCACGACGGTCAGCCCGGTCCGGGGGTCCTGCTCCTGGCTCATCGGTGGTGCTCCTGTCGCTCGCTGCGTGCGCCGCCGCCTGGGACCAGGGCGTGCACGAGGTACGACGCCACCTCCCCAGGGGTCGTGCCCCTGCCGAACACCCGGTCGACGCCGAGCGCTGCCGCAGCGGTCTCGTCGAACCGCGGACCGCCGACGACGAGCAGCGGACGACGGTCCGCCGGGTACGCCTCGCGGAACGCCGCGGCCATCTCCCGGGTGTTGTGCAGGTGGGCGTCGCGCTGGGTGACGACCTGGGAGACGAGCACGGCGTCCGCACCGGCCTGCTGGGCCCGCTCGACGAGGTCCGGGACGAGCACCTGGGCGCCGAGGTTGACCACCTCGATCTGGCCGTAGTACTCCAGCCCCTTCTCGCCGGCGAAGCCCTTGATGTTGAGGATCGCGTCGATGCCGACCGTGTGCGCGTCGGTGCCGATGCACGCCCCGACGACGACGAGCGGGCGACCCAGCCCCGCCTTGATCGCGGTGTCCACCTCCTTGGCGGACAGCAACGGGTACTCCCGCTCGACCACCTGCACCTGGGCGAGGTCGACGAGGTGGTGCACCGAGCCGTAGACGATGAAGAACGTGAAGTGCGGTCCCATGGCCTTGGCGTGCACGACCATCGCCGGCTCGACGCCCATCTTCGCCGCCAGCTGCAGGGCCGCGCCCTCGGCCCGCTTGTCGTGGGCCACGGGGAGGGTGAAGGACAGCTGCACCATCCCGTCGCCGGTGGTGTCGCCGTAGGGCCGCACCACCCGCTTCTCCCCCGGGTCCTGGGCGTGCCCCCGGACGGCGCTGCGCTCCTCGGTGCTCGTCATCGGGTGGCGCCCTCCTCCAGCAGGTCGACGGCCGGGTTGACGTAGCCGTCCGCGCGCCGGGCGACGCCGTCCAGGCCCTTGCCGCCGTCGGCGGGCCGGCGCATCAGCCCGAACGTGCCCTCGGCGATGGCGTCGAGCATGCCCTGGTCGACGATCCGCTCCAGCAGGTCGACCGACTCGGCGAGGACCTGCCGGGCCCGGGTGGCGATGAAGCCGTCGCTGGGTGGGGCGAAGTCCTCGGTCAGCCCGCCGGCCGCGTTGAGCACGTAGCGGACGTTCTGCAGCGCCAGGTCGCGGTCGCTGAGCCACGGCGTGACGACCGCCTCGGTCATCATCCCGACGAGCAGGATCCCCTGCCCCGTCATCGCCCCGGCGAGGTTGAAGAAGCCGTCGAGCAGGTAGCCGCGGAACACGTCGCCGGTCATGTGCTTCGTCGGCGGCATCCACTTCAGCGGGGCGTGGGGGAACAGCTGGCGCGCCAGCAGCGCGTGGGCCAGCTCCAGCCGGAAGGAGTCCGGCAGGTCAGGGTTGATCTCGAAGGCGTGGCCGAGGCCGAGCTGCCAGTCCGCCAGCCCCGCCTCCTTGGCCAGGGCCTCGTTGACGAGCTGGCTGACGGTGACCGTGTGCGCGGCCTCGACGGCGTCGGCGGTGGTGAGGTAGTTGTCCTCACCGGTGTTGATGATGATGCCGGCGCGGGCGTGCACCTGCCGGCTGAAGCGCTGGTCGACGAAGGTGCGGACCGGGTTGATGTCGCGGAAGAGGATCCCGTACATCGAGTCGTTGAGCATCATGTCGAGCCGCTCGAGCCCGGCCAGCGTCGCGATCTCGGGCATGCACAGCCCCGAGGCGTAGTTCGTCAGGCGGACGTAGCGGCCCAGCTCGGCACTGACCTCGTCGAGCGCGGCCCGCATGAGCCGGAAGTTCTCCTGGGTGGCGTAGGTGCCGGCGTACCCCTCCCGGGTGGCCCCTTCGGGGACGTAGTCGAGCAGGGACTGGCCGGTCGAGCGGATCACGGCGATGACGTCGGCGCCCTCCCGGGCGGCCGCCTGGGCCTGGGGGATGTCCTCGTAGATGTCCCCGGTCGCGACGATGAGGTAGATCCAGGGACGCTGCGGGGGGTCGCCGAGGCGGCGGACCAGGCGCTCCCGGTCCTTTCGGGCCCGGTCGATCCGCCGGACCCCGGCGGAGACGTCCCGGCGCGCGGCGCGAGCGACCCGGTCGGCGTCCCGACCCTGCGGCAGCCGGAACGACACCGCGCCCGAGCTCGCCTTCTGCGCCAGCGTCAGCAGGTCAGGCGCCTGCCCGCGGGCGAGGGCGTCCCAGACCGGGAGCGCGACCCCGTGCTCGATCCCCACCTGCTCGCGGACGGCGTCCACGAGGTGGTTCACCCAGGGCACCCGCTCGGCGTCCGCTCCGGCCAGGCCGGCCATCCGCAGCGTCGCGCGCTCGACCGAGACGGTCGTGTGCGTCCGGGCCAGACGGACGACCGGTCGGGTGGCGCGCCGGGCCAGCGACCGGGCCTTGCGGACGGTGACCGGGTCCAGGTCCAGCAGCTGTCGGGGCCGGTCGGCACGCGTCCGTGCAGTCAGAGGACGGGACGACATGTTCGGAGCCTACGCCATACCTGGCGGCGAACTTCCCGCGACGAACCTCTTTCGCCGCAAATCTTCCCCCGCCTCCCCCACCCCTCGGTGATCATGCAATCCCGCCACCCTCGTGGGGCCCAACACCCCGTTCGTGATCATGCAATCCCGCCACCCGGGAACGGGGCCTGCTGGCTTCGGAGCGCCAGGCGTCCGTCCACAGAATGCTGGACTCGCCACCGGTCTCGCGGCATGTCGCGCCGACAACCCAGCATTCTGCGCAGAGGAGGGGTGCGCTGGGGTGGCGGGATTGCATGATCACGAAATAGGGAGGGAGGGTGGCGGGATTGCATGATCACGGGAGAGGGACGGGGGTGGGGGCGTTAGAGGGCGTCGTGGACGACGGCACCGGCCACGACGGTCCGCCGGCACCGGGGCAGGGTGACGCCGGGGGTGAGGTCGGGCAGCCCCTGCGTCCCCGAGCGCGGGTCGGTGCTCCAGGCCTGGACCCGCTCGTCCGGCGCCTGGACGACGAGCTCCGCCGGCTCCCAGACCGCGAGGGTCGCCGGGCCGCCGGGCACGAGCACCCCCTCGCCGTCACGCCGGGCGGCCCGCCACCCACCGCGCGTGGCAGCGAGGAAGGCGGCCCGCGCGGAGATCCGCTCCTCGGGGTCGGAGTGGAACGCGCAGGCCCGGATCGACGACCACGGGTCGAACGGGGTGACCGGTGAGTCGGAGCCCAGGGCCAGCGGGACACCGGCCGCGGCCAGTGAGCCGAACCGGTTGAGCCGGGTGCCGCGCTCGGCGCCGAGCCGCTCGGCGTACATCCCGTGCGGGCCGCCCCAGAACGCCTCGAACGCCGGCTGCACGCTGGCCGTCAGGCCGAGCCGGGCGAGCGCCGCGACGGCCGCGTCGTCGACCGCCTCGACGT
This sequence comes from Quadrisphaera sp. GCM10027208, assembly GCF_042658805.1. Classification (NCBI taxonomy): domain Bacteria; kingdom Bacillati; phylum Actinomycetota; class Actinomycetes; order Kineosporiales; family Kineosporiaceae; genus Quadrisphaera; species Quadrisphaera sp. GCM10027208. The sequence continues at coordinate 264,620 of NZ_JBHSRC010000005.1, forward strand.
GCTCGAGGCGGTGCCGGGCGCCCCGCAGCGCCTCGAGACCGACCTGCTCGGCCGCTCGAGCGGCCCCCTCCAGGACGGCGTCGACGGCGGCGTCGCCGATGACGTGGAAGCCGCCCTGCAACCCGGCGCGGGTCGTGGCGACGAGGTGCGCCGCCACCTCCTCGGCGGTGAGGTACAGGTGGCCTCGGTGGTCTGCCGGCAGGCCGGCGGCGACCGCGTCGGCGTAGGGCTCCCGGAACGCCGAGGTGCGCGACCCGACGGACCCGTCCACGCACAGGTCCCCGGCCAGCCCGGCGACCCGCGGGCCGACCTCGGCGCCCAGGGCGTCGAGCACCGCGCGCAGGCTCTCGTCGTCGGCGACCGCCTGCCCCCAGTAGGGGACGACGACCGGGTACCCGCCGCCGTCGGTGAGCGCCAGGAGGGCCTGCAGGTCCTCGGGCGAGCCGATGTGCGGGGCGGCGCACTCGTGCACGGCGCCCACCCCCGCGGCCGCGGCGGCGCGCAGCGCCCGCTCCTGAGCAGCACGCCGCTCGGCGGCGGACAGGTTCCGGGTGAGGTCCCGGGCGCGGTGGTGGGCGTCCCGCTCCACCCGCCCGTCGTCCCAGCCGGGCAGGTCCGCGAGCCCCCCGCGCTGCGCCAGCGCCGAGGAGACCACCGCGGAGTGGACGTCGACGCGGGACAGGTAGACCTCGGCCCCGGACGCCGCCCGGTCGAGCTCGGCGCGCGACGGCGGCCGCTGCTCGGGCCACAGCCGCTCGTCCCAGCCGTGGCCGAGGACCCGCTGCCCCGGGGCGCGGCGGGCCGCCGCCGCCACGAGGTCGAGCGCCTCGGTCAGGGTGCGGGTCGCCGACAGGTCGACGCCGCCGAGGGCGAGGCCGGTCTCGGTGACGTGCACGTGGGCGTCGACGAAGGCGGGCGCGACCAGGCCGCCCTGCAGGTCCACGACCTCGTCCACGCCGTCGGAGAAGGTCGCTGCGGTGTCGTCCGAGCCGACCCAGGCGACGGTCTCGCCGTCGACGACGAGGGCGGTGGCGAACGGGTCGGCCGGGGTGTACACCGCGCCGTTGCGGTAGAGGGTGACGGGCACGCCGTCAGTGTGCCGGGCCCCGCCCGGCCGCGACGCACGGGCACGCCCGGCGGGCTCTCAGCCGCGGGCGCCGTCGGCCAGCCGGGCGGTGAACAGCCCCCGGACGCCGGCGTCCCGGCGGACGAGGTCGAGGGCGTAGTCGGCGTGTCCGGGCACGTAGCCGTTGCCGACGAGCATCGTGACGTCGGCGGCCAGCCCCTCGGCGCCCAGGGCCGCGGCGCTGAACGACGTCGCCATGGAGAAGAACACCACCGTCCCGCCGTCCGCCGTCGACAGCACCGCGCCGTGCTCGCAGCCCGGGACGTCGACGCAGACCACGGTGACGTCCGCCGGGCCGTCGAGGGCGCCGGTGACGGCACCGGCCAGGGCGAGGGGGTCCCGGGCGTCGGCGCGGACGACGGACCCGGCGATCCTGGCCGCCCGCAGCGCCTCGGCCTCGTGCTCGACCGGGACGACGCCCACGGTGGCGGCCGCGCCGGCGTCACGGGCCGCCGCCAGGGACAGCGACCCGGACTTGCCCGCCCCGCCCACCACCGCGACCGTGGGGTCGGTGCCGCGCAGGGTGCGGTGCTGCTGGACGACCCGCCGCACGAGGGCCGGCGCCCCGCACACGTCGAGCACCATGAGCGCGAGCGCCGGGTCGAGGTCGTCGGGCAGGACGGCGGCGATGGAGCGGCCGAACAGGATGGCGTGGCCGGCCGCGGGGACCTGCTCGGTGCGCCCGTCCCACCGGGCCAGCCCGTCGGTGATCCGCAGCGGCGTGAGCGACAGGGAGACGAGGGTGGCCACCCGGTCACCGACGTGCAGGCCGAGCGGTGAGCGCGGCCCCACCTCTGCGACCGTGCCGATGAGCATGCCGCCGGAGCCGGTGACCGGGTTCTGCATCTTGCCGCGCGCGGCGACGATGTCGAGGACGGCGCGGCGGACGGCGTCCCCGTCGCCCCCGGCCGCCGTGGACAGCTGGCGGAAGCTGGCGGCGTCCAGGTTGAGGGTCTCGACGTCGATCCGCACCTCGTCTGGCCACAGCTCGGGCCGGTCGTCGAGGCGGGTCGCCGCCTGCGGCAGGACGCCGGCCGGCTCGAGCACCCGGTGCAGGCCGACCGGGGACCCCGGGCGCCCTGCCGGGCTGGACATCACGGGCACGGTGCCTCCTCCTGGTCCGCCGCATGTTGTTCGCCATGTTGTTCGCCCAGACGACGACATGCGGGAAGATTTACGGCACGGCTCTCGTACCGCAGTACTTCTTGCGGCTATCCTGCCAGGTGTGAGCGCTTTCCCGGGCACGACACCGCCGCAGCCGTACGTCTACCGTCGTCGTGAGCTCGTCGAGCCGGACTGGACCCGGCTGCCGGGCTGGCGCGACGTCACCGCCGAGCAGTGGGCCAGTGTGCAGTGGCAGCGGGCCAACTGCGTGAAGAACGTCAAGCAGCTCCGGGCCCTCATGGGCGACCTGCTCGAGGACCGCTTCTACGCCGACCTGGAGCGCGACCAGGCCGAGCGGGCGACGATGTCGATGCTCGTCACCCCGCAGATGATGAACACCATGGTCCCGGCGACCGGGGTCTTCGACGACGGGGTGATGCCGGCGGCGGGGGCCGCGTTCACCGAGGCCTTCTACGCGGACCCGGTGCGCCGGTACATGCTCCCGGTGTTCTCCGACCGTCGCACCGACTGGCCGAGCCACCCCTTCGCCACCCGGGACTCCCTGCACGAGCAGGACATGTGGGTCGCCGAGGGGCTCACCCACCGCTACCCGACGAAGGTGCTCGCCGAGCTCCTGCCGACCTGCCCGCAGTACTGCGGGCACTGCACCCGGATGGACCTGGTCGGCAACTCCACCCCCCAGGTGCCCAAGCTGAAGTTCGGTCTCAAACCGGTCGACCGGTACGAGGCGATGCTGGAGTACCTGCGCGGCCACCCGGAGGTGCGCGACGTCGTGGTGTCCGGCGGGGACGTCGCGAACCTCCCGTGGAAGAACCTCGAGTCGTTCCTGCTGCGCCTGCTCGAGGTGGACAACGTCCGGGACATCCGGCTCGCGACGAAGGCGCTGATGGGCCTGCCGCAGCACTGGCTCGCCGGCGACGTCGTCGAGGGCGTCGCCCGGGTGGCCCAGGTCGCCCGGGCCCGCGGGGTCAACCTGGCCGTGCACACCCACGTCAACACGGCCCGTTCCCTGACCCCAGCCGTGGCCGCCGCGGCCCGGGCGATGCTGGACGCCGGCGTCCGCGACGTCCGCAACCAGGGGGTGCTGCTGCGGGGCGTCAACGACAGCACCGAGGCGCTGCTCGACCTCGCGTTCGCCCTCCAGGACGAGGCGTCGATCACCCCGTACTACTTCTACATGTGCGACATGATCCCGTTCAGCGAGCACTGGCGGGTCTCGCTGGCCCGGGCCCAGCAGCTGCAGCACTCGATCATGGGCTACCTGCCCGGGTTCGCGACGCCGCGCATCGTGTGCGACGTGCCGTTCGTCGGCAAGCGGTGGGTGCACCAGGTCGACACCTACGACACCGAGCGGGGCATCTCGTACTGGACGAAGAACTACCGGACGTCGATCGAGTCGGCGGACGACGAGGCGCTGTCGCGCGAGTACGTCTACTACGACCCCATCGACACGCTGCCGCAGGCCGGCCAGGACTGGTGGCGCCGGCACGGCGCCACCGACGCCGCGCACGCGGCGGCCTACGCCCAGGCCGCGGCGTCCCGGACGGCGGCGGCCGCCCAGCACGAGGAGCACGTCGCCGCCGAGCAGGCCTGAGGCCGACCAGGCCTGAGCCTGAGGTCAGACGGCCGGGGGCCGCGCCTCGTACGGGGTGGACAGCACGACGGTCGTGCGGGTCGACACGTTCGCGGCCGCCCGGATCCGGGCGAGCAGGTCCTCCAGGTCGCGCGGCGCCGCCACCCGCACCTTGAGGATGTAGGACTCCTCCCCCGCCACCGAGTGGCAGGCCTCGATCTCGGCCAGGTGCGCCAACCGGTCCGGGACGTCGTCCGGGGCGGACGGGTCGAACGGCGCCACCGAGATGAAGGCGGTGATCGGCAGGCCCACGGCCTCGGCGTCGACGACGGCCGCGTACCCGGTGATGACACCGCGTTCCTCCAGCCGGCGGACCCGCTGGTGCACCGCGGACGTCGACAGGCCGGTGGCCCGGGCCAGGTCGGTGTAGCTCATCCGGCCGTCACGGACGAGCAGCCGGACGATCGCCCGGTCGGTGTCCTCCACGACGGTCAGGCTAACGCTGCGGGCGGATCCGGGCCCGGACGGCGCACCGCCCGGGCCCGGGCCCGCGGTCACCGGATCCGACGGACCTCGCCGTCGTCTCCCCGGACGTACTTCGTGGCCGGCCCGAGCCGCACCCCGCCGTCGTCCGTGACCGCCACGGGCACGGTGCCCGGCTCCACGGGCGGTACCGCCCGCGGGCCGAGCGCCAGGCCCGTCACGCCGGCGGCCACCAGGGCCGCCGTCAGTACCGGGGCCGCCGCGCGGCGTGCCCCGGCCCTCAGGAACTGGTGCATCAGAGTGCTCCCGCCCGTCGACTGACGGCCGGGCCGGTCTCGCCACTCACTCCCCCAGCGGTCTGGGCGACCGTTCGTCTCCGTGCCCGCCGGCAGGCGGGTCGGTGAGGACCGTTGGGATCACCGTGTCCCGTACCCACGGGGCCCACCGGGAGCCCCGCAGCACCGGCATCGGCAGGTCCGCGGTCCACCTTGAGCCCGCCGCGGTGACAGGATGCGCGCGTGTCGACCCCCGATCGGCCCGGCCGGCTGCTGCTGCTCGACTCCGCGTCGCTGTACTTCCGCGCGTTCTTCGGCGTCCCGCAGTCGCTGACCGCGCCGGACGGGACGCCGGTGAACGCCGTCCGCGGCTTCCTCGACATGGTGGCGACGCTGCTCCAGCGGGGCCGGCCCGCGGGCGTCGTCGCCTGCTGGGACGACGACTGGCGGCCGCAGTGGCGGGTCGACGCGCTCCCCTCGTACAAGGCTCACCGGGTGGCCGGCGACGGGGCCGCCGGCGCCGAGGAGGTCCCGCCCGCGCTGGCCGCTCAGGTGCCGGTCATCGCCGAGGCGCTGGCCGCGCTGGGCATCGCCCGGGTCGGGGCGCCGGGCTGCGAGGCGGACGACGTCATCGGCACGCTCGTCACCCGGGCGGTGGCCGCCGGCCGCCGGGTCGACGTCGTCACCGGCGACCGGGACCTGTTCCAGCTCGTCGACGACGCAGCCGGGGTGCGGGTCCTCTACACCGGCCGCGGGGTAAGCAACCTCGAGGTGGTCGACCAGGCTCGGCTGCGCGAGCGGTACGGCGTGCCGGACGGCGACCGCTACGCCGACCTCGCGGTGCTGCGCGGCGACCCCAGCGACGGGCTGCCGGGCGTCGCGGGTATCGGCGAGAAGACCGCTGCGGCGCTGCTCGACCGGTTCGGCGACCTCGCCGGCGTCCTGCGGGCGGTCGAGACGGGCGACCCGGCGCTCACCCGGGCCCAGCGCACCCGCCTGGCCGCGGCCCGGGACTACCTGGCGGCGGCCCCGGCCGTCGTCCGGGTGCTCCGCGACGCCGACCTGCCCGACCACGACGACCGGCTGCCGCAGCGTCCGGCGGACCCCGACGCCCTCGTCCGGCTCGCCCAGCGGTGGGGTGTCGGCTCCAGCCTGGCCCGGGTCGTCGACGCGCTCAGCTGACCGGTCAGGGGAGGACGAGCAGCTTGCCGGTCGTGCGGCGTCCCTCGAGGTCCTCGTGCGCCCGGCGCGCCTCCGCCAGCCGGTAGCGGCCACCGATCCGGACGGCGAGCCGCCCCGTCCGCACGAGCTCCAGCACGTCCCCGGCCCGCTCGAGCAGCTCGGCCCGCTCGGCGGTGTAGTGGACCAGCGACGGCCGGGTGAGGAACAGGGAGCCCTTCGCGTTGAGGACCTGCGGGTCCAGCGGCGGCACCGGGCCGCTGGCCGCGCCGAACAGCACCATCATCCCGCGGGGGCGCAGGCAGTCCAGGCCGGCGTCGAAGGTGGCCCGGCCGACGCCGTCGTAGACGACGTCGACCCCGCGGCCGCCGGTGATCCGCCGCACCTCCGCGGCGAGGTCGGCGTCCGCGGGCACGATCTCCGCAGCCCCCGCCTCCCGGGCCAGGGCCGCCTTGTCCTGGGTGGACGTCGTGCCGATCACCCGGGCCCCGGCGGCGCTGGCCATCTGGGTCAGCAGCAGCCCCACCCCGCCGGCGGCGGCGTGCACGAGCACGTCGTCCCCGGCCGACACCGGGAACGTGGACCGGGTGAGGAACTGCGCAGTCATCCCCTGGAGCAGGACGGCGGCCGCGGTCTCGTCGTCGACGTCGTCCGGCACCGGCACCAGCCGGTCGGCGGGCACGACCGCCTGCTCGGCGTACCCGGTGCCGGGCACCATCGCCCAGGCCACCCGGTCGCCGACCCGGACGTCGCGGACGCCGGTACCGGTGGCCACCACCCGGCCCGCGCCCTCCGAGCCGACCACGAACGGGGCGGGCAGCGGGTAGGCGCCGGAGCGGTGGTAGGTGTCGATGAAGTTGACGCCCCCGGCGGCGACGTCGACGAGCACCTCGCCCGGGCCCGGCTCGGGGGTGGGCCGGTCGACGACCTCCATCACGTCGGGGCCGCCGGGGGTGGTGACGACGACGGCTCTCATCGGTCCTCCTCGGGGTCGTGGGGTTCCGGTCGGCTGCTGGTGGGGCCGGGGACCGCGGACAGCGACCCGGCCGCGTAGGCGACCACTCCGCGGTCGACGGCGGCGGCCGCCTGGCGGGCGGTGCGCCGCAGGCGGGTGTCGCCGAGGGCGTCGGCCACCTTGGCCACCTGGTCGAGCAGGTCCAGCACCTGCCGGGTCCAGCGGACGAAGTCGCCGGCGGCGACGTCGGCCTCGGTCAGCACGTCGTCGAGGCGGGCGCCTCGGGCCCACCGGTGCACGGCGAGCGCGAGGGCCGCGTCGGGCTCGCCGGTGGGCTGCAGGCCGCGGCGCTCCTCGCGGTCGGTGAGGTCGGACCAGATCCGGACGGTCTCGGCCAGCGCGGCCCGCACCGCCCCGCCCGGCACGGGTGGGGACATGCCCTCGGTCTCCCGGCGGGACTCGTAGACGACCGCGGACACGACGGCGGCCAGACCGGCCGGGTCCAGGTCGTCCCAGGCCCCGTGGCGCAGGCACTCGGCGACGAGCAGGTCCTTCTCCGAGTACACCCGGCGCAGCCGCTCCCCCGCCTCGGTGACGACGAGGTCGTCGTCCGCCGAGGCCCCGCCGCTGCCGGCCGGGGAGGTGGCGGGGGCGAGGTAGCCGAGCTCGACGAGCAGGTCGCAGACCCGGTCGAAGACCCGCGCGATCGTGTTCGTCCGGTTGTCGATGCGACGCAGCAGGTCCGCGGTCTCCCGCTCCAGGCGGTGGTGGCGCTCGGCCCACCGGGCGTGCTCCTCGCGCTCGGCGCAACCGTGGCAGGGGTGGCGGCGCAGCTGCCGGCGCAGGTCCTCGATCTCGTCCCGGACGCCGTCCCGGACGCCGTCCCGGGGGCGGGCGGCCGGGCCGGTCGCCGGCTCGTCGTCCCGGCGGCCCTCGGCGAGGGCGTTGCGCAGCGAGGAGGCCAGGTCCCGGCGCGCTGCGGCGTCCCGCGGGTTGAACCCGCGCGGCACCCGGACGCGGGCGATCTTCTGCACCGGGGCCTGGACGTCGCCAGCCGACAGCCGGCGCACCTGCCGCTCGGCGGTCAGCACCGTCGGCCGCGGCCCGTCCAGGTCCCCGTCGGTGCCGGGGTCCAGGACGACGGCGAACCCGGCGCGTCGACCGGCCGGCACCCGGATGACGTCCCCGGCGCTGAGCGCGGTCAGCGAGGCGAGCGCGTCCGAGCGCTGCCGTCGGGACGCCTCCCGGGACTCCCGCCTCTCCAGCTCGGCGAGCCGCCGCCGCAGCCCGGCGTACTCGCGGAAGTCCCCCAGGTGGCACGTCATCGCCTCGGCGTAGCCGGCCAGGGCCTCCTCCTGGCGCCGCGCCTGACGGGCCAGGCCCACGACGGCCCGGTCGGCCTGGAACTGCGCGAAGGAGGTCTCGAGGATCTCCCGGGCCCGCTGCCGGCCGACCTGGGCGACCAGGTTGACGGCCATGTTGTACGTGGGCCGAAAGCTCGAGCGCAGCGGGTAGGTGCGGGTCGAGGCCAGCCCGGCGACGGCCTCCGGGTCCAGGCCCGGCTGCCACAGGACGACCGCGTGCCCCTCGACGTCGATGCCCCGGCGGCCGGCGCGGCCGGTGAGCTGGGTGTACTCCCCCGGGGTGATGTCGACGACCTGCTCCCCGTTGAACTTCACCAGCTTCTCCAGCACCACCGAGCGGGCCGGCATGTTGATGCCCAGGGCGAGGGTCTCGGTGGCGAACACGGCCTTGACCAGGCCGCGGGAGAACAGCTCCTCGACGATCTCCTTGAAGGCCGGCAGCATCCCGGCGTGGTGGGCGGCCAGTCCCCGCTGCAGGCCGTCCAGCCAGTCCCAGTAGCCGAGCACGGCGAGGTCGCTGTCCGGCAGCTCGGCGGTGCGCTGCTCGACGGTGCGGCGGATCTCCTCGCGCTCGGCGGGACTGGTGAGCCGCACCCCCCAGGCCAGGCACTGGCGCACGGCGGCGTCGCAGCCGGCGCGGCTGAAGATGAAGGTGATCGCCGGCAGCAGGCCCGCCGCGTCGAGCTGCTCGACGACCTGGGCCCGGGACGGGGTGCCCGGGCGGCCGGCCCGGGGATGGGGCCGGTACCCGCGCCCCCGACGTCCGCCGCGGGCCGGGCCCCGCTCGCGGCGGGACTCCTCGCGGGCCAGCCGGACCAGCTCGGGGTTGACCGCGAGCCCGGAGGTGCGGGCGGGCTCGGAGCCCACGGTGCCCTCGACCGCCGAGCCGGTGGCGTCGACGAACAGGTCGAGCAGCCGGGTGCCGACCATGACGTGCTGCCACAGCGGCACCGGCCGGTGCTCGGTGACGACCACCCGGGTGTCCCCACGGACGGTGTCCAGCCAGTCCCCGAGCTCCTCGGCGTTGCTCACCGTCGCCGACAGCGAGACCAGCAGGACGTCGTCCGGCAGGTGCAGGATGACCTCCTCCCACACCGGGCCGCGGAACCGGTCGGCCAGGTAGTGCACCTCGTCCATGACGACGTAGCCGAGCCCGGCCAGGGTCGGTGAGCCGGAGTACAGCATGTTGCGCAGCACCTCGGTCGTCATGACGACGACCGGCGCCCCCCCGTTGACGGTGGTGTCGCCGGTGAGCAGCCCGACCCGGTCGGCGCCGTACCGGGCCACCAGGTCGTGGTACTTCTGGTTGCTCAGCGCCTTGATCGGCGTGGTGTAGAAGGCCTTGCGGCCGCCGGTCAGCGCGAGGTGGACGGCGAACTCCCCGACGACGGTCTTGCCGGCGCCGGTCGGTGCGGCGACGAGGACGCCGTGACCGGCCTCGAGCGCCTCGCAGGCCTCGACCTGGAAGTCGTCGAGCTCGAAGCCCAGACTGCGACGGAAGGCGGCCAGCTCGGTGCGCTGCTGCGCCTGCCGCCGCCGGGCCGCTGCGTAGCGCTCAGCGGGTGAGGCCATGCCCGCCAGGCTAAGGCACCGCCGCGGGGGCCAGCACCCGCAGCCCACCCGGGACGACGTCGCACGCCAGGGCAGGTCCGCGAGCCGCTCACCGTCGGCGTCGCGGAGGGTCCCCGAGCGTCGAGCCCCACGTGATCTCGACGCTTGTTGACTGACCCGGAACGAGCCTACGATTCGCCGCAGGTGGGGCGTGAACGGGATGAACCTGTATTCCAGGAGCGGGGAGCCGGATGAAGAACCGAACCGTTCGGGCGTGGCCTACTCAGCAACGTCCTACTGCACCAGTGGCAGCTGAGGCAGGTACTGTTCCTCGATGTTCGCGATGAAGCGCAGCGGGAGCAGACGCAATGTCATGGCGCGCACTCTCGCGCTCTCCCTGTCGGTGACGCTGCTGGTGACCGGATGCACGGCGGATGATGGCGCCACCGGCTCGGGTCGCGGCCCCTCGCCAAGCGTCTCGGGAGCCCCTGGAGACCCCGGCTCGGCCACATCAACGCAGGAGAGCACGTCCGCAGCGGCGCAGGGTGAGTCGAGCCGGGCACAGGAGTTACAGGGAATCACCGCCTACTTCGCCAACATGGTGGACTGCCTGAACGAAGCCGGGTACCGGATGCGACTGACCCCGGGGCAGCTCGGCTACGAGGCAGATCCGGCTGCGCCGAGCTCCGGCAGCCAGGAGGCCTTCATCGCTGCGCAGGCCGCCTGCGACAAGACGTACGGGCCGCCACCGGCTCCCGCCCCCTTCACGGCACAGGAGTGGGCCGCGGCGTATCCGGCGCAGGTAGCTGTTGTGGACTGCCTGAAGCAGAACGGCTACCCCGTCCCTGAGGTACCGACGTCCGACGCGTGGGTCCAGCAGCAGGTGGCACCTCCGGCAGGAGTTCGACCATGGACTCCGTACGACAAGGTGTCCGGGCCCGAGCTGACCGAGGCGCAGCAGCAGTGTCCGGCCAAGGACGTCCTCGAGGTCCTCGCCGAGTCGGGCAGCTGATGACGCTGGACGCCCGAGCAGACGTCGGCGCAGAGGCGGCTGAGCAGTCAAGGCCGCCGACGGCTACGTCCGCACCAGACGCTCGACGCCGGCGGCCAGGATGGGGACCGGCCGTTCGTACAGCGGCACGGACGCTCCTGGTGCTCGTCGTGGCGACAACGGTGTTTGCCGCGGGGTGGTGGTCCGCGCGGACCGCGCTCGACCCTCCCCGGGACCCTCTTCATCCCCCGGCCGCCTTGGAGTACACGGTCGCGACCGGAGCCGTTGAGGAGTCCTTCCCGGTCACCGCGGTCGCGTCGTGGCCGACGAGGTTCTCGGTGACGTCACCGGCAGGTGGGGTCGTCACCACCGTGAGCGCTGGCGCCGGCGACAGCGTGGGCGAAGGTGAAGCACCCTTGACTGTCGACCTCGCGGCTGTTCGGCTTGCTCAAGGCGAGGTCCCGATGTTCCGGGACCTCGTTCCTGGAACGCGCGGACCGGACGTCGAACAGCTCCAGCTGTTTCTCAAGCGGCAAGGGCACTTCCCCGACGAAGCGACAGGGACCTTTGGCGCTACCACCCAGTCGGCAGTCCAAGCCTGGCAGCGCGACAACGGCAACCCACGGCCGAGCGGTAGCGTCCTGGCGACAGAGCTCGTGTTTGTCCCTGAGCTTCCGGTAAGGGTCCGCCCCACAGTCGACGTAGGCGATCGGGTCGCGCCCGGTGACCCGCTGTACGAGGTGCTGGCGGCGGCCCCGGTCTTCCGGGCCGAGGTCACCGAGGATCAGCTGCTGACGCTGACTTCCTCCGTGACCATCGCCGTCGATGGGCCAGGACAGAGGTGGACCGCAACCGCTGGAGCGACCGATGACAGCGACCCCAACATTCGCGCCGTCGAGCTGGCGGGCCCGGACGGCGGCCCGGTCTGCGCCCAGACGTGCTCGTTGGTGCCCGTAGCGGGAGAGAGCCGGTGGCCGGCCGAGGCGATCACCGTGCCTCGGGTGGAAGGGCCGCAGGTGCCGGTCGGCGCGATCAGGACCCGAGCCGATGGGACGACATATGTGATCATGTCTGACGGCGTCGAGAGGGATGTGACCGTACGAGCGGCGGCGCAGGGGTTGGCGGTGGTGAGCGGCATCGACGCTGGCGACCGGATCCAGGTTCCTCAGGCTCAGTCGTGATCGAGGTTCGGTCCTGCACATTCGCCTATGCGAGCAGTCCGTCAGTGTTCGAAGACCTGGATTTCACGGCACCGGCTGGTGCGATCACCGCGGTGACAGGTCCTTCGGGCCGCGGAAAGTCCACCCTCCTCTACGTGATCGGTCTGATGCTGAGACCTCAGCGAGGCCAGATCCTTCTGGGCGGCCGTCGAATCGACGAGCTCAGCGACACGGCCCGCTCTCGGCTGCGCGGCCGGAAGTTCGGCTTCGTCTTCCAGGATGCAGCCCTGGACAGCAGCCGCTCAGTCCAGGACAACGTCGTGGAGTCCACCGTCTACAACGGTCTGTCTCGCAAGCCCGCACTGGTGCGAGCCCGGCAGATGCTCATCGACCTGGGCGTCGACGTCGACCCCAGTCGGCGACCGGGACAGCTCAGCGGTGGGCAGGCCCAACGCGTCGCCCTGTGCCGGGCCCTCATCCACGAGCCGCGCGTCGTTCTGGCCGATGAACCCACCGGCAACCTTGACGAGACATCTAGCAACGCGGTGCTGGGCAGCCTGCGACATGCGGCTGACCGAGGTGCCGCAGTGGTGATCGCAACCCACGACCCACGAGTGCTCGACCGCAGCGATGGCCGCCTCCACCTCGGTTAGCCGGGCCACCGACGAGGAGCTCGCAGGCGCCTCGTCCCTGCGGCATCGGGCCGCGGTGCTGATCGAGGGCGTCCGGGTTGCCCGCAGTCAACCTGGTCTCAGCGTGTTGCTAGCGGTGATCTCCCTAGCGGTGTGTCTGCTGACCCTCGGGACCACAGGTCAGTCGATCAGTGCCGAGCGGGCGGTGCTGGCTCGGATCGATGAAGGCGGGACCCGGACCATCACGGTCGTCGACCGCACGGGATCGGCGAACATCTCCACGGCAGCGGTCGACCGCATCGCTGCGCTGAGTGGCGTGCGCTGGGCGCTCGGAATCGGGCGCACCATCGATGCGCACACCGTTACCGTCCCGAACGGTCCACCGGTGCCTGCCCGTCCCGTGTACGGGTCCTCGCCGGCGCTACGGTCATCCCAGGACGCTCAACCCCGGGGGGCCCTTGTCAGTCCTGTCAGCCAGCAGTCGCTAGGTCTCGACGCGGCGACCGGAGCGCTGCGAACGTCCGACGGTCAGACCTACCCTGTGGTCGGCGTCTTTGAGGCCTCCGGCGTCGTCGGTGACCTCGGGGACGGGGTAGTGCTCGTTGACCCCGACTACGTGGGGCCGCTGTCCAGCATCGTGATCGAAGCTGGGGACCCGGCGGACGTGAGCAACGTCGCCGATGCCGCCAGGTCGTTGACCGCACCAGACGACGCCTCCGCGATCGCCGTAGAGGTCTCGGAGCACCTCGCTCGTGCGCGTGCGGCGGTACAAGGAGAAGTGGGATCGTTCGGTCGCGTCGTGGTTGTCCAAGCGCTCGCCGTAGGGCTGCTCCTCAGTTCCGCCACCGTCTACGCCGGCGTCACGGCCCGACGACGTGACTTCGGCCGGCGTCGTGCGCTCGGTGCCACCAGGCCGCAGCTCGTCGCCCTCGTCCTAGTCCAGATCACCATTCCAGCCGCGATCGGCGCCTCGCTCGGCTCTCTGGCCGGGGCTGCCGTTGTCAGGTGGCAGACCGGCGGCTGGCCAGGCTGGCAGTTTCCTCTCGCCATCGCGGTACTGACGGTCGGTGCGGCTGTCCTGGCTGCGATCGTCCCGGCATGCGTGGCCGCGTTCCGGGACCCCGTGGCCGTGCTGCGTGTGCCGTGAGTCGGGCTTCGCTCGCCCGGCTCACAGCGGGCTCGGGACGTCGTCCGGCAGGTCGCCGTCGCCACCTGCACGGCGGTCCCGGCGGCGGTCGTTGACCATGGCGATGCCGATGGCCACGGCGAACAGCAGCAGCATCGGCAGCGCCAGCATGAACATCGTCGTCACCTCGGGGGTGGGGGTCGCCATCGCGGCGAACGTCATCGCCACGACGACGACCCACCGCCACGCCCGCAGGATGCTCCGGCCGCGCAGCAGCCCGGCGAAGTTCAGGCCGACGAGCACCACCGGCAGCAGGAAGGCGATCCCGAACGCCAGCAGGAGCCGCATGACGAACCCCAGGTAGTACTGGGCGTCCACGATGTTCGACCCGCCCTCGGGGGTGAAGCTGGTGAGGAAGCGCACCGCGTTCGGCACGAACTGCCAGGCCAGCCAGATCCCGGCGAGGAACAGCGGGACCGCGGCGGCGATGAACCCGAGGGCGTAGCGGCGTTCCGAGCGGGTCAGCGCCGGGGTGATGAACGCCCACAGCTGGTAGATCCACACCGGGCTGGCGATGATCACGGCGAGCCAGATCGACACCTTGACCTTGAGGTCGAAGGACGACGCGACCTGGGAGAAGTTGATCTGTGCGACCCGGCCCTCGGCGGCGGAGATCCGCTGGATCGGCTCGGTGAGCTCGCTGACGAGCGGGTCGTAGAGAAACCATCCCACCGCCGTGGCGAGGACAACCGCGATCCCGGCACGGACGACGCGCTGGCGCAGCTCGACGAGGTGGTCCCGCAGCGGCATGCGCCCCTCGGGGTTGCGGCGGCGGGAGGCGGTGACGGCCACGGTTCAGAAGGGTGCGGGGGTGCCGGCGCTGCGTCAGCCGCGGTGCGGCTCGTCCGGGCCGGCTCCCGGGCGGTGCACGCTGCCGGTCCGCTCACCGGTCGGGTCGACGGTGGAGCGCCGTGCGGGGTCGTCGACGACACGGCCCTCGAGCGGCGCCCGACGTCCGGTGTCGTCGTCGTCGTCCTCACGCATCTCCTTGACCTCGCTCTTGAAGATGCGCATCGAGCGGCCGAGGCTGCGGGCGGCGTCCGGCAGCCGCTTCGCCCCGAACACCAGGATGATGATCAGGATGAGGACGAGCAGCAGCAGGGGGTTGTCAGAAAAGTTTCGCAACATGATGGGCGACCCTCCAGGCGCGGTTGCGGCCAGTGTAGGCCCGAGACGCCGGGGGGCGGCCGGTCAGCCCGACAGGGCGCGCCGGCGGGCGGCGCGGGCCCGGGCCCGGCGACGCTCCCGGTCGCGCCTGTCCCGTTCGCGGCGCAGGCGGGCGGGGTCGTCGAAGACCGCGAGCTCAGGCTCCCGCCGGGTGGCCTCCTGGAGCCGCTCGACCTGAGCGGACAGCGCGGCGACCCGCTCGGAGGCCTCCGCGAGCTCGCGCCCCAGCGCCACCCCGGAGCGCACGACCCGCCAGACGAGCCAGCCGATCAGCGCCAGGCCGGCGACGACGAGGAGCGTCCACAGGAGGAACCACGGCACGGCCACGACCCTACCGGGCGGCGCTCAGCGGCACCTCAGCGCTGCCGGTCGGTGGGCCGCGAGGCGGGCCGGGAGGCGAACTGGGCGGCGGCGGCAGGCAGGTCCGCGCGCTCCAGCCACAGCACGAAGTCGAGCAGGTCGTCGTAGCCCAAGGCCGGGCCGGTGCGCTCCTCCAGCGCCTCGGCGGGGATGTCCCAGCGCTCGGCGACGACCCCGCCGGCGCGCAGCAGCCGCACGACCTCGCCGTCCGCCGGACGCCGGACCTCGGCCGAGCACCGGGGGCAGGAGAAGGCGTAGCTGGACCGCTCCGGCACGCTGCACACCACGAGCCGCACCTGCCGGGGGCGCAGGTCGACGTCACCGCAGGTCGGGCACGACGCCTTGATCGTCGTCACGGGGCACCTCCCGGTCCGGGACCGCCGCAGCGACGGTCACCGTCCTGCATCGGCATCCCGCGCTGCCGCTTGAGCCACCGGGCCCGCCTCAGCCGGTGAGGCGGTTCACTCGTAGGCGGCCAGCGCCCCCTCGGCCGCCTGCCGGACGGCGTCCACCAGCTCCGGGGGCGCCACCACCCGGGCGTTGCCACCGAGCCGCAGGACGAGCCGGCGCAGCCAGGCCGGGTCCGCGGTGCGCAGCCGAACCCGAAGCCGCCCCCCGGCGAGCTCCTCGACGTCCTCGACCGGGTGCTGGTCGGCGACCCAGCGCGCCGCGGGCTCCAGCTCCACGGTGACGAGCAGGTCGTCCGGTGCGGGGACGAAGATCGCCTCGGACAGGTCGCGGGCCCGGGCCTGCG
This sequence comes from Quadrisphaera sp. GCM10027208, assembly GCF_042658805.1. Lineage (NCBI taxonomy): Bacteria > Bacillati > Actinomycetota > Actinomycetes > Kineosporiales > Kineosporiaceae > Quadrisphaera > Quadrisphaera sp. GCM10027208. The sequence goes on from NZ_JBHSRC010000005.1 coordinate 280,501, forward strand.
GTGGCGGGGTCCCGTCGGCGTCCAGGAGCCGGGCCTGCTGGACCCGGTCGAGCCGGAACAGCCGCACGTCCTCGGCGCGGTGGCACCAGCCCTCCAGGTACCAGTGCCCGTCCAGGGAGACCACGCGCATCGGGTCGACGTCCCGTTCGGTGGCCTCGTCGCGAGCCGGCACGAGGTACCGCAGGTGCAGCCGGCGTCGGTCGCGCACGGCGGCGCGCACCGTCGCCAGGACCTCCTCGGCCGCCCCGGCGTCCAGGCGTACCCGCACCGCCTCGGCCACCGGGACCACCTCGCCGGCGGCGGCCGACAGCTTGGCCAGAGCCCCCTCGAGCGCCTCCCGGTCGCCGGCCCCCGGCACGTCGGCCAGCGTGCGCAGTCCGACGAGGAGCGCGACGGCCTCGTCGATCCCGAGACGCAGCGGCCGGCTGATCGCGTCGGCGTTGCCGAGGTAGACCCGCCCGGAGTCCCACTCGGCCTCGATGAGGTCGTCCGGCAGGTGCCCCGGGGTCCCGCAGACGAACAGCAGCTCGAGGTCCTCGACGAGCTCGTCCTCGCTGATGCCGAAGTGCCGGGCGGCGTCCGCCAACGGCACCCCCTGACGCTGCAGCAGGTAGGGCACCATCGCCAGCAGCCGGGACAGCCGGTCGGTCGCGCCGGTCACCGGGACCCACCCGGCAGGTCGCCGCCGTGGGCGGCCGGCTGCGTGCTGCCGTGCGCGGCGGCGGCGCCCCGCAGCCGGGAGACCACCGCCTCGCGGACGTCGTCAGGGGCGAGCACGACCGCCCCGGCCCCGGCCCACAGCACCTCCTCGACGAGCTCGTCGGCGTCGGTGAACTCCACCTCGATCTGAGCGGCGTCGTCGTCGCGCCGACCGGCCCGCAGCCGCAGCGACTGCCCGGCGCCGGCGGCGAGGGCGATCCGCGCCGTGCGGACGGGCTGCTCGGCCACGGCACCGGACACCAGGGCCCGGGTGTCGACGTCCTCGGGAACCTGGACGCTGCCCGGCGTCCCGACCCGGGCGACCGGTCCCTCGACCCGGGACAGCCGGAACACCCGGACGTCGTCCCGGTCCCGGTCGTGGCCGACGAGGTACCAGTGCCCCTGCCAGGAGGTGATCTGCCACGGCTCGACGGTCCGGGTGGCGACATCCCCCGTCCGGCCGGTGCGGTAGGTGAACTGGACCGGCACCCGGTCGCGGGTGGCGGCGTACAACGGGGCGAACGCGGGCTCGCTGGTGCGCACCCGCGGTTCCAGCCCGACGATGGAGGACTCGTCCGCCTCGACGCCCAGCGCGCGCAGCTTCGTCAGCGCGCGGGCCGCCGGCCCCGCCAGACTGGCCTGCTGCCACACCCGTGAGGCCAGGCCGAGCACGGCCAGCTCCTGCGGGGTCACCCGGATCTCCGGCAGCGCGTACGCCTCCCGGTCGATCCGGTACCCCTGCTCGTCGTCGAACCAGGCGTCGTCCGAGCCGGTGACGAGCGGGACGCCGAGCTCGCGCAGGTCCTCCTTGTCGCGCTCGAACATGCGCTCGAACGCCTCGTCGCTCGCGCAGTCGGCGTACTGCGGAACGGCGGCCCGGATCTGGTCCTTGGTCAGCCAGCGTCGCGTCGCCAGCAGGGCGATCACCAGGTTGAGCAGGCGCTCGGTGCGCTGTGCGGTCATCGTGGGGCACGGTACCGGAGGTAGCGTGCCCGGCCGTGGACAGTGCACCGGGCTCCGAGTCCGACTCTCACGCCGGCACGGCCGCTGGCTCCGGCGGCGGCTCCGGCGAACCGGTTGTCCCGGTGGGTGCGGTGCGCTGGCGGGAGGGCCGCGTCGTCGGTGTGGTGCGCCGGTGGCACGGAGCGGTCGAGGTCGACGTCCTCGTCGAGGCCGCTGTCACCCGGGCGCTCGCCTACCCCGCGCTGGTGGGGACGCCGCAGGCCGGGGACCGGGTGCTGCTCAACACCTCCGCCCAGGCCCGAGGGCTGGGCACCGGCGGGTTCGCGCTCGTCGTCGCGGTGCCCGACCGGCTGCCCGCCGACCCGCCGGACGGGCCGGGGCACCTCGTCAAGGCGCGCTACACCCCGTTGCAGGCGATGGTGCTCGGCGTCGACGAGCAGGAGTCGGAGCACCACGCGGTGATGGCGGCGGCGGACGACCTGGCCGGCGCCCCGGTCGTCGTCGCCGACCTGCACTCGGCGCTGCCAGCGGTGCTGGCCGGCGTCCGGGACGTCGACCCGGGGCTGCGGGTGGCCTACGTCATGACGGACGGCGCAGCGCTGCCGGCGTGGTTCTCCCGCACCGTGGCGGGGCTGCGGGACGCCGGCTGGCTGACCGGCTGCGTGACCGTCGGCCAGGCGTTCGGCGGGGACCTCGAGGCGGTCACCGTGCACACCGGCCTGCTGGCCGCCCGGCACGTGCTCGGCGCCGACGTGGTCGTCGTGGCCCAGGGCCCCGGCAACCTCGGCAGCGGCACCCGGTGGGGCTTCTCCGGGGTCGCCGCCGGGGAGGCGGTCAACGCCGCCGCCGTGCTCGGTGGCCGCCCGGTGGCGTCCCTGCGGGTCTCCGGGGCCGACCCGCGGGAGCGGCACCACGGGGTGTCCCACCACTCGCTGACCGCCTACGGCCGGGTCGCCCTCGCCCCGGCGGACGTCGTCGTCCCGGCGCTGGACGGACCCCTCGGCGCCACGGTCCGGGAGCAGGCCGCCGCGCTCGGCCTGCCGCGCGGTCGACACCTACTGGTCGAGGTCGGCACCGAAGGGCTGCGCGCGGCGCTGGACGCCGTCCAGCCGGCGACCGGGGTGAGCCTGTCGACGATGGGCCGCGGGCTGGACGAGGACGAGCCGGCCTTCCTCAGCGCCGCAGCCGCCGGCCGCCACGCCGCCCACCTCACTCGGTGATCATGCAATCCCGCCACCCCCGCGCCCTCGTCGTGATCATGCAATCCCGCCACCCCGAGCCCTCCCCGTGATCATGCAATCCCGCCACCCCGAGCCCACAGAATGCTGCCCCTGGCACGGGTTTGTCGGCGTGTCGTGCCGCCAACCCAGCATTCTGCGAGTGGGGGGTGGATGAAGGCAGGGTGGCGGGATTGCATGATCACCGATGCGGGTCGGTGGGGCTGAGGGTGGCGGGATTGCATGATCACGAACAGCGGTTCGCTTGAGGGTCAGTACGCGTCGAGGATGTCGACGACGAAGACGAGCGTGTCGGTGCCCTCGATGCCCGCGTCGGGCTGGCCCTCCGGGCCGTAGCCCTGGTCCGGCGGGATGACGAGCAGGACCTGGCTGCCGACCGGCTGACCCACCAGCCCGGTGTCCCAGCCGGGGATGACCTGGCCGACCCCGATGGCGAACTGGGCGGTCCGGCCGTTCTCCCAGGTGGAGTCGAACACCTCGCCGCCCGGCCACGTCACACCGGTGTACTGCACGGTGATGCGCTGACCCTGCTCGACGAGCGGCCCGTCCCCGGTGATCAGCTGCTGGATGACGAGGTCCGTCGGCGGCTCGGCGTCCGGGATGGTGATCGTCGGCGCCCCGTCGTCGTCCAGGGTCACCGTCGGCAGGCCCTCGGGCGGGGTGACCGGCTCCCCCTCGGCGCGGGTCGGGACGACACGGGCGTCGAGGACGTCGAGGACGACGAGGGCGGTGCTGGCGCCCTCGGCCTGCGGCGGAACGCCGATGAGCAGCCGGCTGCCGACGGCCGCACCGAGGATGCCCTCGTACAGCGCCGGGTTGATCTGGGCGCTGTCCATCGGGAAGCCGACCGGGGACTCCTGCTCCCAGCTGCTCTCGAGCTCCTGGCCGGTGGCCCCGTCGTAGGTGACGAGGTGGGCGCGGACCTGCTGCCCGTCCTCCACGGCGGCGCCGTCCCCCTCGGTCACCACGGTCGTCGCGGCGTCCTCCAGGGTGAGCGGCGCCTCGAACTCCACCGACGGCTTCTCGCCCTCCTCCCCCGTCACGGTGACGTCCGCCAGCGCGGCGGCGCCCGTCCCGTCCGGGGTGGCGGGGTCCTCACCGTCGGCGCAGCCGGCCAGCAGCAGCACGGGCAGCAGGAGCAGAACCAGGAGTCGACGCACGAGGAGCCTTCGGGATCGGGGTCTGCCGGCAGCGAGAGCACCGGTCCGGACACGGCACCCTAACTCGCGCCCTGGCCCTGCCGGCGCACGGGTCACATCCCGGCGATCAGCCGGTCCACCCGCTCGTCCACCGAGCGGAACGGGTCCTTGCACAGCACCGTCCGCTGCGCCTGGTCGTTGAGCTTGAGGTGCACCCAGTCGACGGTGAAGTCCCGCCGGCGCTCCTGAGCCTGCCGGACGAAGTCACCGCGCAGCCGGGCCCGGGTGGTCTGCGGCGGCACGGCGGTGGCCTCGAAGACCTCGATGTCGCTGGTCACCCGCTCGACCATGCCCTTGGCGGCCAGCAGGTTGTACAGGCCCCGCCGGCGGGAGATGTCGTGGTAGGCCAGGTCCAGCCGGGCGATCCGGGGACTCGACAGCGGCAGGTCGTGGCGGCTCATGTACCGCTCGAGCAGCCGGCGCTTGATGACCCAGTCGAGCTCCCGCTCGACCAGGGACAGGTCGCCCTCGCGAACCGCCCGCAGACCGCGCTCCCACAGGTCGAGCACCCGCTTGGTCGTCTCGGACGGCGCCCCGGTGGAGTCGACGAACGCCTTGGCCCGCTCGAGGTACTCCTCCTGGATCTCCAGCGCGGAGGCCTCCCGGCCGTTGGCCAGCCGCAGCGGACGACGCCCGGTGAGGTCGTAGCTGATCTCCCGGATGGCGCGGATCGGGTTCTCCAGGGACAGGTCCCGGATGCCGACGCCCGCCTCGACCATCTGCAGCACGAGGTGTGCCGCGCCGACCTTGAGCAGCGTCGTCGTCTCGGACATGTTGGAGTCCCCGACGATGACGTGCAGTCGGCGGTACCGCTCGGCGTCCGCGTGCGGCTCGTCGCGGGTGTTGATTATCGGTCGCGACCTCGTGGTGGCGCTGGAGACGCCCTCCCAGATGTGGTCGGCCCGCTGGGACAGCGTGTAGACGGCTCCGCGCGGGGTCTGCAGCACCTTGCCGGCGCCGACGAGGAGCTGGCGGGTGACGAGGAACGGGATGAGGACGTCGGACAGCCGGCTGAACTCCCCGTGCCGGGCGATCAGGTAGTTCTCGTGACAGCCGTAGGAGTTGCCGGCGCTGTCGGTGTTGTTCTTGAAGAGGAAGACCTCCCCGTCGATCCCCTCGTCGGCCAGTCGCCGTTCGGCGTCGACCATGAGGCCCTCGAGGATCCGCTCGCCGGCCCGGTCGTGGACGACGAGCTGGCGGACGTCGTCGCACTCGGGGGTGGCGTACTCCGGGTGCGAGCCGACGTCGAGGTAGAGGCGGGCCCCGTTGCGCAGGAACACGTTGCTGGACCGACCCCAGGACACGACCTTGCGGAAGAGGTACCGGGCCACCTCGTCGGCGGACAGCCGCCGCTGCCCGTTGGCGGCACAGGTGACCCCGAACTCCGTCTCCAGGCCGAAGATCCGCCGCTCCATGACCTCACACTACGTCGCCCCGGCGCCGGCGGAGGCCCGGTGCCCCGGTGCGTCTAGCGGGGCTCGTCGTCGGGCAGCCCCGAGTGCCCACCGTCCGGGGTGCCGGACCCGCCGCCGGGGTCGCCGGTCAGCGTGTCGTGCAGCCCTGGCCTGACGGGGTCGGTGACCGGGACGTCGGTCGTGCTCGTGTCGGGTGAGAGCAGCTCGGTGAGCAGCCGGCCGGAGATCCGCCGGAAGGCGCGACGCGGGCGGCGCCGGTCCAGGACGGCGACCTCGAGCTGGGACTCCGGGAGCTCCCGGGGGGCGCCGCCGGCGGGGTCGGCGGCGAGGGCCGCGACGGCGGTCTGCAGCGCGTCGGCGAGCGTCATGTCCGGGCGCCACCGCTCCCGGGCGGCCGGTGCGATCTGCTCGGCCTGGCCGCCCATGACGACGACCCCCCGCTCGTCGGCGACCGACCCGTCGTAGGTGAGCCGGTAGATCTGGTCGGTGTCGCACGAGTCGCCGACCTCGGCGACGACGATCTCCACCTCCAGCGGCTTGGACTCGGTGGTGAACACCGTGCCGAGGGTCTGCGCGTAGGCGTTGGCCAGGCCCCGGGCGGTGACGTCGGTGCGGTCGTAGGAGTAGCCGCGCAGGTCGGCGTAGCGGACGCCGGCGACCCGCAGGTTCTCGAACTCGTTGTACTTGCCGACGGCGGCGAAGGCGATCCGGTCGTAGATCTCGCTGATCTTGTGCAGCGCCCGGGAGGGGTTCTCGGCGACGAAGGCGATGCCGCCGTCGTACTGGACGACGACGACGGACCGGCCGCGGGCGATGCCCTTGCGGGCGTAGTCCGCCCGGTCCTTCATGAGCTGCTCGGGCGAGACGTAGAACGGCATGCTCATCGGTCGGCACCCCCGGCCCCGGCGCTCGGCTCCCCACCGGAGCGTCCGTCCCGGCGCTCGGCGATCACCTGGCGGACCACCCCGGCGAGCCGGTCGTCGTCCAGGCGCTGGTAGCCCTCCGCGGTGACCGTGGCGACGACGGGCCAGATCCGGCGCTCGAGGTCAGGGCCACCGGTCGCCGAGTCGTCGTCCGCGGCGTCGTAGAGGGCGCCGACGGCGACCCGGACGGCGTCGGCGGCGTCCAGCCCGGGCCGCCACAGCTTCTTCAGCGCGCCCCGGGCGAACACCGAGCCGGAGCCGACGCTGTGGTGGTCGCGCTCCTCGTAGCGCCCGCCGGTGACGTCGTAGCTGAAGATCCGGCCGACCTGGCGGTCCAGGTCGTAGCCGGCGAACAACGGGACGACGGCCATCCCCTGCATGGCCAGCCCGAGGTTGCCGCGGATCATCGCGGCCAGCCGGTTCGCCTTGCCGTCGAGGCTGAGCAGGGCACCCTCGATCTTCTCGTAGTGCTCGAGCTCGACCTGGAACAGCCGGACCATCTCCACCGCGATCCCGGCGGTCCCGGCGATCCCGACGCACGAGTACGTGTCCGCGGGGAACACCTTCTCGATCTCCCGGTTCGCGATGTAGTTGCCCATCGTCGCCCGCCGGTCGCCGGCCATGACGACCCCGCCGGGGAACGTCAGCGCGACGATCGTCGTGCCGTGCGGGCTGTCCGGTGCGGCACCGGGCGGCAGGCTGCGCCGGCCCGGCAGCAGGTCCGGGGCGTGCGTCGAGAGGAACTCCGAGAACGACGACGAGCCGGGCGTGGTGAACGCGGACGGCAGTCGTCCGGTGTGGTGCGCGTCGGTGGTCACGCCGTGACCCTAGCGACGGGCACCGACGACGCCGCGGCCCGGCTCACTGCCCGCCCTTCTGCACGAACGTGCGGACGAACTCCTCGGAGTTGGTCTCCAGGGTGTCGTCGATCTCGTCGAGCAGCGCGTCGATGTCGTCGTCCCGGGTCTGGGCCGCGGGCGCGGCCGGGCCGGGGGCGTCGTCGGGCTCGCTGTCGTCTCGCCGTGTCGGTCGCTTGTGCTCCTGACCCGCCATCGCCAGCCTCCTACGTCGCCGGGGGTCGGATCCCCCGCCCGGTTCCGATCCTAGGCATCTTCCGGTGAGGACGACGGCCCACCCGCCGGTGCACCGCGCAGCGCCTCGACGAGCTCGCTCGCCGAGCCGACGCGCTCGAACAGCGCGCCGACGTGCTCCCGGGTGCCGCGGGTCGGCTCGAGCATCGGGACCCGCTGCAGGGGACCCCGCCCGGGCAGGTCGAAGATGACCGAGTCCCAGCTCGCCGCCGCGACGTCCGCCCCGAACCGGGCCAGGCACTGCCCGCGGAACCAGGCGCGGGTGTCCTCCGGCGGCTCGCTGACGGCGGCGTCCACCTCGTCGTCCGTGAGCAGCCGCTGCATGGCGCCCCGGGCGACGAGCCGGTGGTACAGCCCCTTCTCCGGCCGGACGTCGGTGTACTGCAGGTCGATGAGCTGCAGCCGGGAGGAGCCCCAGTCCAGCCCTTCCCGGTCCCGGAAGCCCTGCAGCAGTCGAAGCTTGGCCACCCAGTCCAGCTCACCGGCGAGGTCCATCGGGTCCCGCTCCAGCCGGGTCAGCACGCTCTCCCAGCGCTCGAGGACGTCGACCGTCTCCGGGTCGGTCCCCCCCTGGCGGTCGACCCAGGCGCGCGCCGCCTCCAGGTACCGCCACTGCAGCTGGACGGCGGTCAGCCGGGTGCCGTCGTGCAGGGTCACCAGCTCGCGCAGGGTCGGGTCGTGACTCACCGCGTGCAGCGCGGCGACCGGTGCCTCGACGGTGAGGTCGGGCAGCGCCCGGGCCTCGATGAGGTCGAGGACGAGCGCCGTCGTCCCGACCTTGAGGTAGGTGGAGATCTCGCTGAGGTTGGCGTCCCCGATGATCACGTGCAGCCGGCGGTACCGGTCGGCGTGGGCGTGCGGCTCGTCCCGGGTGTTGACCAGGGGGCGTTTCAGCGTCGTCTCCAGGCCCACCTCGACCTCGAAGAAGTCGGCCCGCTGGCTGATCTGGAACCCCTCGCGCTCGCCGTCCTGACCGATCCCGACCCGGCCGGCGCCGGTGACGACCTGACGGCTGACGAAGAACGGGATCAGGCCGCGGACGATGTCGGGGAACGGTGTCGCCCGGTTCATGAGGTAGTTCTCGTGGGTGCCGTAGGAGGCGCCCTTGTTGTCGGTGTTGTTCTTGTAGAGGTTGACCGGCCCGAGCCCCGGTGTCGCGGCGATCCGGCGGACCGCGGCCAGCATCACCCGCTCCCCCGCCTTGTCCCAGCGGACGGCGTCCCGGGGACCGATGACCTCCGGGCTGGAGTACTCGGGGTGGGCGTGGTCGACGTAGAGCCGGGCGCCGTTCGTCAGGACGACGTTGGCCAGCGCCGGGTCCTCGACCTCGTCGACGAGCTCGCCGAGGCCGGCGCGGCGGGCCTGGTCGGCGAACCGGGGGGCGTCGGTGAGCTGGGTGGGGTCGGCCTGGCCGCGGGCCAGCTCCCAGCCGCGGGCGTCCCGCAGCGGGGCCTCGTCCTCGTAGTCCCACCGGGCCCGGCCGGCCCGGACGCCGAGCGGCTCGGCGTAGGCGTGGACGACCTGGCTGGACAGCACCATCGGGTTGGCCTCGGGCCGGCCCGGACTGGACACGCCGTACTCGGTCTCGATACCCATCACCCGTCGCACGGTCATGCGGCGACCCTACGGGTGCCGCCCTATGGTGGCTCGGGTGCGTCCCCTTCCCGCCGCCGCTCTCGACGTCCTTGCGGTGGTCGGCTTCGTCGTCGCCGGACGCCGCACCCACGCCGAAGGCCTGGACCTCGCCGGGACGGCGCAGGTCGCCTGGCCGTTCCTGGTGGCGGCCGCCCTGGGCTGGCTCATGGCGCGGGGGTGGCGGGCGCCGGACGCCGTGCTGCGGACCGGCGTGCCCGTCTGGCTGGTCACCGTGGGCGCCGGCCTGCTGCTGCGGCGCGCGGGCGGCGACGGCACGGCCGCGCCCTTCGTCGTCGTGGCGGTCGTCACGCTCGGGGTGCTGATGCTGGGCTGGCGGGCGCTCGCTCAGGCCATGAGGGCGCGAGCAAGCCGCTCGCGCTCCCGGCGCAGCCACGCCTGACGCCGCCGGATCGCGTCTCCCGCGCCGTCCGCCCACATCCTCGCCCAGCCGCCACCCAGCTGCTCCGCGCTCGCCCGCATCCGATGCCACGTGACCTCTGCCCGTTCGATCCCCAGGTCGACCAGCCGCTCGCGCTCGCCCGACGTGAGGCCGTAGGCGTCGGCGAACAGGCGCAGGCGGTGAGGCTGGTCGACGCGCTGCCACGCCGGCCAGAGATCCGCGGGGTCCCGCATGGGGACCCAGTGCATCGCGGTGTTCCAGGCGTCCAGGACACGCGTGGTCGGACCGGCCAGGTCGAAATCGACGAAGCCGACCGCCTGCCCGTCACGGACGACGACGTTCTGCGGCGTGACGTCCAGGTGGGAGACCACCTCCGGCTCCGGGTCGTGCACCGGCGCCGGGACGCGCACGAGATCGCGTCGCCAGACCGCTCCGGGCGGTGGCACGAACCCCTCGGACGCCGCGTGCAGGCGGCGGAGCAGCCGCGCCACCGACGCCAGCAACCGGTCGTCCGCCGCCCACGCCTGCGGCGGGTCCCCCGCCACGTCGCCTGGGAGGAAGGTGAGCACGTCACGCCCCTGCGCGTCTCGTCCCAGGTACCGCGGGCTGCCCTCGAACCCGGCGTCCTCGAGGTGGTCGAGGTAGGCGGCCACCGACAGGCTCTGCGGCTGGTGCGGACGTCGGACCGTCTCTCCGACGCGCACGACGCCCTCCGTGACGTCGCCCGAAGGCAGCTGCACCACCGGACCGTCGAAACCGGTGAAGCGGCGTCGCTGCACGGGATGGCGTTGCACCGGCCCGACGCTACCGCTCGGCCGGCTGCAGGCCCGGCCGACCGGCCTCGACGACGAACGAGTCGCGGGTCGGGATCAGCACCACGGGCTGCCGTACGTACGGCAGCACCGTGAAGTCGGCCTGGAGCCGCTCAGGGGTGAAGCGCGCCAGCACACAGCCCCGCTTGGACCTGAGTTTGGTCACCGTCGTGGGGTGGGGCGAGGCGCACCGGTCTGACCTGCGATGATGGTGGCTGGGCAGCGGTTCTGAGGCACTAATTGGTGCCGTACGGTGGCTCGTGTGGCGTGGGTTCGGCGGGTTCGGACGGCCTCGGGTGCGACGGCCGTGCAGATCGCCGAGTCTGTGAACGGTCGGCGGCGGATCATCGCGCATGTCGGTTCTGCGCATAGCGAGGCCGAGCTCGGGTTGCTGGTCGAGCGGGCGCGGCAGCTGTTGGACGACCCGGGTCAGTGCGCGTTGGACCTCGGGGTCGAACCGGTGGCGGTGAGGACGCCGCTGATCGGGCGGGCCGACGATCCGGCCCTGTTCGGCGGCCCCGCCTCACCGGCTCCGCAGACGCCGGTTGCGGCCCCGCGGGTGGTGGCGACCGCCTCGCGGGCGCTGTTCGACGCGTTGGCCGCGGTGTTCACCGATCTGGGGTTCGACGCGCTGGGCGACACGGTCTTCCGCGACCTGGTCATCGCCCGGATCGTGGAACCGACCTCGATCCTGGACGCCGGCCGGGTGCTGGCCGACCTGGGTGTGAAGCCGGCGAGCGAGAAGACGATGCGCCGCACCCTGACCCGGGCTCACCAGGGCGCCTACCGGGACACCCTGGCGCGGTTGTGCTTCACCCACGCGGTCGGCAACGGCGACGTGTCGCTGGTGCTCTACGACGTGACGACGCTGTACTTCGAGGCCGACAAGGAAGACGAGCTGCGCAAGGTCGGGTATTCCAAGGAGCGCCGGGTGGACCCGCAGATCGTGGTCGGCCTGCTGGTGGACCGGGGCGGGTTCCCGCTGGAGATCGGCTGTTTCGAGGGGAACAAGGCCGAGACGGCGACGATCGTCCCGATCGTGGCAGTTCCAGGCCCGCCACGACGTCGCCGACATGGTCATCGTCGCCGACGCCGGGATGCTGTCGGCGGCGAACCTGCGCGAACTGGACGAGGCGAACCTGCGGTTCATCGTCGGCTCGAGGATGACCAAGGCGCCTATCGACCTGGCCTCCCACTTCCGCTGGCACGGGGACGCCTTCACCGACGGACAGATCATCGACACCCTCACCCCCAAGGCCGGTCAGCGCAGCGAGAACAACACCGCGGTGCGGGCTGAACCGGTCTGGGACTCTGCCACCCACACGGGCTCGTGGCGGGCGGTGTGGGCGTACTCGGCTAAACGGGCAGCACGAGATGCCAAGACGCTCACCTTGCAGGAGAACCGCGCCCGCGCGGTCATCGCCGGAGAAAAGGCCACTCGCACGCCGAGGTTCGTGAAATCCAGTAACGGCGAGCGGAGCCTGGACGAGGCTGCGTTGGCGCGGGCCAGGCGGCTGGTCGGGCTGAAGGGCTACGTCACCAACATCCCCGTCCACCTGATGCCCCCCGGTGAAGTCATCGACTCCTACCACGACCTGTGGCGCGTCGAGCAGTCCTTCCGGATGAGCAAGACCGACCTACGCGCTCGGCCGATGTTCGCTCGCACCCGCGACGCGATTGAGGCGCACCTGACGGTCGTCTTCACCGCGCTGGCAGTCTCCCGAGAGGTCCAGAACCGAACCGGCCTGGCGATCGGGAACGTCATCCGACAACTCCGCACGCTGCGCTCAGCGACTATCGCGATCAACGGCACCACACAGACGTTCCCCCCAGCGGTCCCCGCCGACAAGCGAGCAGTCCTCGACGCTCTCCAACGGCGACAACTCAGGCACTAACCGAATGACCAAACTCAGGGGATGGCGTTGCACCGGCCCGACGCTACCGCTCGGCCGGCTGCAGGCCCGGCCGACCGGCCTCGACGACGAACGAGTCGCGGGTCGGGATCAGCACCACGGGCTGCCGTACGTACGGCAGCACCGTGAAGTCGGCCTGGAGCCGCTCAGGGGTGAAGCGCGCCAGCACACAGCCCCGCTTGGAAGTTCGCGAACCCCGAGACGTCACCCTGCGCGAGTTGATCCCGGCGAACGGCGGGACGACGGCCGAGTGAAGCCTGGGTGCCGGCGGCTAGCCCCGGGCTAGGTGCCTGAAAACGGCCCCTGACCTGCGAAGACACCTTTCAACGTCTTCCAGCGTCAGGGGTCGATTTTCGTTGGTCAGCGGCCCCAGTGCGGCCCACTCCGGCGCGTCGGCGTTTGGTGTGCCTCGAAGTCCTTGCACACTGAACGGAGTGATCGCTGTTAGGGCATCGGCGACAGTCCTCGGCGCTTCGACAGGAGTACCGCATCCTTCTTGTTGACGCTGCGCCTCAGGCTGCCGAGCACTGCGTGTTCCGTCTCCGGCGTCCAGAAGATCTGGAGGTGCTCACGGGCCCGGGTGATGGCCGTGTAGAAGATGTTGTGTGAGATGTCGTCCTCGTTGGCATCCGTGATGACGACCTTGACTGAGTCGTACTCCAGACCTTGGGCCTTGTGGATCGACACCGCGTAGGCAACCTGGAACGGCACGGAGCCAGACGTCGAGTCGTCGTCATCATCACCGCTGCCGCGCTCGTACACGTCGAACTGAACGATGGAGTCCTTGACGTAGCGGAGCTCGATCCCGTCGACGTCGAACGCGGAGACTGGTCGGTCCAGTGCCACCTCGAACTGGATCCGTCCGGGGAAGGCCCCGATGCCAGCGATTCTCCCCTTGAGGTTGTTGTAGATCGTTGGCCGGAAGCGATCGGTCTCGTTGAACAGCACGGGGTCGCCGATCTTGTAGGTCGAGGCGCCCCACGCTGTGGCTGCGCCTGGGTTAGAGCTCTGGAGGAAGCGGTTTACGTTGTTGATGCCGTACAGGCCGTCGTAGTTCAAGCACAGGACGATCTCGTCGTCGCGCTGCGCGGTGAACAGGCTCTCGTTGAGCACGGTGGAGTAGCCGTTGCGGGCCAGCGTCTCGGCGATGTCAGGCTTGAGCTCGCGCACCGTGGACCAGAGGTCGAGGAGCGCAGAGTTGGTCGTCCGGAATGGTGTCGTGAGCTCGAACACCGCGGTCTTGGGGACAAACGACTGGGCCAGACCGAACCAGTTGCCAAACTGGATCGACTCGATCTGGTAGACGTCTCCCACGAGCACGAGCAGCTTGAACGACGTTCGCTCCAACACCTTTAGGATGTGCGCGTTGCTGACCGTGCTGCACTCATCGATGATCAGGACGTCGTACTGGGTGGCGTCATGGTTGCCGATGTGGCTGCTGATCGTCCGGAAGGTCGAGTCCTGGGCGTTGACTCGACGCTTCAGGTTGTCGACGGCCGGATGGGTATGGGCGAGGAAGAGCTTCTGCTTGGTGTTGAAGTACTGGGCGATGAGGCTGATCATCGTCGACTTCCCGGTGCCTGCCGCCCCGTAGATCAGTGCGACGTGGGAGTCGACGAACAGTGATTCAAGTGCCTGGGCCTTCAGAGGGTCGTCGGGTCCTGGAGTTGTCTGCGCCAGCCACTGCTGCACCGCGCTGTCCTGTCCAGGAACGCCCGTCGCGGCGTGCTGCTGGAGTTTCTCGATAATGGCGACAGCGCTGTCCTCGTACTCCTTGATGAAGACGTGTCCCTTGTCCTTCACGAGCCGTCGTCCGGTGTGCTTGTAGTAGAGGCTGCTGTTGTAGGCGTTGATCAGCTGGTCGACTTCCCCCAGATCCTGGAGATCTGACTCGGGTGTGTAGAGCATGCCGCGGTCCTCGACGTTGCGCTTCACGCGGTGAGCCAGGAGCTCGTGGGTGCGGCCGGCTGTGTCCAGGCACTCAGCGAGGTCGACGAACCGCGGGTTGTGCCCATAGAGCGAGGTGCAGAACGGCATGCGGTCGAATGGCTTGCAGCCGTACTCCAGGCTGAGGTCCGACAGCACCCCGCAGGCCTCGGGGATGTACTGCAGCTTGATGAGTTGATTGTTCATCCGCAGCATCAGGTAGCGCAGCACGTTGGTCCCCGGTGCGCTCGTTCCGTTCAGTCGGCGCACCGCGTCGAGCACGGGAAAGATCTGTGGCTGGCGGGAGCGCTTGGTCGCCCAGTCTTTGAGGGATGCGTACTTGGCATCGTCCATGTCGACGATGTCGAGCAGACTCGACGAGGTCCGCGTCAGGTACTGCATCAGGTTCTTGTACTCAGAGCTACCGGTCGAGACCTTGATCTGGTGGTCGAGGATCCGGGCGAAGTTGTCGAACTCGCATGGCCGGATCGAGACCTCCCACTCCCGGATGATCGTGATCGGCATGGTTTGGCCGAGCACCTGGATGGCATCGCTCTCCAGGACAAGGTTCGCCGCGTACTTGTCGGTGATGTCGATGTCGGTGAAACCGATGATCCGCTCGAACTTACTGACGCGGTTGACAGCGTTGTAGAAGGTCACCTCGTAGTAGATCTGCCCGTCGGCGAAGAACGGTCGGACAGCGTGGATGTAGTAGCGGTTCTTGCCGCTCTGGCTCGGCGGGAGCGAGCGAGCCGCCACGATCCGCTCCGCGATCTTCTGGTGGTACTCCCTTAGCGACGGGTCGAGGTCGACGGGAAAGTCCTCGAGGTTCCCCAAGATCGTCATTCCGATCTGGGTGTTGACCAGGTCGCGAACGCGGAGCAGATAGTCGTAGTACTTCAGCATGAGGCGCTCTGATGGATCTCCGCCCATCGTGTAGTGCGAGACGCTGATCTGCAGCAACTTGTGGAACCGGGAGACGAAGTTGAGCTGTCCGCTGGAGGCAACGTGGCTCATCGCGCCACCCACGGCGGAGTACTCGAACGTCGCGTCGCCGCTGCCTGCGTGAAGCCGGACCGCCAGCCCTTCGACGAGGTTACGAAGCTGGCCGAGGATGTTCTGGGCGAGCAACGGTCGGTCATGGCTCAAGGCCGCAATGTGGCTCTTCGCAGTTGACGGTGTAGGTGGCGACGGCGCGTCGTTGGCCGGGTAGGGGTCGAGGTCTTCCGATGATGGGAGTTCTGACGCTGCCCAT
>NZ_JBHSRC010000006.1:0-198448 GCF_042658805.1 Quadrisphaera sp. GCM10027208
GGACGTAGACGTCGCAATCCACATCCTCCCAGCTCAAGAGGGCATTCTCGCCCTACGCCACGCTCACACCGCCGAACCCGGTCGGTGGATCAGGGCTGATCCTAGCGTTCGGAATCGTCTCGCCGTCAGCAAGCGCTGAGCCATCGGTCGGATCGCATGGTGACCCGCGATTTTTTGCAGAAGCAGAGAACTCGACTCTTCTGCTTGAAGCCTGGCGTCAGCGAAGCCTCTCGGCATCTACCGACGCTGACAAAGCAGCCTGGGTGTCTGTTCCACAGTACTCTTACACGCACGTCCCTGCTTGTGCCGGGAACACGCCGTCCTTGGAGAACGCTGACGCCGGGTGCGTCGAAGCCGACTTGGCGTGCCCAGACCTTGAAGTCCGTTATTGGCTGTTCCGTCAAGAGCTTGGCGCAGCCGATTCGGAGTGGG
Source organism: Quadrisphaera sp. GCM10027208 (assembly GCF_042658805.1). Classification (NCBI taxonomy): domain Bacteria; kingdom Bacillati; phylum Actinomycetota; class Actinomycetes; order Kineosporiales; family Kineosporiaceae; genus Quadrisphaera; species Quadrisphaera sp. GCM10027208. The sequence goes on from NZ_JBHSRC010000006.1 coordinate 433, forward strand.
GTTTTGTGGGCAGTCGATGCCTGGGGCCCGCCGAAGCCGCCGAGACCGGGCGCGAGTTCCCTGGCTTCACGCAGGCAGATTTCCAGCGGCTCCCGCTACCCGCTGGTCGTCCGGTCATCGAGCCGGGCAACGGCTACACCTTGGTCGGCGTCCCGACGAACGTGTACGCCGACGCGGAGCCGGTCACGCTCGGTACGTCGCTGCTGGGGTTTCCGGTGCAGGTGCGGGCGACGCCGTCGCGCTACGAGTGGGAGTTCGGCGACGGCAGCGGCCACGGGCCGACGTCCGACCCGGGCAGCCCGTACCCGGAGCTGTCCATCACCCACGAGTACGCGGCGGCCGGCGCGTACCCGGTGACGTTGGTGACGTACTACGTGGGGGAGTACTCGGTAGCAGGTGGACCGTGGTTGCCGATCGTGGGCGAGGCGGCTGTGCGCTCGGACCCGGTGACCGTGGAGGCGCTGGCCGGCCGCAACCAGCTCGTGGCCGGCGCCTCCGGTTGAGCCGGTGTAACACCTGCCCACGCGGCCGCGATGTAGTGCTCGGAGCCGGCGGCGTCCCCTCCCCCCTGAATGGGACGCCGCCGGGTCCTTGGATCTGACGGCCGCGCGCCGCACCCCACCGACGGCCACGCGCCGTCCCCAGCCGACAGCGCTGCACCGCGCGTGCAAGAAGCGACGCACAGCGCGCCTCTCTCTTTCACGTCTCGTCTCGGACGTCGGTGTGGTCGGGGTCACCGGGGTGGGTCCGGCCCGGTGTCGTGGTCCGGTCCAGGTGGTGGGTCGTCGATGGCGAGCTGGCGGGCGAGCCGGTGAGCCTGGTCGATGTGGTCGTGGACGTTGTTACGCAGTGGGGTGCCGTCGGGGTCGATCCACGGGGGCGGGATGAACCATGGGACACCTTCGCGCATCTCGACCCGCCAGGTCTCGCAGTGGATCTCGGTGTGGTGGCGGGGGCAGAGCAGGACGAGGTTGCCGAGCTCGGTGGTCCCGCCGCGTGACCACCACACGATGTGGTGGGCATCGCAGCCGGCTGCAGGGACGTCACAGCCGGGCCAGGCGCAGCCGCGGTCGCGGGCGGTCAGGGCCCGGCGTTGGGCTCGGGTGGCGAGTCGTTGGGGGGAGTGCAGCTCGACGACGGCGCCGTGACGATCCAGGACGACGGTGTGGAGCACCGCGTCGCAGGCGGCGCGCTGCAGCAGGCCCGGGGAGACGGCGCCGGTCTGCTGGCAGCTCGCCAGGCCGGGGTTGCCGGCGTGCGCGGCGGCGAGCTGGTCCACCGTGGTCACGATGAGAAGGTGGGCGGGTTCCCCGCCCCGGGTACCGGCGGTGTCGGCTGCCTGGGCGATGCGGAAGACGCTGGCGAGCGCGTCGGCCCGCCGTTGCGCCGGTGTCCGGTCGTCGGTGATGCCAGGGAGCGGCTCGGTGCCGTTGACGTGGTGTCCGGGTGCGGCGAAGTGGTCCAGGACGGCCTTGGCGGTAGCGGCGTCCAGTCCCTCGAGCAGGAAGCTGCCGCGCAGGACCCCGGCCCGGCTCAGCGTGTAGTCGCAGAACCGGCGCTCGCGCAGGTGCGGGTCCAGGTGGTCCTCGCTGGCGGGTGCCAGTGCGCCGACGAGGTGCTGGCACACGGTGCCCATCTGGTGGTCGTTCAGGGACGTCGCCGCGTTGGTGAGCGTCTCGTCGATGGCCTGGCGGTGCTGGGCAAGGGCACGGGCCGGGATCTTGTCCACCGCCCGACGCGCCTGGTCCAGGTGGCCCAGCGTCGTCTGCCCGGCCGCCAGGGCGCGGCCGAGCCCGCGCAGCATCCCGTCGTCCGGGTCGGCCAGCCGCGCCCCCTCGACGAGGGACCGGGCCTGCCCCGCGGTCATCCGCAGCTGGGACTGCAGCCACTGGCGGGTCTCCCGCCCGGGCACGCTGCCGTCGTTCCGGGCGACGCAGGCGCGCACCAGGTGCAGGCGGACGGCGTCCAGGGCGCGGGCCAGCTCCTCGGCCGCGCCCAGGGCGTCCCGGACCTCGACCTGGGACAGCGACCACGGGCGGGTCGACAGCACGGCCGCGACCCCTTCGGCGATGAGCGCGAGCCCGCGCTCCACCTCGTGCACCCCGCCACCCGGAGTCCGCGCCGTCACCATGAGAGGAACATACGTTCGACCACCGACAACCGGGTCGAGCAGGCGCGAGGTGCCATGGCCCCGGGCTCGAGGCTGGGTCTACGGCTTACGTGGGGTGAGTGACGGGACTTGAACCCGCGACATCCTGGACCACAACCAGGTGCTCTACCAGCTGAGCTACACCCACCACGGCCGACGTCCTGGACCTGGCCCGGCGTCGGCGGCGCCCCGTCAGCATACCGGTCCGGCGGCTGGTCACTGCCCGGCGGCAGCCAGACGCTGGGCGACGGCGCGCGCGGTGTCGCTGTCCGGGCCGGGCGGGGGGACGAACACCGTCTCCCGGTAGTACCGCAGCTCGGTGATGCTCTCCCGGATGTCCGCGAGCGCCCGGTGGCCGCCCGCCTTGACCGGGGCGGCGAAGTAGGCCCTGGGGTACCAGCGGCGGGCCAGCTCCTTGACCGACGACACGTCGATCATCCGGTAGTGCAGGTGGGCGTCCAGATCGGGCAGGTCGCGGGCGATGAACGCTCGGTCGGTGGCGATCGAGTTGCCGGCCAGTGGCGCCCTCCCAGGCTCGGGGCACCAGGTGCGGACGTAGTCCAGCACCCGGGTCTGCGCCTCCTCGAGCGTGACGCCGGCGGCGAGCTCGTCGAGCAGGCCTGAGGCGGTGTGCATCTGGCGCACGACGTCGTTCATCTGCTCGACCGCGGCGTCCGGTGGGCGGATGACGAGGTCCATGCCCTCGTCGAGGACGGTGAGCTCGGAGTCGGTGACGAGGACGGCGACCTCGACCAGGGCGTCGGCCAGCAGGTCGAGCCCCGTCATCTCGCAGTCGATCCAGACGATGCGGTCAGCGTTGGCGGCGGGCACGGGCGCTCACTCTACGCAGCCGGGACAAACCCCACACGAGAGCGAACGCGAGTGCGGTCAACGCGCCGACGGCCAGTGCCGTCGGCCAGCCCACCCCCACGAGCAGCAACGTGATCACGGTCAGCGGGACGACGAACGCCCCCCAGGCGGCGAGATCGTTCCCCGCCGGGGTCCCCGGGGGGTCCTCCGCCGGTGCCGCGTGCCGCCCCACGCCTGGCAGCGTAGAAGCCGCTCCCCTCCAGGGGTGGGACGTCGCTACCCTCGCGGCCATGTCGTCGACGCCGCCCGGCGCCACCCAGCCGTACCGCCCACCGGTGCCGCAGCACCCGGTCGTGCCCTGGCGAGTCCGGTTGGCGCGCTGGGTGGCCGTCGCCGCCGTCGTCGTCCTGCTCGGACTCGCCGGCCTGCTCACCGTCCTGGCGGTCAGCACCGCGACCGGACCGCAGGGACTCGTCGTCGGTCTCGTGCTCGCCGTCCTGCCCGTCGTGCCGGTCGTCGCGGTGTTCCTCTGGCTGGACCGCTACGAGGCCGAGCCGCCCGAGCTGCTGGTGGTCGCGTTCGGCTGGGGGGCGGCTGTCGCCACGCTCGTCGCCCTCGTGCTCAACACCGCCTCCATGGAGGTGATCGCCGCCGCCGGCGGAGACCCCACGTGGGCGGCGGTGCTCGTCGCCCCGTTCGTCGAGGAGGGCGCCAAGGGCCTCGGGGTGCTCGCGGTGTGGCTGCTGCGCCGGCGGGAGTTCGACGGCGTCGTCGACGGCATCGTCTACGCCGGCCTGGTCGGCATCGGCTTCGCCTTCATCGAGAACGTCCTGTACCTCGGGACGGCGTTCGTCGAGGGCGGCGCCAGCGGGGCCGCCACCGTCTTCGTCGTCCGGGCGGTGTTCTCCCCGTTCGCACACCCGCTGTTCACGATGGCGGTCGGCGTCGGAGTCGGGCTCGCCACCCGGCGCGGGGGTGCCTGGTGGCTCGCCGTCCCACTCGGCTGGGTCGTCGCCGTCGTGCTGCACGGCCTGTGGAACCTCGCCGCGATCAGCTCGCTGTCCGGGTTCGTCGTCGGCTACGTCCTCGTCCAGGTGCCGCTGTTCGGGGCCGCGATTCTCCTCGCCGTGCTGGCCCGCCGCCGCGAGGGTCGGCTCGTCGCCCGGCACCTCGGCGTCTACGCGGCGACCGGCTGGCTGACGCCCGGTGAGGTGCGGATGCTGGCCTCGCTCCCGGAGCGGGCGGCGGCGCGGTCCTGGGCACACCGCACCCTGGGGGACGACGCGCGGGCCGCCATGCGGGACTTCCAGGAGCTGGCGACCGAGCTGGCCTTCCTGCGCGAGCGGGTCGCGCACGGCACCGCCCCCGCGGACGCCGCCGAGACCGAGCGGCGGATCCTGCACACCCTCTGGCACACCCGGACCCGGTTCCTGCCGCAGCGGGTCACCCGCTGACAGACTGGGGTCTGCCCAGGCCCGTTGGTGGCGTGAGCCTGCCGAGCAGTTGACCCGGCCCACGCTGCGGCCGTTGCGTGGTGCGGGGCGGCTACGGTACCCGCCATGGGTACCTCGCGGGTGGGGATCGTGACGGAGAGTGTCGCGACGGTCCCAGCGGCCGACGTGCAGCGCCTCGGCATCGAGGTGGTGCCCCTGCCGGTCCGGTTCGGTACCGAGGAGTTCCTCGACGGAGCCGACCTGTCCGCCGAGGACTTCTACCGCCGCATGGTCGCTGACGAGGTGGTGCCGACCACGTCGGCGCCGTCGCCCGATGCCTACGAGCAGGCGTGCCGTCGTGCCCTCGCCGCTGGGGCCGACGAGCTCATCGTGCTCACGCTCGCGGCCAGTCTGTCAGCGGCGCACGAGGCGGCTGTGGCAGGTACCGCCGACCTCGAGGTGCCGGTGCACGTCATCGACACCGGCACCGCGGCGGCGGCGGAGGGCATCCTGGTGCGCTACTGCGCGGAGCTCGTTGCCTCCGGGGCACCGGCGGCCGAGGCAGTCGCCGCGGTGGAGCAGATCAGAGACCGTGTGGTGCTGTACGCGGTGATCCCTACGTTGACCTACCTGCGCCGGGGCGGCCGGGTGGGACGGTTGCGAGGCTTCGCCGGGGACCGGCTGGGCATCAGGCCGTTGGTCTGTCTGCGCGGAGGAGAGGTCGGCGGGAGCGGCGTCGTACGGCGGATGGACGCCGGGTTCGACCGGATGGTCGAGCTGGTACGACGCGCCGGCCAGGGAGCCGCAGGCCTCGAGGTCGTCGTCACCCACGCCAACGCCCCGGAGGATGCGGCCACCCTGGCGGCCCGCTTCGACGGGGTGGGGCTGCGCCGGCCGGTCGACGTGGTGCCGTTCACTCCGGTGATGGGCGCGCACACCGGTCCTGGTGCCGTGGGGCTCGCCTACGGCGCGTTCCCCGCCCAGGCACCTCTCCCGCCCGTGGCGCGATGACCGCGATCTCCGGCGCGGTCGTCGCAGCCGCACTCTCGACGTACCGCACGCTGCTCGCCACGTACCGCGGGCGTCTCGACGAGCTGAACGTCTTCCCGGTGCCTGACGGGGACACCGGCTCGAACCTGCTGAGCACGGTGGCTGATCTCGCCGCGATCGACGTCTCCTCCAGTGACGGCGACCTCGACGCGCTGGCATCCCGGCTCGGCGCGGCGGCGGTCCGTGGCGCTCGGGGGAACTCCGGCATCGTCCTGGCCGAGGCCCTGCGTGGGTTCACCGGTGCGCTCTCCCCCCAGCGGCACGGCGACGGCGTCGCGGCCGCGCTGCGCGAGGCGGCCCGCATGGCGCGGGAGGCCGTCAGCGACCCGGTCGAGGGCACCATCCTCACCGTCGCCGATGACGCGGCGCGTGCCGCCACCGAGCGCGCCGCGGCGGGCGGCAGCGAGCTGGACGTGGCCCGCGCGGCGGCCGACGAGGCGTGGCAGTCGCTGGCTCGCACGCCGACCCTGCTGCCGGCCCTCGACGAAGCCGGCGTGGTCGATGCTGGAGGGGCGGGTTACGCGCTGTGGCTCGATGCGCTGGTGGCCGCCCTCGGCGGAGAGCTGCCCCACCGTGCGCCGCCGCCTCCCAAGTCGTCGGCGCCGGCCGGTGCGGCCGTGAGCCCCCCACGGCGTCATGAGGACGTGGCCGGCCCGCGCTACGAGCTCGTGGTGGTGCTGGACGCCGAGGCCCCCGCCGTCGAGGAGCTTCGCCGGCTCTGGGCGGGACGGGGCGACTCGCTGGTCGTGGTCGGCGACGCCGGTCGGTGGCGTGCCCACCTGCACACCGACGACCCCGAAGCGGCGCGTGCTCTCGCCGAGGACCTCGGCACGATCCGAGACGTCGAGGTCACCGATCTGCACGGGCAGGTGGCGGCCCGACGCTCCTCGCACCGCCACGCGGCGACCGCGACCACGGCGGCGGTTGCGGTGGCAGCCACCGATGAGCTCGCCCACCTCTTCGAGGTGCTGGGTGCCAGCGCGGTCGTCGCCGGGGGGCGCGGCGCACGACCCTCGGGCGGGGAGATCATCGACGCGGTCGACCGGACCGGGGCCGAGGAGGTCGTCGTCCTGCCCGACGACGGTCCCACGATCGGCGTGGCGCGCCGAGCGGTGCTCGAGGCCCGACGCCCTGCCGTGGTGGTCCCTGCCGCCTCGATGGTGGAAGGCCTGGCAGCGATGCGTTCGTTCGACGCCGGGCGCCGGGCCGCGGAGGTGGCGGAGCGGATGAGCGAGGTCATCGGCCGCGTCTACTGGGCGGAGGTCCTGCCCGTCATCCGGTCATCGTCGGTCGACGGCCACGACGTCGTACCCGGCGACTGGGTGGCACGAGGTCACCGCCCGCCCTTCGCCCTCGCCGCACGTGATCCGCTGGACGCTGCTGTCCTCGCGATCGACGAGCTCGTGGAGTCCATCGACGGGGGGACCGGCGACCTCCTCGAGAGCGTCGCCGTGTTGCGCGGGTCATTGGGCGAGCGGCACGATGTTGAGGCGTTGCGCGACCATGTCCAGAGCCTGTTCCCCTCCGTCGTCGTGGAGACCCATGACACCGCAGAGCGAGACGTCGCGTACTCCGTCGCCGCTCGACGCCGTCCCTGACCTCGACCCGGGATGGCGCCGCGAGGTTCTCCACACCGCCGACCGGCTTCGCCTTGCCGCCTACGTGCGCCAGCCGGCCGGAGCACCACGTGCCGCCGTGGTGCTCGTGCACGGCTTCACCGCCACCGGGCAGCATCCGGAGGTCCTTGCCCAGGCTGACGTCCTGGCCGACGAGGGATTCGCGGTGGTCACCTACGACGGGCGGGGCCACGGCGCCTCGGAGGGCTGGTGCACGATGGGTGACGACGAGCGCCACGACGTGGCCGCCGCCGTCGCCCTGGCTCGGTTGCAGCATCCCCAGGTGGTCCTGGTCGGCGCGTCGATGGGTGCCGTCGCGGCGCTCCGGTACGCCGCCTCGGACGAGGCCGACGACGCCGTCCGCGGTGTCGTGGCGGTGAGCGCCCCCGCCCAGTGGCGGCTGCCGTTCACGGTGATCGGGGCGCTCAGCGCCCTGCAGGTCCGCACCCGGGTGGGGCGCTGGTTCCTCGCCCGCCACGCCTCAGTGCGGGTCTCCCCGCACTGGGCCTCGCCGGAGCCGCCCCATGTGCTGGTGTCGCGGCTCACGATGCCGGTCACGGTGCTGCACGGCATGCTCGACCACGTCATGCGTCCGAGAGCCGCTCGTCTGCTGTACGCGGCGGCTGGCGAGCCCCGCCAGCTGGTCCTCGTCGACCGGATGGGCCACGCCTTCGACCCTCAGGCCCGCACCGCGATCTCCGCCGCTGTGCGCTGGACGCTCGCGGCGGCGGCGACACCGGTGTGAGCGACCGGTCTGCGGGTCGTCACGACCACCGGTCCCGACGTGGCTGAGGCTGTAGCGGGGTCGCCGCTGCTGGGGCGTAACGACTACACGAAGCTGTTGGCCGGCCAGGCCGTCTCGGGTCTCGGGGACTGGATGGCGACCACGGCGTTCATGGCGCTGGCACTCGACCTGACCGGATCGACGACCGCCGTCGCCGGCGTCCTGGCCGTACGGCTACTGCCCGGCATCGTGGCCGGTCCGATCGCAGCGAGGGTCAGCTCGCGCTGGGCGGCCCGTCGCACGATGCTCGCCATGGACCTGCTGCGCGCCGGCGTGGTGGCGGCCATCCCGTTCGTCGGCACGCTGGGGTGGCTCTACGCCCTGGCGTTCGCGCTCGAGGTGGCCAGCCTGGTGTTCCTGCCGGCCCGCGACGCGTCCGTTCCCTACATCGTGCAGGAACATCACCTCCCTGCGGCCAACGGGCTGATCCTGGGGTCCTCCTACGCCATGATCCCGCTGGGTGCCGCCGCATTCTCCGCAGTCACCGCATTCGGCGGGGACTCGGTCCCGCTGGCAGACAGCTACTCGCTGGTGTTCTGGGTCGACGCCGCCACGTTCCTGGTGTCCTTCCTCCTCGTGTCCCAGATCAGGCATCTGCCGGACAGACGGCCCGCAGCCGAGGAGGAACCCCGGACGCGCCTGCGCGACGCCCTGGACATCGGCATCGTGCCCGCCGTGCTCCCCGCCGCCGTCGGGGCGTCCCTCGGCCTCGGTGCCCTGTTCTCGGTGGGCATCGTGCTGGTGCAGGACGTGCTCGGAGCGAGCCAGGCGGCGTTCGGCCTGCTCATTGCTGCTTTCGGCGTGGGGGCCGTCCTGGGCGTGCTGGTGGTCCAGACACGAGGCGGTTCACCGCAACTCCGCTGGGCGCGCGACGGGATCGCCGTCGCCGGACTGAGCATCATCGCCATCAGCTTCCTGCCGAGTCTGCCGCTGGCCTACCTGGCGGCCCTCGTCCTCGGCGGCAGTGTCGCCTACGGCCTGGTGGGCGGCATCAGCTTCCTGCAGTCGGCCTTGGAGGGCGACGACCGGGTCCTCGCCTTCACGGTGTTCCACGTCGCGATCCGCCTCTCCCTCGGGGTGGCGGCTCTCGCCACCGGCGCCGCCGCCGACGTCGTCCCGGACGTCGAGGTGGCCGGGGTGGGCACGGTCGCGTCAGCCCGGTTGGTGCTCGCCGGTGCCGGTACCGTCGTCGTGGCCTCCACCGCCCGGGTCGCGGTCGGCGTCCGCACCGCCCGTGGTGGCCACGGACCCACCGGGGACCACCGGCGGTGACCCGCTGGCTCTCGGTGGGTGCTCGTCCGCGTCGAACAAGAGGCGGTTCACCAGCACCCTCCCACGAGACGTGCCCGCGGGCGGCGCGTTACCGGTGAGGCGCTTGGCGAGCATGGGCACCAGCACTGCCACCCCCGCCGCCACCCCGTTCACGCCATGGGTCAACGCCAGGACCGGTACCAGCGCGAGATCCGCCAGGAACGCACCGAGACCCGTCTCGCGCGCCAGTCGGCCTGCGGCGAGCCCGACCGCCAGCACCACCGCCCCCGGCCACGCCAGCACCGCGAGGGCGCCCATCGCGGGCGAGATCCCCCGCCCGCCGGCCCCGCGCAAGAAGACCGACCAGCAGTGCCCGCACACCGCGGCGCCCCCCGCCAGCGCACCGAGACCTGGACGGCCGTCCGCGAGCGCCGCGGCCAGAGCGCCCTTGGCGACGTCGAGTCCGCCGGCTACCGCCAACGGTCCGAAGCCGGCCACCCGGTACAGCCCGGTCCCCGACACCGTGCCCGTCCCTACCGTGCGGAGGTCGACGTGGCGCAGACCCCGAGCGAACAGGTTCGAGAACGGGACGGCACCGATCAGGTACGCGGTCACCACCACGACTACCGCCACGCCTCACCGCCGTTCGCTCACCGAGCAGGTCACGACCGGAGCGGTGGTCACACGGCCACCGCAGCCAGCACGCTACCGAAGCCTTCGGAGCTCTCAGCCGCCCTCGCGGAGGTCAGGACGACGGTCGCCGGGCCGACGCCGGGCGCTGCAGGTCGGCGCGGTGCCCCCGAGAGGACTCGAACCTCCGACCGGCGGATTAGAAGTCCGCTGCTCTGTCCAGCTGAGCTACGAGGGCGTACAGGTTCACGGTACCGCCCACCCCGGCGCGCCGATTGGTGAAGATCAGTGCCGGTGGAGAGGATGGGCGCCGTGAGCGGCGGTGACGGTGCGGGCGGTCCGGACGTGCTGCTCGCCGCCCTCGAGCGCCTCCGCGACGACGTGGAGGCCCTCGACCTGCCCCTCGAGGTGCCCGACGTCGCACGGGCACGCACCGACCGCGCCCGGATGCTCGACCAGCTCGAGGACTACCTGCTCCCGCGGCTGCGGGAGATCGAGGCCCCGCTGCTGACCGTCGTCGGCGGATCAACCGGCGCCGGCAAGTCGACGCTCGTCAACTCCGTCGTGGGACGTGAGGTCAGCCGGTCCGGCGTCCTGCGCCCGACCACCCGCTCCCCGGTGCTCGTCCACCACCCCGACGACGCCGGCTGGTTCATGGCCTCCCGCGTGCTGCCCTCCCTCGCCCGGCTCACCGGCGACGAGGCCGAGCCGGACCGCTCCGGGACGACGCGGATCTCCGGCATGCGGCTCGTCCCCTCCGAGTCGTTGCCGGCGGGCCTCGCCCTGCTCGACGCCCCGGACATCGACTCCGTCGTCGAGACGAACCGGGAGCTCGCCGCTCAGCTGCTCGGCGCCGCCGACCTGTGGCTGTTCGTCACCACCGCTGCCCGCTACGCCGACGCCGTCCCGTGGGACCTGCTGCACACCGCCGCCGAGCGCGGGACCAGCGTGGCCGTCGTCCTGAACCGCGTCCCGCCCGGGGCGATGAACGAGGTGCGCACCGACCTCGCGCAGATGCTCCGGGACGGCGGGCTCGCCACCGCGCCGGTGTTCACCGTGCCGGAGACCACGACGACCGGCGGCCTGCTCCCCGACGCCGTGATCGCTCCGCTTCGGACCTGGCTCACCGGACTGGCCGCTGACGCGCGGTCCCGGCAGGTCGTCGTCCGACGAACCCTCGGCGGCGCCCTGGACTCGCTCGCGACCCGGGTGCCCGCCCTCGCGGAGGACGCCGACCGGCAGGCGACCGAGGACGCCGCGCTGCGCAAGGACCTGCGCAGCGCGTACGCCGAGGCCGACCGCGAGCTGGAGAGGGCGCTGTCCGACGGCACCCTGCTGCGCGGGGAGGTGCTCGCCCGCTGGCAGGAGTTCGTCGGCACCGGGGAGTTCTTCCGCGGACTGGAGTCGGCGGTCGGCCGCTTCCGCGACCGGGTCGTCGCCGTCGTCCGCGGCCGGCCCTCGCCCGCCGAACCGCTCGGCCGTGCCCTGCAGTCCGGGGTGCACTCCCTCGTGCGGGCCCAGGCCGAGGAGGCCGCCGAGCGCGCCGCCCTGCGCTGGCGGGCCCGCCCGGCCGGGACCGCCCTGCTCGCGACCGCCTCCACCGAGCGCGACATCACCCGCGTGCCCGCCGACGTCGACGAGCGGATCGAGCGCGCCGTCCGGGACTGGCAGCGGTTCGTCCTCGACCTGGTCCGACACGAGGGACAGGGGCGACGCACCCGGGCCCGGGTGCTCTCGGTCGGCGTGAACGCCCTCGCCGTCGTCCTCATGCTCGTCGTGTTCGCCGGCACCGGTGGCCTCACCGGCGGTGAGGTCGCCATCGCCGGCGGGAGCGCGGCACTCGCCCAGCGCCTGCTCGAGGCGATCTTCGGCGACCAGGCGGTCCGCACTCTGGCCGCGACTGCCCGCCGCGACCTCTTGGCCCGGGTCGACGCGCTGCTCGACGCCGAGCGCTCGCGCCTCGAGCGACTCCTGGACGCCGCTGGGGTCGACCCGGCGGCCGGCGACCGGCTGCGTGGCGACGGCAAGGCCGTCCAGGAGGCCCGCTCGTGAGGCAGGACAAGGGTCGGGTCGTGGACCTGGCCGGGTGCGCGGACGCCGTCCGGACCGCCGTCGACGTCGGCGGCGACCGCCTCGACCCGCGGGCGGTCGCCCGGGCGGAGGAGGTGCTCGCCCGCGCCGACCAGCGGATCCGGCTCGGGGTCGAGGAGACCGTCGTCGCGCTCGCCGGCGCCACCGGCAGCGGAAAGTCCAGCCTGTTCAACGCGCTCGCCGGTCTCGACATCGCCGCCGTCGGGGCTCGGCGCCCCACTACCGCCAGTCCCGCCGCCTGCGTGTGGGGTGACGGCGCCGACGAGCTCCTCGACTGGCTCGACGTCCCCCGCCGGCACCGCACCAGCCGGGAGAGCGAGCTGGACGCCGAGGACCAGTCCGACCTGCACGGGCTCGTCCTGCTCGACCTGCCCGACCACGACTCCACCCAGGTGGACCACCGGCTCGAGGTCGACCGCCTCGTCGGCCTCGTCGACCTCCTGGTCTGGGTCGTCGACCCGCAGAAGTACGCCGACGACGTCCTCCACCAGCGGTACCTGCGCCGGCTGACCGGCCACCAGGGCGTCATGATCGTCGTCCTCAACCAGATCGACCGCCTGGCGCCGGATGAGGTGGAGACGATCCGGCTCGACCTGGAGCGGCTGCTGGTCGCCGACGGACTTCCCGACGTCCGGGTCGTCGCGACGTCCGCACTCACCGGTGAGGGTGTCCCTGAGCTGCGCCGCCTCGTCGTCGAGGCGGTCCGGGCCCGCGACGCCGCGGTGCGCCGGCTGGCAGCAGACCTCGACCAGGTGGCGGCCGCACTCGCCGACGGCGTCGCCGCCACGGAGCCGGACCCCGAGCGTCTCCAGGGCAGTGACGGGCTCGTCACGGCGCTGGCGGCCGCGGCCGGGGTGCCGGCCGTCCTGGACGCCGTGGAGGCCGACTACCGTCGCGGCGTCCACGGCTCGGTCGGCTGGCCGTTCACCCGCTGGGCCCGCAGCTTCCGTCCGGACCCGCTGCGCCGGCTCCGGCTCGGCCAGACCGGGGAGGATCTGCACCGGTTGACCGCGTCCTCCCTGCCGGAGCCGACGCCCGCGCAGCGCGCGGACGTGGAGCTGGCTGCCCGGCGGGTCGCCGAGCGCGCAGGCGACGGGCTCCCGCCCCGGTGGGCGGACGCCGTCCGGGAGGCGACCGTCCCCGTCGGCGAGGACCTGGCCGACGCCCTCGACCAGGCGGTGACCGGCGTCGAGCTCGACCGGCGCCGGCCGCTGTGGTGGCGGGTGGTCGGTGCCGTGCAGCTGCTGCTGGCGATCGCCGCCGTGGTCGGCGGACTGTGGCTGGTCGCCCTTGCCGTCGTCGGGTACCTGCAGCTTCCCGAGCCGCCCATGGTGCGTGTCGGTGAGGTTCCGCTGCCCACCGTGCTGCTTCTCGGGGGTCTTGGCCTTGGACTCCTTCTCGCCCTCGTCGGGGGCTGGTTCGGACGACGGGGCGCGCGTCGTCGTCGCCGTCGTGCCGAGGCGAGACTGCGCGAGGCGGTCGCCGGTGTGGCACGTGAGCGGGTGCTGGAGCCGGCCGCTGCAGTGCTGCGAGACCACCGGACGGTGCGCCGGTCGCTGCGTCCCGGCGACTGACCGCCGGACCTGTCCCGCACACCCCGCGCCGGACCGTCGTCCGTCCACAGCCGGCGGCAGCGGACGACGCGGCGTCGGCGCGCCGGCGCAGCCTGTGTCCCGGACCCGCAGGGTGCGGGGGCGAGGAGGACGCAACGTGCTGGACAACACCGTGGTCATCGTGGGCAACCTCGGGGCGAACCCGGAGTACCGCAGGCTCGACAACGGGATCGAGGTGGCCAACTTCCGGGTCGGGTCGACGCGGCGCCGGTACGACCGGGCCACCGGCCAGTGGGTGGACGGGCCGACGAGCTGGTGGCGGGTCACCTGCTGGCGAGGTCTGGCCGCAAACGTCGCGCACTCGTTGCGTCGCGGCGAGCGGGTGGTCGTGGTCGGCCGACCTCAGGTCGTCCCGTGGGAGACCGAGGACGGGCGCTCGGGCACCTCCGTGGAGGTGGAGGCCCAGGCGGTCGGCCACGACCTGGCCTGGGGCACCTCGACCTTTGAGCGGGTGGTCCGCAGCGAGCGCCTGGACCTGCCCGGGGGCCGGGACCCGGAGACCGGGCTGCGGGTGTCGGCCGACGGCGAGATCCTCGACGACCGCACCGAGGACGGTACGGAGGACGGTACCGACGACGGTGCCGGCAGCGGGCTGCGCTCCTCCGGCGGACGGGAGGCCGGGGAGGCCGTCCGGGTGTGAGCGCGAGGCGGTCGGGGTGTGCCGCCGGGGCGTCGGCGCGGACGGGGCACCCCGACCCGGCCACTAGCCTGAAGGCATGGCGGAGTTCATCTACACGATGTACAAGGCGCGCAAGGCCCACGGCGACAAGGTGATCCTTGACGACGTCACGATGTCGTTCTACCCCGGCGCCAAGATCGGCATGGTCGGGCCGAACGGCGCCGGGAAGTCGACGATCCTCAAGATCATGGCGGGGATGGACCAGCCGTCGAACGGTGAGGCCAGGCTGTCGCCCGGGTACAGCGTGGGGATCCTCGAGCAGGAACCGCCGCTCAACGAGGACAAGACCGTGCTCGGAAACGTCGAGGAGGGCGTCGGGGAGATCAAGGCCAAGCTGGACCGGTTCAACGAGATCTCGCAGCTCATGACCGAGCCGGACGCCGACTACGACTCCCTGCTCGCCGAGATGGGAGAGCTGCAGGAGGCGCTCGACCACGCCGACGCGTGGGACCTGGACTCCCAGCTCGAGCAGGCGATGGACGCGCTGCGCTGCCCGCCGCCGGACGCCGACGTCACGGTCCTGTCCGGTGGCGAGCGGCGCCGTGTGGCCCTGTGCAAGCTGCTGCTCAGCAAGCCCGACCTGCTGCTGCTCGACGAGCCGACCAACCACCTGGACGCCGAGAGCGTGACCTGGCTCGAGCAGCACCTCGCCGGGTACCCCGGCGCAGTCATCGCCGTCACCCACGACCGGTACTTCCTCGACAACGTCGCCCAGTGGATCGCCGAGGTCGACCGCGGCCGGCTCTACCCGTACGAGGGCAACTACTCCACCTACCTGGAGAAGAAGAGGGAACGACTCCAGGTGCAGGGCAAGAAGGACGCCAAGCTCGCCAAGCGCCTCGCCAGCGAGCTGGAGTGGGTGCGCCAGAACGCCAAGGGCCGGCAGGCCAAGTCCAAGGCCCGCCTCCAGCGCTACGAGGAGATGGCGGCCGAGGCGGAGCGGACCCGCAAGCTCGACTTCGAGGAGATCCAGATCCCGCCGGGGCCGCGGCTCGGCAGCCTGGTGATCGAGGTGCAGGACCTGCGCAAGGGCTTCGGCGACCGGGTGCTCATCGACGGCCTGTCGTTCTCGTTGCCCCGCAACGGCATCGTCGGCGTCATCGGCCCCAACGGCGTCGGCAAGACGACTCTGTTCAAGACCATCGTCGGCCTCGAGGAGCCTGACGCCGGCACCGTGCGGATCGGCGACACCGTCAAGATCTCCTACGTCGACCAGAGCCGTGCTGGCCTCGACCCGCGCAAGACGCTCTGGGAGGTGGTTTCCGACGGCCTCGACTACATCAAGGTCGGCAACGTCGAGATCCCCTCGCGCGCCTACGTCTCCCAGTTCGGGTTCAAGGGTCCGGACCAGCAGAAGCCGGCCGGCGTCCTGTCCGGCGGCGAGCGCAACCGGCTCAATCTCGCGCTGACGCTCAAGGAGGGCGGGAACCTCCTGCTCCTGGACGAGCCGACCAACGACCTCGACATCGAGACCCTCGGTTCGCTGGAGAACGCGCTGCTGGAGTTCCCCGGCTGCGCCGTCGTCATCTCCCACGACCGGTGGTTCCTCGACCGGGTGGCCACCCACATCCTCGCCTGGGAGGGCACAGAGCAGAACCCCGGTTCGTGGTACTGGTTCGAGGGCAACTTCCAGGCCTACGAGGAGAACAAGGTCGAGCGGCTGGGGCCGGATGCGGCGCGCCCGCACCGGGTGACGTACCGCAAGCTGACGCGCGACTGAGGGGCCTATCTGCCACGCTGCCGCCGTGAACGTGCTGCAGCGCCTGCAGGAGCGCTTCTGGTTCGTGCCCACCGTCCTCTCCCTCGCGGCGTTCGTGCTCGCCCAGGGGCTGGTGGCTCTCGACCGCGTCCTCGAGGACGCCGTCATCCCCTCGTGGCTCGGCGTCCTGCTGTTTCGGGTGGGGGAGAACGGCAGCCGGGACATCCTCGGTGCGGTAGCGAGCTCCAGCCTGGCGGTCGCCGGGACGACGTTCTCCATCACGATGGCCGTGCTCGCGCTCACCTCGTCGAGCTACGGCCCACGTCTGGTGCGCAACTTCATGGCCGACCGGGGCAACCAGGTCGTGCTGGGGGTTTTCGTCGCGACGTTCCTCTACAGCCTGCTCGTGCTCCGCTCGATCCGGGTCATCGGGGACCCTGGCGACCAGGAGGCCGAGGTGTTCGTGCCGCACCTGGCCGTGAACGGGGCCGTGCTGCTCGCCGTTCTCAACGTCGGGGTGCTCGTCTACTTCATCCACCACATCAGCGACTCGATCCAGATCGCCACTCTGGCCCGGCAGGTTCGCACCGACCTGCGCAGCACCGTCGAGCGGCTCTACCCGACCGGGATCGGGCACGACCAGCGCGTCCTCGACGATGCCGACGCCGAGGCAGACCTGCCGGACCGTCTCGACGAGGAGGGCGCACCGGTCACCGCTGGGCGACCGGGCTACGTCCAGTCGGTTCGGGAAGAGGCCCTTCTCGCCGCGGCGTGCGAGCACGACGTCCTCATTGCGTTGCGGACCGAGCCCGGCCGGTACGTCCTGGACGACACCCCGCTCGCCATCGTGTACCCGCCGCAGCGGCACGGCGTGGACCTGCAAGCCGCGGTGCGCTCGGCTGTCGTCGTCGCCGATGCTCGCAGCCCCTACCAGGACGTCGCGTTCGCCGTCCAGCAGCTGACCGAGATGGCGGTGCGGGCGTTGTCTCCCGGCACGAACGATCCGTTCACCGCCGTGAACGCCCTCGACGACCTCGCCGCCGGACTGACACTGCTGGCGGCGAGGGAGCTGCCCTCCGCCGCCCGGTACGACGACGACGGCGTGCTGCGGGTGCACGCGCCGCGCTCGTCGGTGGTGGACCTGGTCAGCACTGTGCTCGACAACATGCGGTGGTACGCGGCGGACGCGCCGGCGGTCATGCACGCGGCGCTCCAGCTGGTGGAGCGGCTGGCGGGGCACGCCCGTCACCGTGAGCTGCGGGCCCGGTTGCTGACCCAGGTCGGCCTGCTGCGTGAGGCGTTCGAACGGGCCGGTCACCAGGAGCACGACGTGAAGGTGTTCGCCGACCACGCCGACCGGGTGACCCGAGTCATCACGGCCCCCAGCCAGACGTCCGTTGACCCTGGCCGGCCGACACGCCCCTCTTCGTGATCAGTCAGAACCTCTTCGTGACCAGTCGAAAACCCTCTTCGTGACCAGTCGAAAACCCTCTTCGTGATCATGCAATCCCGCCACCCACGTTGCGTGTGATCCGCCCAGCCCCCCGGCCGTGATCATGCAATCCCGCCACCCACTTGCTCACCGTCCGGCTCACAGAATGCTGGGTTGGTGGCGCGACACGCCGGCCAAGCCGTGCCGAGCGCAGCATTCTGTGGTCGGGACGCCTGACCCGACGTGGGCTGCCATGGCCACCAGCGGTGATCAGGGGTCCACGCAGTTCGCCACCCCGGCTGCCACCGTTCACGACGCGCCGCACCAAGGCGCCCACCCGCTCCTTGTCGTGCGGCGTCTCGCGGTGTCTTGCGGCGGTGGCTCGGGACGGATCAGAAGGGGCCCCGGGACGCCGCGACGGCTGCCATCGTCCGACGCGGCCTTGCAAAGGTCGTGAGAGGTTCAGGTCATCTCGTCACTCATGCGGGGTGGCGGGATTGCATGATCACGGGTGGGGCGTGCGGGGTGGCGGGATAGCATGATCACGGGTGGGGCGCGCGGGGTGGCGGGATTGCATGATCACGGGTGGGGCGCGTGGGGTGGCGGGATTGCATGATCACGACGGGGGTTCGAGTGGTCACCGGGGGACGCGGATCATGCCCTCCTGGGCGATCGAGGCGACGAGGACGCCGTCGGTGTCGAACACCCTCGCGATCCCGAGCCCGCGGGCCCCGGACGCCGAGGGCGTGCCCTGGACGAACAGCAGCCACTCGTCGGCGCGCACCGGCCGGTGCCACCACATCGCGTGGTCCAGGCTGGCCATCCGCAGTCCCGGCTGGGTCCAGGCGATCCCGTGCCGGCGCAGCACGACCTCCAGCAGCGTGTAGTCGCTCGCGTACGCCAGCACCGCGCGGTTCACCAGGTCGTCGGCGGGCAGCCGGCCGTTGGCCCGCATCCACACCGCCTGGCGCGCCTGACGGGAGCTGTCTCCCTTGAGGTACAGCGGCTGGTCCACGTGCCGGATGTCGATGGGCCGGCGCAGCGCCCAGCCCTGGGCCATCGGGTGGTCGATGTGCCCCAGCAGCTCGCGGGCCGACGGCAGTGACTCCGGGTCGGGCACGCCGGCGGGCATCTCGTCCTGGTGGTCCAGCCCTTCCGCGGGCTCCTGGAACGAGGCGATCATCGACAGGATCGGCTTGCCGAACTGGATGGCGTGCACCCGGCGGGCGCTGAACGAGCGACCGTCACGCAGCCGCTCCACGGCGAAGGTGATCGGCGCCATGGCGTCACCCGGTCGCAGGAAGTAGCCGTGCATGGAGTGCAGCTGCCGCCCTTGCGGCACGGTCCGCCCGGCGGCGACCACGGTCTGGCCGAGGACCTGCCCGCCGAACACACGGCCGTGCGGCTGCTGCTGGCTCTCGCCGACGAAGAGGTCCTGCCCGCGGTCGTCGAGACCCTCCGGGCGCAACTCGAGCACCGAGAGCAGCTCCTCAAAGGGGTCCCGGGTCTTCTGCCCACCGTCCGTCACCGTCACCGGCCTCCTCGTCGCCGTCCGTGCCCCGCGCAGTATGGCGGGGGGTCACTCACGGGGTTGCCGGGCCCCCATCTGATCCAGGGTGGTCAGGCCGGCCTCCACCACGCCCCGGACCAGGTCCGCGTCCGGGCGCCGTCCTGGCTCACCGGAGGTGCGCAGCTCCTCGAGGGCGACGGCGATGCGGAAGTACCCGCACGCTGTCGCCCAGCGCAGCGCGGCCAGGTCTCTCTCGTCGAGCCCGGTCCGGGCGGCGTACCGCTGCGCGAGCTCGTCCGCGGGCGGGAACCCGGGGGCGGCGGCGAGCCCGAACCCGTTGCCCACGACCGCCGAGCCGGTCGACGCGGTGACCCCCTCGGTGGCCGCCAGCAGGAGGCCTACGTCCGCGAGCGGGTCGCCCACGGTCGCGAGCTCCCAGTCCAGCACCGCCCGGACGGCGAGGGTCGCGTCGTCCAGGACGAGGTTGTCGAGGCGGTAGTCACCGTGGACGATGCCGTGGCGGGCAGGCGACGCGGACGGCGCCGGCACGGACCCGGCCAGTCGCACCCGCAGCACGTCGATGCCCGGCACGGCCCGGCTGCGGTGGCGGTCCAGCTGCTGCCCGAGCCGGCGCAGGTACCGGCCGAGGTGGCCGTCCCCGCGAGCCAGGTCGCCCAGCCCGACGGCGTCCGGGTCGACGGTGTGCAGGTCGGCCAGGACGTCGACCATGGCCAGGGCGACAGTGCGGCGCTCGGTAGGGGACAGCCGGGCGAGGTCCGCACGGGTTCGGACGACGAGGCCCGGAACCCGCTCGGTGAGCAGGAAAGGGGCCCCGGTCACCGTCGGGTCCGTGCACAGCGCGACGGGCCGGGGGACCGGCACCGGTCCGCCCGCCAGCGCACTGAGCACCCGGTACTCGAAGGCGACGCCGTGGGCACGCGGAGTCACGTGCCCCGGCAGCGGGCGGCGCAGCACCCACTCGTGGTCGTCGACGTCGAGCAGGAACGTGACGTGGGTGCGTCCGCCGCTGACCCGCTGGACCCGGGGCTCGCCGGAGGCAAGCCCCTGGGCGCGCAGCCAGTCGCGCAGCGCGGGCAGGTCGAGCTCGGGCGGCTGGGCGTCCGGGTGCGTCGTCGAGGGGACCACGGCGCGACGCTACCGCCGCGCGGCGTGACTCGTCGGATCAGCCAGCACGGGATGGGGCAGCACGGCATGGGGCAGCACGGGATGGGGCAGCACGGCATGGGGCAGCACGGCATGGGGCAGCATGGGGCCATGCCTCGCTTGCACTTCCCGATGGCCCTGCGCTGGTCGGACATGGACGCCTACCGCCACGTCAACAACGTCGCGTTCCTGCGGCTGCTCGAGGACGCGCGCGTCCTGGCGTTCCACGGGCACGACAGCGACGACGGCGGGAGCATGCTCGACAACGGTGTCCTCGTCGTCCGCCACGAGATCGACTACCTGGCTCCGCTGCACTGGCGACCCGAGCCGATCCGCATCGACCTGTGGGTCACCGACATCAAGGGGGCCAGCTTCGACATGGGGTATGAGGTGCTCGACGACTCCGACGGTGACGGCGCCCCGGTGGTCTACGCCCGCGCGGAGTCCACGCTCGTCGTCTACGACCTCACGCAGGGCCGGCCGCGCCGGCTCACCGACGGCGA
Source organism: Quadrisphaera sp. GCM10027208 (assembly GCF_042658805.1). Classification (NCBI taxonomy): domain Bacteria; kingdom Bacillati; phylum Actinomycetota; class Actinomycetes; order Kineosporiales; family Kineosporiaceae; genus Quadrisphaera; species Quadrisphaera sp. GCM10027208. The sequence continues at coordinate 20,847 of NZ_JBHSRC010000006.1, forward strand.
GCGGGCCCGGTTGGAGCGGCTGCGCGACGCGCCGGTCGACCTGCGCCGTCGGCGGACCCAGGAGCGGGGCGGCCGGTGACCGACGAGCACGACCGCCCCGGGACGCTGCCCCTGGTGGACGAGGAGTCCTGGAGCGACCTGGAGACCTTCCTCGGACGGGCCAAGTTCGTCGACCCGGACGGCGCGGCCCGGCTGCGCGCCGACGGTGACGTCCTCGCCGTCTACGTGTCCCCCGTGCACGGAGGCGGCGGCGTCGACGTCCTCGGTCTTCGGGTCTTCGCCCTGTCCGAGCCTCGCGAGCTGGACGTCGTCGTCGAGCTCGCGGCTCTGACCGACCGACTCGCGCGGGAGGCCGCCGCACCCGTCCTCGCCGTGCCCCCGACCCAGCTGTCCGGGGTCGCGTGGGCCGGTGTGGCGCCGCCCCGCGGCGGGTGGGCCCCGGTGGCCGACGTGCCGGCCGCCGCCTTGCGCGAGGTCGCCCGCCAGGGAGTCACCGAGGTGGCGGCCGGTGCCCCGGACGTCGCCGGCGCGCCCGCGGTGAGCCGGCTGCGGGCGCGGGTGTGGTCGCGGCCGACCACCCTGGCCGCGCTGCCTGCCGGCGCCGATGTGCCGGCCGGTGCGGCCTTCGCCGCCGAGTCCCTGGGCTTCCTCACCGGCGAGCCGGTCGCCGTCCGCGCCGCCGGGCCCTGGCGGCGGCTGAGCACCAGCGCCGGGCACGTGCTGACCCGCCGGCCGCTCGGGACCTGAGTCCTTTCGCCTCAGCGGGCCGGTGCGGCAGGCTGGGGCGGTGGCCACCACAGCGGACCTTCTCGTCGACCTCTTCGGCCGGGTGCGCGAGCGCACCCTCGCTACGCTCGCGGACCTGACGCCCGACGAGCTCGCCCTCCGGATCGACCCCGAGGCGAACACGGTCGGCTGGCTGGTCTGGCACCTCACCCGCGTCCAGGACGACCACGTCGCCGCGGTCGCCGGCACCGAGCAGGTGTGGACGGCGCAGGGCTGGGTCGGGCGCTTCGAGCTGCCGCTCGACCCCGCCGACATCGGCTACGGGCACACTCCCGAGCAGGTGGCCGCCGTCCGGGTGAGCGACCCGGACCTCCTCGCCGGCTACCACGAGGCGGTCCACGCGGCGAGCGTGCGCTACCTCAGTGGGCTCGGCGACGCCGACCTCGACCGGGTGGTCGACACCTCCTGGGACCCGCCGGTCACCCTCGGCGTCCGGCTGGTCAGCGTCGTGGACGACGACCTCGAGCACGCCGGCCAGGCCGCGTTCCTGCGCGGTCACCTGCTGCGGCGGCGCCGGGAGTGAGACGGCTGTCGCGGGGCGTCAGGCGCGCACCCACGCGGTGACGTCGGTCGGCACCGCGGGCCGGCCGTCCGGGCCGGCGACCAGGTCTCCGGAGACGAGCAGCACCTCCGCACCTGCCGGCAGCGACACCGGCTCCTCGCCGAGGTTCGTCACGACGAGCGCGGGGGCGTTGGCGAAGGCCACGACGTCCGGACCGGCCTCGGTCCAGGTCAGGTCACCGCTACCGAGTCCGAGCTCGCGGCGCAGCCGAAGCGCGGCGCGGTACATCTCGTACGTCGACCCCGGCACACCGCGCTGGCGGTCCAGCGCGTAGCCGGCGAACTCCGGCGGCTGCGGCAGCCAGCTGCGGCCGGTCGGGGAGAAGCCGTAGGCCGGTGCGTCGTGCTGCCACGGAAGCGGCACCCGGCAGCCGTCGCGACCGATCTCCTCGCCGCCGGTGCGGTGGAAGGCCGGGTCCTGGCGGACGTCGTGCGGCATCGTCGTGTGGTCGGGCAGCCCGAGCTCCTCACCCTGGTACAGGTACGCCGACCCGGGCAGGGCGAGCATGAGCAGGGTGGCGGCGCGGGCCCGGCGCAGGCCGAGCTCGGCGTCCGGCTGAGGGTCCTGCGCGGCGATCCCGTGCGGGCGCGGCGTCCCGACCGGCAGGCCGAGGCGGGAGGCGTGCCGGACGACGTCGTGGTTGCTCAGCACCCACGTCGTCGGGGCACCGACGGACCCCATCTCGGCGAGGGACTCCGCCACCACCCGGCGCAGGTCCGCCGCGCGCCACGGGGCGACGAGGAAGTCGAAGTTGAAGGCCTGGTGCATCTCGTCCGGCCGGACGTAGCGCGCCAGTCGGTCCGCCGGTGCCACCCAGGCCTCGGCGACGAGCATCCGGTCGCCGTCGTACCCGTCGAGGACCTTGCGCCAGGAGCGGTAGACGTCGTGGACGCCGTCCTGGTCCCACATCGGCGGACGCTCGCCGTCGGCGTTCGCGCCCTCGATCATCTCCTGGTCGTGGTCCCAGTCCGGCAGGCCCGGGGCCTTGACCAGTCCGTGCGCGACGTCCACCCGGAAGCCGTCGACGCCGCGGTCCAGCCAGAACCGCAGCACGTCCTCCATCTCGGCCCACACGTCGCCGCACGTCCAGTCCAGGTCCGGCTGCTTGGTGTCGAACAGGTGCAGGTACCACTGGCCGGGTCGGCCGTCGGTCTCGATCACCCGGGTCCACGCGTCGCCGCCGAACACCGACCGCCAGTCGTTCGGCGGCAGGGCGCCGTCCGGTCCGCGCCCGTCCCGGAAGATGTACCGAGCCCGCTCGGGGCTGCCCGGTCCGGCTGCCAGCGCGGCGCGGAACCACGGGTGCTCGTCCGAGGTGTGGTTGGGCACCAGGTCGACGATGACGCGGATCCCCAGCTCGTGGGCGCGGGCCAGGAGGGCGTCGGCGTCGGAGAGCTCGCCGAACACCGGGTCGACGTCGCGGTAGTCGGCCACGTCGTAGCCGGCGTCCGCCTGGGGGGAGACGTAGAACGGGCTCAGCCACACGGCGTCCACGCCCAGCTCGGCGAGGTGACCGAGCCGGCTCGTGATCCCTGGCAGGTCCCCGACGCCGTCCCCGTCGGCGTCGGCGAAGGAGCGGGGGTAGATCTGGTAGATGACGGCGGATCGCCACCACTGGCGCGGCTCGGGGGTCACGGCCACGAGCCTAGGCAGCGGCCCCGGGGTACTCGCAACTCCTTGCGCTTCGTGGAAGGGGTTTCAGCCGAGCCGGTTGACCATGCTGTGGGCCGCACGCTCCAGGTAGTCCCACAGCATCGACTCGTACAGCGGGGGGAGTCCGAGCTCGTCAACGGCGACGCGCATGTGCCGTAGCCATCGGTCCCGTGCGTCGGCGTCGACGACGAACGGCGCGTGCCGCATCCGCAGCCGCGGGTGCCCGCGTCGTTCGCTGTACGTCGTCGGCCCGCCCCAGTACTGCTCGAGGAACATGCGCAGTCGTTCGGCGGCCGGCGCGAGGTCCTCCTCGGGATACATCGCTCGCAGCACCGGGTCGGCGGCCACGCCCTGGTAGAACCGGTCGACGAGCCGGACGAACGTCTCGTGCCCGCCGACCGCCTCGTAGAACGTCTGCTGCCGGGGGGGAGGGTCCTGGGGCCGGTGAGCAGGCTCCTCGGGCCGGACGGCGTCACTGGGCCGGTCGGTGGCCTCCTCGGGTCGGGCGGCGTCGGTGGGCCGGTGGGTGGGGTGAGTCACGGCCTCATTGTCCGCCCTCGCCGCACCCTCGTCACAGCCCCCACCCACGTCCCCCCCGTGATCAGTCAAGACTCCCCCCGTCGTGATCATGCAATCCCGCCACCCGCACCACCGTCCGTCCGTTCGCAGAATGCTGGGTTGGTGGCGCAACACGCCGGCAAAGGTGCGACGGATCCAGCATTCTGCGGCAAAGGGGGTCGGGGTGGCGGGATTGCATGATCACGGGTGGGTCATGCGGGGTGGCGGGATTGCATGATCACGGGGCGGGGGGAAAAGGGGGGAGGAGGTCAGAGGCCGGAGTCGTTGCGGGGCTCGATCTCCTGGGCGACCTTGGACTCCCCGCCAGGGGGCTGCTCGTGGCGCTCCTGCTCGCTGCCGCCACGCCGTCCGTCGTCCTGCGTCCGCATCCAGACGGTCCGCTGCGGGAACGGGATCTCGATCCCCTCCCGGTCGAAACGGGCCTTGATCCGGCGGCGTAGCTCCCGGGCGACCCCCCACTGCTGCAGCGGCGCCGTCTTGACGACGAGCCGTACCACGACGGAGTCGGCGGCCAGCGCCTCGACGCCCCAGACCTCCGGCTCCTCCAGCACGAGTGGGCCCCAGTCGGCGTCCGCGGCGAGTTCGGCACCCACCTGGCGCAGCAGGTCCTGCACCCGGCCGACGTCCTCGCCGTAGGCAACGGCCACGTCGAGGACGGCGCGGGCCCAGCCCTGGGACATGTTGCCGACCCGCAGGATCTCCCCGTTGGGCACGTACCAGACCGTGCCGGAGACGTCCCGCAGGCGGGTCACCCGAAGGCCGACGGCCTCGACGGTGCCGTTGGCCTCACCGACGTCGACGACGTCGCCGACCCCGTACTGGTCCTCGACGATCATGAACATGCCGGAGAGGAAGTCCTTGACGAGGGTCTGGGAGCCGAACCCCAGGGCGACCCCGACGATGCCGGCGCCGGCGATCAGCGGACCGACGTTGATGCTGAGCTCGGAGAGCACCATGAGCACGACGACGACTCCGACCACGCCGGTGCTGATGCTCTTGAGCACCGACCCGATCGTCTGGGCCCGCTGCACCCGGCGCTCGCCGGTCAGTGGGGACTCCAGCAGCGCCGTCGCCGAGCTCCGCCGGCCGGACCGACCCCGCTGCGGCGCGCCGCCGGGTGCCGTCGCCCCCTCCACGATCCGGTCCGTGAGCCGGGTGATGCCCCGGTGCAGCAGCCAGCGCAGCACCAGCCCGACCAGGACGATGAGCAGGATGCTCGCCAGCGTGCCGAGGATGCCGGACACCCAGCGGGACAGGTCCTGGTTGCCCGTCCAGTCGTACAGGACGCCGCAGAACGACCCGTCCTCGACCCGGCAGGGCGTGCTCTCCGGGTCGACCCGTTCGAGCAGCCCGCCCGTCTCGGTCGGCGTGGGCGACGGCTCCACGGACGGCGGGACGCTCGGCCCGGTCGCGGGCGAGGCCGACGCCGCCAGGGCAGGCGTGAACGAGGAGTGCATCGGTCCTCGACCCTAACCGGCTGCCGGGCCGCCGAGGTCCAGGCCGGTGTGGAACGCCGCGAAGGCGAGGGTGTCGGCGACGAGGTCGACGGTGCGCGACACCGCCCGGGCGCCGTGCCCGACGTCCTTCTCCCGGCGGACCAGCACCGGCGCCTCGTCCACCGGGGCGCTGGTGGCGTGCTGGAGCGCGGCCGCGAGCTTGCGGGCGTGCAGCGGGTCCACCCGGGTGTCGCCGTCGAACACGGTGAACAGCGTCGCCGGGTAGCGCACCCCGTCACGGACGTGGTGGTAGGGGGAGTACCCGAGCAGCCACCCGAGCTGCTCGGGGTCCTCGGCGTCCCCGTACTCCTCGCTCCAGGTCACCCCCAGGCCGTGCAGCTGGTAGCGCACCATGTCCAGCAGCGGGGCGGCGCACAGCACGGCCGCGTAGGCGTCCGGCCGCTGGGTGAGCGCGGCGCCGACGAGCAGGCCGCCGTTGGAGCCGCCCGAGACGGCGAGCTGGCGGGGCGTCGTCCAGCCGCCGGCGACGAGGGCGTCGGCGCAGGCGTGGAAGTCGTCGAAGGTGTGCTGCTTGGCCGCCATCATCCCGTCGCGGTGCCAGTCCTCGCCCTCCTCGGCCCCGCCCCGCAGGTTCGCCACGGCGTACACCCCGCCCGCCTCCACCCAGGCCAGTGCGGTCGCCGAGTACCCCGGCGTGAGGGAGACGCCGAAGCCGCCGTAGCCGTACAGGATCGTGGGCGCCGGCCGGCGCGGCCGGCCGTCGTCGTCGAGGAGGTCCGCTCGGGCGATGACGAACATCCGCACCGTCGTGCCGTCCGCGCTGGTCACCTCCACCTGCTGGGACACCGTCGTCGGGACGTCGCTGACCTCGCCGGGCGGGGCCGCCCACAGCGACACCTCGCCGGTGCGGGCGTCCCAGCGGTGCACGTGCGGGAGCGTCGTGTGGTCGGTCCAGGTGAACCACAGCTCGTGGCCTCCCTCGGGCCGCGAGAGCAGCCCGCCGACGGTGCCCAGTCCCGGCAGCGGGATCTCGCCGCGCCGCTCACCGGTCGCCAGGTCGTGCACGGTCAGCTCCGAGACGGCGTGCCGGGTCCACGCGGCGACGAGCAGCGGGGCGTCGCCGAGCTCCGGGCCGTCGAGCACCGCGTAGTCCTCCAGGACGGCGTCCGCGCGCTCGGGCAGTAGGTCCCGCCAGCCGTCCCGGCCGGGGCGGGTGGGGTCGGCGACGGCCAGCCGGCCTCGCGGGGCGTCCAGGTCGGTGGCGACGTACAGCCGGCCGTCGCGTCCGACGTGCGCCGAGGTCTGGGCGTCCAGGCCGACGGCGACCTCGACGAGCGCGGGCCGCTCCGCTCCGGTCGCCGTGAGGTCGGCCAGCCAGACGTCGGTGCGCGGGGCGGTGCCCTCGGAGGCGCTGACGACAAGCCAGCGGCCGTCGAGGGAGACGCTCACCCCGTAGTAGGAGGTCATCGGGCGCCCCGCGCCGAACACCTCGACGTCCTGGGCGGGGTCGGTCCCGACGGTGTGCAGCCACACCCGGCGGTGGTACTGCCGCTCCTCCGGGGGCACCAGGTCGGGGTCCACCCGGCGGACGTAGTAGAACCGTTCCCCACCCGGCAGCCACGCCACCGGCGAGTACCGGGCCCGGTCGACGGGACCGTCGAGCAGCTCGCCGGTCGCGACGTCGAGGACGTGCAGCACGCTCTCCTCCGTGCCCCCCGCCGACAGCTGGTAGGCGAGTCGGTCGCCCTCCTTGCTCGGCTGCCACGCGTCGAGGGTGGTGGCGCCGGACGGGTCGACCGCCATCGGGTCGACGAGCACCCGCTCGCGCTCGCCCCCCGCGCCGTCCGGCTCGACGACCAGCAGGACGCCGTGCTCCTGGTCGCCGCGGCGGCGCATGACGAACCGGCGCTGGCCCCGCCACACCGGCGGCCCGATGCTGCCGGCGCCGAGCAGCTCGCGGACGCGGGCCGCGACCCGCTCGCGGCCCGGCCACCGGGCGCGGTGCTCGGCGAACAGCTCGTCCTGCGCCGCGGACCAGGCGACGGTGCGCGGGTCCTGCGGGTCCTCCAGCCACCGGTAGGGGTCGGCGACCCGGTGGGTGGGGGCGGTGCGCGGAAGCGTCTCGACGAGGTCGAGCCGTTCGGCGACGGGATACCCGGTGGGCCGGGTGGACGGCGCGGCAGCGGACATGGGGCCCGAGGGTAGCCAGGCGGGGCGCTGCCACCGCGTCACCGGCCCTGGTCTGGCAGGATCCCCGCGCGTGAGCGACACACCGAGCGGCCCCGCGGTCGGCGACATCCCCTCAGCCCGGCTGGTCGAGCTGGCCCGGGCCCACGGGGTGGCCACCGAGTTCTGGGACTGGCGGGGCCAGCACGTCCCGGTGCCCGCCGCGACCATCACCGCCGTCCTGCGCGCCCTGGACGTCGACGCGTCCACCGAGCAGGCCGTCGAGGCAGCCCTCGAGGACGTCGAGCTGGCGCCCTGGCGCCGGACGCTGCCGCCGGTGGTCGTCGTCCGGCAAGGACGGCGCCCGTGGGTGCCGGTGCACGTGCCGCACGGCGAACCGGCCCGGTTGCACGTCGTCCTCGAGGACGGCCGCCGCCGTGACCTCGAGCAGCAGGACCGGTGGGTCGACCCCCGCGCGGTGGACGGCGCCCTCGTCGGCGAGGCGACCTTCGAGGTGCCCGCGGACCTCCCGCTCGGCTGGCACGTCCTGCGGGCCGAGTCGCCCACCCGGACGGCGACGTGCCCCCTGGTCGTCACCCCCGACCGGCTCGAGCTGCCGGAGGCGCTGCGAGAGCGCCGCCGCTGGGGTCTGATGGCGCAGCTGTACTCGGTGCGCTCCACGCTGTCGTGGGGGCTGGGCGACCTCGCCGACCTCGCCGAGCTCGCCGACTGGGGGGGACGCGACCTCGGGGCGGACTTCGTCCTGGTCAACCCGTTGCACGCCGCCGAGCCGGTCGGCCGGATGGAGCCGAGCCCCTACCTGCCGACCACCCGTCGCTTCGTGAACCCGGTCTACATCCGGGTGGAGGACGTGCGGGAGACCGCGTACCTGCCCTCGGCGGACCGCGCACTGGTCGAGTGGCAGGCCGAGGAGCTGCGGGCACGGAACACCGACCCCGGCGGCCTGGACCGGGACGCCGTGTGGGCCGCCAAGCGGACCGCGTTGGAGACCGTGTACCGGGCCGGGCGCAGTCCGGCCCGGCAGGCGGACTTCGAGGCGTTCTGCGCCCGGGAGGGGCAGGGTCTGGAGGACTTCGCGTTCTGGTCGGCGCTCGCCGAGCACTTCGGCCTGCCGGCGTCCACGTGGCCGCCGGAGGCGCACGACCGGGACTCGGAGCTGCTCGCCGGGCTGCGCAGCGACCTCGCCGAGCGGACGACGTTCCACAAGTGGCTGCAGTGGGTCGCGGACTCCCAGCTGGAGGCGGCCCAGCGCACGGCCCGGCGCGCCGGGATGGCCTTCGGCGTCGTCCACGACCTCGCCGTCGGGGTGCATCCCGAGGGTGCCGACGCCTGGTCGCTCAAGGGCGTCCTGGCCGAGGCCGTCACGGTCGGCGCCCCGCCGGACGCCTTCAACCAGGTAGGACAGGACTGGAGCCAGCCCCCGTGGCGGCCGGACGCGCTCGCCGAGGCCGGGTACGCCCCGTACCGGGACATGCTGCGCACCGTGCTGCGGCACGCCGGCGGCATCCGGGTCGACCACATCATCGGTCTGTTCCGGCTGTGGTGGGTGCCGGACGGTCAGGGCCCGGCGGCAGGCACGTACGTCCGCTACGACCACGAGGCCCTCGTCGGCATCCTCGCCCTGGAGGCCTACCGGGCCGGTGCCTTCGTCGTCGGCGAGGACCTCGGCACCGTCGAGCCGTGGGTGCGGGACTACCTGCGCGAGCGAGGCGTGCTGGGCACGTCGATCCTGTGGTTCGAGAAGGACGCCGAGGGCCGTCCGCTGGAGCCGGGGCAGTGGCGTGAGCTGTGCCTGGCCACGGTGACCACCCACGACCTGCCGCCGACCGCCGGGTACCTCGCCGGCGAGCACATCGAGCTGCGCGAGCGCCTGGGGCTGCTCACCCGGCCGGTGGCGGAGGAGCTGGCCGTCGACACCGCTGACCGGGAGGCGGTGATGGACCAGCTGCGCCGCCTCGGGCTGCTGCCCGAGGACGCCATCGAGCGCGAGCGGGTGGAGGCGCTGCACCGGTTCCTCACCCTCACCCCGAGCCGGCTGATCGGGGTGTCCCTGCCGGACGCCGTCGGCGACCGGCGCACCCAGAACCAGCCGGGCACCAACGAGGAGTACCCGAACTGGCGGATGCCGCTCGCCGACGGGGCCGGCTCCGTCGTCCTGCTCGAGGACCTGCGCAACCGGCCCCGGGCGCTGTCGCTGGCCGAGGTGATGAACCGGGGCCTGTCCAGCTCCTGACCCGGGCAGCGCCGACGGGTCAGCCCTGCCGCTCGCGCTCCCGGGCGCGCCGGTCGCACTCCTGGGCGCGCAGCGCACGGGCGACGCCGTCCCGGTTCTCCAGCACCAGCCGGCGCAGCGCAGGTAGGTCCTCGCCGGCCGCGGCGAGCCACTCGTCGGTGCGCCGCAGCGTCTCCTCGGTGGCGAGCCGGGTCGGGTACAGGCCGGTGACGATCTGCTGGGCGATCTCGTTCGTCCGGGTCTGCCAGACGCGGCGCAGCGCGGCGAAGTACGGCTCGACGAACGGTTCGAGCAGCGCGGTGTCGTGGACGTGCCCGAAACCGCCGATCACGGCGGCCTGGACGGCGTTCGGCAGCTCGTCGGAGTCGACGACGGAGGCCCACGCCTCCGCCTTGGCCTCCGGGGTGGGCCGCGCCGCTCGCGCGGACGCCGCCGCCCGTCGACCGGCCGCGGTGTCGTCCCGCCGCTGCTCGGCGTCGATCTCGGCGTCACCGGCCCGGCCACCGGCGACGAGGGCACCGAGCAGGTCCCAGCGCAGGTCCGTGTCGACGCTTAGCCCTTCGGGCACAGCGCTGCCGTCCAGGATCCCCGTGAGGACGTCGAGGTGCTCGTCGGTGACGGCGAGCCCGGCGAACGCCTTGAGCAGCTGCAGCTGGGCGTCGCTGCCCGGCTCGGCCGCGCGCACGTGCCGCAGCAGCCGCTCGGCCACGTCCCGCTGGACCTCCCGACGGTGCTCGGGGGCGGTGTAGAGCAGCACCGCCGAGCTGAGCTGGCGCAGCAGGACCAGGACGACGGAGGAGTCGGTCTCGGCGTCGAGGTTCGACAGCACGAGGTCGATGAAGTCACGGGCCGGCAGCTCGGCGTCCCGGGTCATGTCCCACGCCGCGGCCCACACGAGGGTCCGCGGCAGCGAGTCCTCGAACGCGCCGAGGTGACCGACCGCGGTGCGCAGCGAGGCGTCGTCGAGGCGGATCTTGGCGTAGGCGAGGTCGTCGTCGTTGAGCAGCAGCAGATCCGGCCGGGGCTGCCCGACCAGGTCCGGCACCTCGGTGCGCTGCCCCTCGACGTCCAGCTCGACGCGGTGCGTGCGCTCCAGGCGCACGCGTCCGCCGTCCTCGACGAGGTCGTAGCAGCCGATCGCCAGCCGGTGCGGCCGCAGCACGGGGTGCTCCTCGGGCGCCTCCTGCGCCACGGCGACGGCGGTCAGCACGCCGTCGGCGTCCGTCTCCAGCACCGGCCGCAGGGTGGTCACCCCGGCCCGTTCCAGCCACAGGTCCGACCACGCGGTGAGGTCCCGCCCGGAGGTGCGCTCGAGCTCGACGAGCAGGTCGCGCAGCTCGGTGTTGCCCCAGGCGTGGGTGCGGAAGTACTGCCGGACGCCGGCGACGAACTCCTCCCGGCCCACCCAGGCGACCAGCTGCTTGAGCACGCTCGCGCCCTTGGCGTAGGTGATGCCGTCGAAGTTCACCTCGACGTCCTCGAGGTCCCGGATGTCCGCCACGATCGGGTGCGTGGAGGGCAGCTGGTCCTGCCGGTAGGCCCAGGACTTCTCCATCGAGGAGAACGTCGTCCAGGCCGAGCGCCACCGGGTGGCCTCGCTCATGCACAGGGTCGAGGCGTACTCGGCGAACGACTCGTTGAGCCACAGGTCGTCCCACCAGCGCATGGTGACGAGGTCCCCGAACCACATGTGCGCCAGCTCGTGGAGGATCGTCAGCGCCCTCCGCTCGTACATCGCGTCCGGGACCCGGGAGCGGAAGACGTAGGTCTCCAGGAAGGTCACCGCGCCGGCGTTCTCCATCGCCCCGGCGTTGAACTCCGGCACGAACAGCTGGTCGTACTTCTCGAACGGGTAGGGCAGGTCGAACGTCGACTCGAAGAACTCGAACCCGCGGCGGGTGATGTCGAAGATCTCGTCGGCGTCGAGGAACTCGGCCAGTGACGCCCGGCAGAACACGCCCAGGGGCACGCTGCGTCCGTCCCGGCTGGTCAGCTCGCCCCGCACGACGTGGTACGGGCCGGCGACCAGCGCCGTGACGTAGGGCGCGAGCCGGGGGGTCGGCGCGAACCGCCAGGTGGCCCGGCCCGGTCCGGACGGCGTGGGGCTGGGTGTCGGGGAGTTCGACACCACCTGCCAGTGGTCCGGCGCGGTGACCGTGAAGGAGAACGTCGCCTTGAGGTCCGGCTGGTCGAACACGGTGAACACGCGCCGGGCGTCGGCGACCTCGAACTGGCTGTAGAGGTACGTCTCGTCGTCCACCGGGTCGACGAAGCGGTGCAGCCCCTCCCCGGTGTTCATGTACGCGCAGTCGGCGACGACCCGCAGCTCGTTGTCCGCGGCGAGGTCCGCCAGGTGGATCCGGGTGCCGTCAGCCACCTCGGCCGGGTCGAGCCGGCGGCCGTTGAGCTCCACCTCGTGCACGGTGGGGGCGACGAGGTCGACGAACGTCGACGCGCCGGGCTCCGCGCACGCGAAGCGGACGACGGTCGTCGAGCCGAACGTGCCCCCGTCGCCACCGAGGTCCAGCGTCACGTCGTAGGAGGTGACGTCGAGCAGCCGGGCGCGCTGCCGGGCCTCGTCGCGGGTGAGGTTCAGACCGGGCACGCAAGCCCCTTCCGTCGTCTCGGATCGTGGTCGGGCGGGAATCCTCGCACGACCGGGCACGCTGTCGCAGGCGACACCCGGTCGGTGCTGCGCGCCGGCCGCTTCGCCGCCGTTCCGCTCACAGACCGCCCTGAGACCCAGACCGCCCTGAGACCGAGGAGCAGCAGTGCCGCAGACAGATGTCAGCACGGATGCCAGCACGACCACGGACCAGGCCTCCGACCCGACGCCCGTGGACTTCTGGTTCGACCCGGTGTGCCCGTGGGCGTGGATGACCTCCCGGTGGATGGAGGAGGTCGAGCGGGTCCGGCCGGTGCGGGTCCGCTGGCACGTGATGAGCCTGGCCGTCCTCAACGAGGGGCAGGACGTGCCGGAGGAGTACGCCGCGCTGCTGCAGCGCGCCTGGGCCCCGGTGCGGGTGATCACCGCCGCGCGCGAGCTGCACGGCGAGCGGTACGTCAAGGAGCTGTACGACGCGATGGGCACCCGCATCCACCCCGGCGGTGACGACGACTTCGAGGGAGTCGTCGCCAAGGCCCTCGCCGAGGTGGGCCTGCCCGCCGACCTCGCCCGGTACGGCGCGCTGGACACCTTCGACGCCGCGTTGCGGGCCAGCCACGAGCGCGGCATCTCCCTCGTCGGCCAGGACGTCGGCACGCCGGTCATCGCGGTCCAGGGCGTCGCGTTCTTCGGTCCGGTCGTCACCCCGGCGCCTCGCGGACAGGACGCCGGGCGCCTCTGGGACGGCGTGCTCGCCGTCGCCTCGACCCCGGGCTTCTACGAGCTGAAGCGCAGCCGCGAGCAGGGACCGGTCTTCGACTGACCCGGTGGGTCACACTGACCCCATGCGCGTGCACATCGGCGGCGACCACGCCGCCTACGACCTCAAGGTCCACCTGCAGGAGCACCTGGCCGCCGCGGGGCACGACGTCGTCGACCACGGCCCGTTCCGCCTCGACCCGCTCGACGACTACCCGGTGTTCTGCCTGCGCGCCGCCGCCGCGGTGGCCGCTGAGCCCGGCAGTCTCGGCGTCGTCCTGGGCGGCTCCGGCAACGGCGAGCAGATCGCGGCCAACAAGGTCACCGGCGTGCGTGCCGCGCTGGCCTGGAGCACGCAGACAGCGCAGCTGGCCCGCCAGCACAACGACGCCAACGTCGTCTCGGTGGGCGCCCGGATGCACTCCCTCGAGGACGCGACCGCGATCGTCGAGGCCTTCCTCGCCGAGCCGTTCAGCGGGGACGACCGGCACCTGCGCCGGATCGACATGGTGAGGCTCTACGAGGAGCGCGGCGAGCTCCCGCCGCTGCCGCACTGACGTGCCCGAGGGGCACACCCTGCACCGGCTGGCCCGCCGCTTCCGGCGGGACCTCGCCGGGGAACCGCTGCGGGCCGCCAGCCCCCAGGGCCGCTTCGCTCAGGGGGCGGCGCTCCTCGACGGGCTGGTCCTCGAACGCACTGAGGCGCACGGCAAGCACCTGTGGCTCGGTTTCGCCGGCGACCGGTGGGTGCACGTGCACCTGGGCCTGTACGGGACGTGGACGTTCGGGGCCGGGCAGGCCCCCGAGCCGCGCGGCGCCGTCCGGCTCAGGCTGCAGGGCCAACGGTTCTGGGCCGACCTGCGCGGCGCCACCGCGTGCGAGCTCCACACCCCCGCCGAGAAGGCCGCCGTCCACGCCCGGCTCGGGCCGGACCCGCTGCGTCGCGACGGCGACCCGGGCCGGTTCGTCGCCCGGCTCACCGCCTCCCGTGCGCCGGTCGCCGGCCTGCTCATGCAGCAGGACGTGATCGCCGGCGTGGGCAACGTCTACCGGGCCGAGGCGCTCTACCGGGCGGGACTGGACCCCTACCTGCCCGGGCGCGCGGTGCCGACCCGGACCGCCGAGGACCTCTGGGCGGACCTGCGCGGCCTGCTGCGGGACGGCGTCCGCCGAGGGCGGATCGTGACGACCCTGCCGGTGGACCGCACCCGGCCCCGCGGTCGGGTCGGCGTCGAGGACGCCCACTACGTCTACCGACGCACCGGAATGCCGTGCCGGCGGTGCGCTGGGCCCGTGCGCACCGCGCAGCTGGCCGGACGCAACCTCTACTGGTGCCCGGTCTGCCAGCCGGCCGCCTGACCCGGCCTCAGAACACCCACCCGCAGTACGCCGCCACCGACCAGGCGAACGCCTGTCCGGCGCGCTCCAGCGACCCGGGCGTGTGCTCGACGACCCGGCCCGCCGCAGCCAGCTGGTGCAGCGTCTGGCCGCCGAGCCACGTCGCCCCCAGCGCCCGCACGTCGACGTCCAGGTCGGCGGTGGCCGACGTCCGGTCGCACCGCGCGCCGTCCGGGCCACCGCGCAGCCGCCACCGGCCGGTGTTCCACGGGCACAGCGGGTCCTCCACCCCGAGGACGACGTCGACGTCGACGGTGTAGCGGCGCGCCGCCAGGGCGGCCGGCAGATCCACCAGGCGCACCCACAGGCCGTCGGTGACCCGCGGGGTGGTAGCCCGCACGTCGTGCAGCAGGTGCACGAGCGGGTCGTCCACCGGACGCATGTCGGTTCGCACGCTCGCCATCAGGTCCAGGTCGCTCAGCCGTGCCCAGAGCACCCGGGTGGCGGCCGCGTCGACGGCGTGGGCCTCGCGGACGAGGACCTCGCCGCGCGGGCCGGCCTCCTCCCACTTCTCCTTGCGACGGAACAGGGCGTACCCGCGCGGCGCGCCGTCGCCGTCCCGGACGACGAGCAGCCGCAGCTGCTCGGCGCCGTCCCGCCAGGCCGGTGGGTCCAGCAGGACGCGCCGGGCCAGGTCGCCGTCCCGGGACACCATCCCGGGTCGCCGGGCCCGCACCGCGTCGTAGAGGTCGGCGACGAGACCGGTGTGCGCCTCGACGTCGGCCTTCTCCACGGACACCGTCAGCCCCTCGGTGCCGTCGACCTCGTGCAGCCCCGCCCGGCGCGGCAGGGTGAACCGCAGGCCCGCGCTCGCCTGGCCGTACCCGAACCGGCCGTAGATGGCCGGCTCGGCGGCCCACAGGGCAGACACCGGCTCGCGTCCCGCCTCGTGCACGGTGTGCAGGTGGTGGCGCACCATCGCGGTGAGCAGGCCGCGGCGGCGGTGCTGCGGGTGGACTCCGACCCAGGTGAGCCCGGCGGTCGGCACCTGGGCGCCGCCGGGCGCCGGGGTGCGCAGCGAGAACACCGAGTGGACGCCCGCGAGTCCGCCGTCGACCTCCACCCCGGCGGTGCGGTCCCACTCGAAACCGGTGAACGACGCAGCGGCGTCGCCCTGGTCCTCCACGAAGGCGAACGCCCACTGGTCGAGCTCGAGCACCTCCTCCTGCCGGTCGGCGCCGAGGGGGACGATGCGGGTGCCGGGGAAGGAGCTCATGGGAGAGCATGGTGGCAGCCGGACCTGCGCCGACTCGACCGGTTTACCGGCTGCGGGCCGGTAGGGTCCGCCAGGTGTGGCAGACCGTGCGACGACGCGTGCTGCCGACGCAGGCGTTCCTGCTGCTGCTGCTCACGGGGCTCGCGGTCGGCGTCGCGCTGCTGAGCGTCGAGCACGCTCGCTGGGTGCCGGTCACGACGATGGTCCCGGTCATGCTCATCGCCGCCTTCCTGCTGCGGGTACGGGCGATGGTGCTGCTCTACCTCGTCGTCGCCGCCGGCGTCCTCTACAGCGCCGTCGAGCGCACCGGCCAGCAGCCGATCGGTCCTGGCTCGCTTGCGGTCATCGGGGTGACCGCCGTCCTCACCCTGCTGTTCGCCCGCAGCCGTGAGCGCCTCGGCGTCCAGGGGACCCTCGGGGAGTCGATGCTCGTCGACCTGCGGGACCGGCTGCGGGCCCAGGGCAGCATCCCACCGCTGGCGCACGGCTGGGACGTCGAGACGGTGCTGCGCTCGGCGTACGGCGACTCCTTCTCCGGAGACTTCCTCGTCGCCAGCCCGGAGGGCTGCTCGGCGCTGGAGATCGTGCTCGTCGACGTGTCCGGCAAGGGCCAGGCGGCCGGCACCCGGGCGCTGCTGCTCTCCGGAGCCTTCGGCGGGCTGCTGGGCGCGCTGAGCCGGGAGACGTTCCTGCCGGCGGCCAACGCCTACCTGCTGCGCCAGCAGTGGGACGAGGGGTTCGCCACCGCCGTACACCTCGCGGTCGACTTCGCCACCGGTGACTACCGGATCGCCTCCGCCGGTCACCCTCCGGCGGCCCACTTCCACGCCGGGTCCGGCCGCTGGGAGCTGCTCGAGGGTGAGCACGGGCCGGCGCTCGGCGTCGTCGAGGGGGCCTCGTTCCCGGCGCGGACCGGCCGGCTCGACCGGGGGGACGCGTTGCTGCTCTACACCGACGGCATGGTCGAGACTCCCGGGCGCGACCTGGCGCTCGGCATCGACCGGCTCATGGGCATGGCCGAGCAGCTCGTCCGCCGCGGCGGGTTCTCCGGGGGCGCCCAGTGGCTCGTCGACGCCGCCGGCACGGGGGAGTCCGACGACCGCGCCCTGGTGCTGCTGTGGCGGTCGTGACGGTCAGTGGCTGCCGGCGCGCTCCGGCGGCTCGGCCGGCAGTCCCGGAAGCTCAGCCCGCACCTGCGGCAGCTCGGGCCGCACCCGCTCGGCGTTCCACCGGACCACCTGCGAGCCGGGGATCGGTCCGGAGAACCAGTACCCCTGGAGGTCGTCGCAGCCGAGCTCGGTGAGACGCGCTGCCACGGCCGAGTCCTCGATCCCCTCCGCGACCACCTCAAGACCCAGCCGGTGGCCGAGCTCGATGATCGAGGCGACGATCGCCTCGTCGATACCGCCACGGGTCAGCTCGGTGACGAACTGCCGGTCGACCTTCAGCTGGCGCACGTGCAGACCGCGCAGCTGGCCCAGACCGGTGAACCCGGCACCGAAGTCGTCGACGGAGACCTGGACGCCACGGGCACCCAGCGCCGCCACCACGGCCCGCGCCTCCTCCGGGTTCTGGGCGATGGCCGTCTCGGTCACCTCCAGCATGAGCAGCTCCGCGGGCCAGCGGTTCAGGGTCAGGGCCTCCTCGACGATGCCGAGGAGGCCGGGCTCGAGCATGGTGGCGCTGACGTTGACGTTCATCACCGTGAGGAGGCCTTCGGAGCGCCAGCGCGACGCCTCGCGCAGTGCGGTCAGCAGGACCCAGCGGGTCAGCGGCCGGATCAGGCTGGTGCGCTCCGCCAGCGGGACGAACTCCGACGGCGGCAGCTCGCCTCTGGTCGGGTGCCGCCAGCGCAGCAGCGCCTCGCACGCGGACAGCGCTCCGGTGCTCGCCGTCACGAGCGGCTGGTACAGCAGGGACAGCTCGCCGGAGTCCATGGCCCCCCGCAGGCGCGCGAGCGTCGCCAGGCCGTCGGTGGACACGGGGGACAGGTCGCCGGTGAAGCAGCAGACCCCGGAGCGGGTGCGCTTCGCCTCGTACATGGCGACGTCCGCGTGCCGCAGCAGGTCGGACAGGTCACGCCCGGCCTGCGGCGCCAGGGCGATGCCGACGCTCGCCCGCACGTCCAGGTCGACGCCGCCGGCCACGAAGCCGCCCGCTCCGAGGCCGGCGAGCAGGCGCTTGGCGAGTACGGTCGCCTCGGCCGTCGTCGTCGGCTCTGGCACCAGCACGGCGAACTCGTCGCCGCCCAGCCGGATCACGAGCGCGTCGTCCGCCGACACCGCCGCAAGCCGGGCCGCCACCTGGGCCAGCACCGCGTCGCCGACGGCGTGCCCGAGCGTGTCGTTGACGTCCTTGAAACCGTCGAGGTCCAGCACCATGAGCGCCGGGCCCCGGCCGTCGTCGTCCGGGGCGAGGTTGCCGAGAACTTTCTCGGCCCGCTCCGCCAGCACGAGCCGGTTGCCCAGGCCGGTGAGCGGGTCCACCCGTCCTCGCCGGGTGTGCTCGCGCTGGTGCCGGGCGAGCAGAAGCGCCAGCAGCCCCAGCACGAGGGCGGCCGACAGCACCACGAGCACCGTCGTGTGCGTCCCTGGGTCCACTGGTCGCCCTCCTCAGGCGCACCATCGGCGTGCCGACGGGCACCTTGAGGCCTCAGCGGCACGCAGCCACGAACGGTCCGGTGCCAGAGGCCCAGGTGACTGCACCCGAAAAGGCGTGAACAACCCCAAACCCGAGCAGAACGGTGGGGGGACCTGGATGGCCGGCCGGCACGCCGAGCGGGCGGCGGTACGGAGCGAGCGGGCGGTGCTGAGCGGGTGACGGGAATCGAACCCGCATGACCAGCTTGGAAGGCTGGGGCTCTGCCATTGAGCTACACCCGCACGGCCCGGGTCTGTGCGTCCAGGGCGCGGCGGTCAGCCTACCGGGACCACTAGCCTGGTGCCGCGAGCACCGCTCGCGCCGGCGCCGCAGGGACCGGCCGGGGTATGGCGCAGCTTGGTAGCGCGTCCGCTTTGGGAGCGGAAGGTCGCCAGTTCGAATCTGGCTACCCCGACCATCTAGCATGGGCCGCCGTGCCCTGCGTCGTGCCCTGCGCCGGGCCCGCCCGCCGCCGTGCCGGAGAACAGCCCGACGAACAGCCCAACGACCCACCTACCGCGACCCAGGAGTACGCCCCCGTGAAGAGCGCCGTCGAGACCCTCAACCCGACCCGGGTCAAGCTGACCGTCGAGGTGCCCTTCGACGAGCTCAAGCCGAGCATGGACAAGGCCTACCGGGAGATCGGCTCGCAGGTCCAGGTGCCGGGCTTCCGCAAGGGCAAGGTGCCGCCGCGGATCATCGACCAGCGCTTCGGGCGGGCCACCGTGCTCCAGGAGGCGGTCAACGACGCCCTGCCGCAGATGTACGCCAAGGCCGCCGAGGAGCACGAGCTGCGCCCCCTGGGGCAGCCGGAGGTCGAGGTCACCGAGGTGCCCGACCCGGCGAAGGGTGGCGACCTGAGGTTCACCGTCGAGGTCGACGTCCGGCCGACCCTCGAGCTGCCCGACTTCTCCACCCTGTCGGTCACCGTGGACGACGTCGAGGTGAGCGACGAGGACGTCCAGCAGCGGCTCGACCAGCTGCGTGAGCGGTTCGGCACCCTCACCGGTGTCGACCGCGGCGCCCAGGACGGAGACTTCGTCTCCCTCGACATCAGCGCCACCATCGACGGTGAGGAGATCGACACCGCCAAGGGTGTCTCCTACCAGCTCGGCAGCGGCACGATGCTCGACGGGATGGACGAGGCCCTGGCCGGCGCGACGGCGGGGGAGACCCGGACCTTCACCGCGCCGCTCGCCGGTGGCGAGCACGCCGGCGAGGACGCCGAGGTGACGGTCACCGTCCAGTCGGTCAAGGTGCGCGAGCTGCCCGAGGCCGACGACGAGTTCGCCCAGCTGGCCAGCGAGTTCGACACCATCGAGGATCTGCGCGCCGACCTGCGCAGCCAGGCCGAGCGCGCCAAGGCCATGGAGCAGGGGGTGCAGGCCCGGGACAAGGTCCTGGACGCGCTGCTCGAGGCCGTCGACGTCCCGGTGCCCTCCAAGCTGGTCGACGACGAGGTGCACCGTCACCTCGAGGCCGAGAACCGGCTCGACGACGACACCCACCGCGCCGAGGTCGCCGAGGAGGCGCACAAGGCGCTGCGGGTGCAGTTCCTCCTCGAGGCCATCGCCGAGCAGGAGGAGGTCCAGGTCAGCCAGCAGGAGCTGATCGAGTACCTCGTCGCCGCGGCGCCGCAGTACGGGATGGACCCGAACGCGTTCGCCAAGGCCCTCGACGAGGCCGGTCAGATCCCGGCCATGGTCTCCGAGGTGGCTCGCCGCAAGGCCCTCGCGGTCGCGCTCGAGCGGGCCACCGTCACCGACGCCTCCGGGCGGACCGTGGACCTCGACGCCCTCGTGCCGGGCGCCGAGGGCGAGGGGCAGGCGTCGGAGGAGTCGGCAGACTCCGCAGACTCTGCTGATTCTGCCGACTCTGCCGACAGTGTCGAGTCTGCTGACTCCGCGGACAGTGCTGACTCTGCTGACAGCGCCGATCGTGCCGAGTCTGCCGACTCTGCGGACAGCCCGCAGCCCACGGACCGCACCGACTCGCCGTCCTGATCGTCAGCGACGCCCCCGTCCCACCCCGCGCGGGGCCGGTGCCCCCTTCCGTGATCATGCAGTTCCGCCACCCTCCCGTCCCGCGTTGGACCGGCGCTCCTCTCGGTGATCATGCAGTTCCGCCACCCTCCTGTCCCCCGGCGTGCCGGGTCGGGGGTGTCGTCGTCCGTGACTGACGTGCGCCGACAGCGAACAGGCCCTGGTCCGGGGACTCGGCCGTCGGGCCCCCGCGTTAGGGTCGCTGAGACCGTCCGGCGCGGGCCTTCGCCGCCCGGACCCGACTGCGACACCAGATGTCCTCGACATGGATGGAGCCCCGAACCGATGGAGCGCACCAGCACGAGCGAGCCGACGACCGGCGCGCCGCAGGCCCGCGGCACCGGCCAGGCGATGGGCCTGGACGACCACATCTACCAGCGGCTGCTCAAGGAGCGGATCATCTGGCTGGGGTCCGAGGTGCGTGACGAGAACGCGAACGCCATCTGCGCGCAGATGCTGCTGCTCGCCGCGGAGGACCCCGACAAGGACATCTTCCTCTACATCAACAGCCCCGGCGGCTCGGTGACCGCCGGCATGGCCATCTACGACACCATGCAGTACGTCAAGCCCGACGTCGCCACGGTGGCGATGGGGCTGGCCGCCTCGATGGGGCAGTTCCTGCTCTCCTCGGGCGCCAAGGGCAAGCGGTACGCCACCCCGCACGCGCGGATCATGATGCACCAGCCCTCGGGCGGCATCGGCGGCACCGCCAGCGACATCCGGATCCAGGCCGAGCTCATCCTGCACATGAAGACCCAGCTCACCGAGCTCATCGCCGGGCAGACCGGGCAGACCGTCGAGCAGATCACCAAGGACGCCGACCGCGACCGCTGGTTCACCGCAGCGGAGGCCAGGGACTACGGGTTCATCGACCACGTGGTGGCCAGCGCCGGCGACGTCAGCGGCGGCGGCGGTACGAACGCCTGAGCCCACCGGACCACTTCTAGCGAGGAGCACCCCCGTGAAGATCGACCCCCGCCGCCCGGGCCACTCCGCCGCCCCGGCACCGACGAGCCGCTACATCCTGCCGCAGTTCGAGGAGCGCACGGCCTACGGGTTCAAGCGCCAGGACCCGTACACGAAGCTCTTCGAGGACCGCATCATCTTCCTCGGCGTCCAGATCGACGACGCCTCCGCGGACGACGTCATGGCCCAGCTCCTCGTGCTCGAGGCACAGGACCCCGACCGCGACATCATCATGTACATCAACTCGCCCGGCGGCTCGTTCACCGCGCTGACGGCGATCTACGACACCATGCAGTACGTCAAGCCGGAGATCCAGACCGTCTGTCTCGGGCAGGCGGCGTCCGCCGCGGCGGTCCTGCTGGCGGCCGGCGCGCCGGGCAAGCGGCTCGCGCTGCCCAACGCCCGGGTGCTCATTCACCAGCCGGCGATGGCTGGCGGCGACTACGGCCAGGCCTCCGACATCGAGATCCAGGCCAACGAGGTGCTGCGGATGCGCACGTGGCTGGAGGAGACCATCGCCCGGCACTCCAACCGGACCGCCGAGCAGGTCCGGCAGGACATCGAGCGGGACAAGATCCTCACCGCCGACGCAGCCCTCGACTACGGCCTGGTGGACCAGGTGCTGGCCAGCCGGAAGGGCCCCGTCGGCGTCAGCTGACAGCCCCGCCGGCCGGCCGGGCGGGCCCATCGAGGTGACAACACGCCGACGGACCCACCCCTGCCGCTGACACGGCGGCCCCGGTGGTGTGCAATGGGGGTACCGAGTCCGCCGGCAGGCGGACCCGCGACAGGAGGGAACTCGTCCGTGGCACGCATCGGAGACGGCGCGGATCTGCTGAAGTGCTCGTTCTGCGGCAAGAGCCAGAAGCAGGTCAAGAAGCTCATCGCCGGTCCCGGCGTGTACATCTGCGACGAGTGCATCGATCTCTGCAACGAGATCATCGAGGAGGAGCTGGCCGAGGCCAGCGAGCTCGGCCTCGTCGAGCTGCCGAAGCCGAAGGAGATCTTCGACTTCCTCGAGGAGTACATCGTCGGGCAGGACGCCGCGAAGAAGGCGCTCGCGGTGGCGGTCTACAACCACTACAAGCGCATCCAGGCCGGTGAGCCGTCCCGTCGGGGCGAGGAGCAGATCGAGCTCGCCAAGTCGAACATCCTGCTCATCGGACCCACCGGGTCGGGCAAGACCTACCTGGCCCAGACACTGGCCAAGATGCTCAACGTCCCGTTCGCGATCGCCGACGCGACGGCGCTGACCGAGGCCGGCTACGTCGGCGAGGACGTCGAGAACATCCTCCTCAAGCTGATCCAGGCGGCCGACTACGACGTCAAGAAGGCCGAGACCGGGATCATCTACATCGACGAGGTCGACAAGATCGCCCGCAAGTCGGAGAACCCGTCGATCACGCGCGACGTCTCCGGGGAGGGTGTCCAGCAGGCGCTGCTGAAGATCCTCGAGGGGACGACGGCGTCCGTCCCGCCGCAAGGAGGCCGCAAGCACCCGCACCAGGAGTTCATCCAGATCGACACGACCAACGTCCTGTTCATCGTCGGCGGGGCGTTCGCCGGTCTGGAGGACATCGTGTCGGCCCGGATCGGCAAGCGCGGCATCGGCTTCGGCGCGTCCCTGCACAACCCCGCGGAGACGCCCGACCTGTTCGCCGAGGTGATGCCGGAGGACCTGCTGAAGTTTGGACTCATCCCCGAGTTCATCGGCCGGCTGCCGGTCATCACCACCGTGTCCCACCTCGACCGCGACGCGCTCGTGCGGATCCTCACCGAGCCGCGCAACGCGCTCGTCAAGCAGTACCAGCGGATGTTCGAGATCGACGGGGTCGAGCTCGAGTTCACCCCCGACGCCCTGGGTGCTGTGGCCGACCAGGCCATCCTGCGCGGTACCGGTGCCCGTGGACTGCGGGCGATCATGGAAGAGGTCCTCCTGCCGGTCATGTTCGACGTCCCCTCCCGCGACGACGTCGCCCGCGTCGTCGTCAGCCGCGAGGTCGTCCTGGAGAACGTGCTGCCGACTCTCGTACCGCGGGAGAAGACGACCCCGCGCAAGCGCGAGCGCCGCGAGAAGTCCGCCTAACTTCGTGATCATGCAGTCCCGCCACCCCGCGTGACTCGCCCGTGATCATGCAGTCCCGCCACCTCACCAGGTCCGCCGGCTGATCTGCGGCTCCATCCCGAGCAGCTCGCCCACGCCGCGCTCGAAGGCGAGCGAGGAGCCGAGGACCTCGCCCAGCCCCACTCCGACGACGTGCCAGCCGAACCGGCGGGCCAGGTCCTCGCGCCGGCGCCGGTCGTGCTCGACGTGCTCAGGCCGGGAGTGAAACTCCCTGCCGTCGTACTCGATCGCGATGCGCCGTCTCGACCAGCCAAGGTCCAGCCGGTACACGCCGGTGCCGTTGTGGTCGCGGATCCAGACCTGTGTCTCCGGTGCCGGGAAGCCGGCGTCGACGATGCGCAACCGTGTCCACGACTCTCCTGGCGACTCGCTGCGCGGATCGCACAGTCCGACGAGCCGGCGAGCTCGTGCGACGTTGCGTCCACCGCTCCAGTCGTGCAGCCGGGACAGCATCTCCGTCGGGTGGCACAGCCCTGCGCGGGCGATCGCGTCGAGGCAGCCGAGGGCGACGAACGGCCGCAGGTACCGGGCGAGGTCGCACGCGGTCCGCAGCGGCGTGGTCACCGGAACCCCGTGCGCGAGCGCGATGTCGTCCTCCGACAGCGAGGCCTCGTACGCGCGCACTCCTGCCCGGCGCAGCGGCGTGGTCCCCGTCCGGACGACGACCTCGAGCGGGAGGGGGACGTCGAGTTCGCCCGGCCCGCGGGCATCCACTCCGTGCACCCAGGCAGCGGTGCGGCGTCCCACCGCCGCGTCCGGCGGCAGGACGAGGCTGACGGCCTGGGCGCGACGAACCGGGTCGCCCACTGCACGGGCGTCGAGGTAGACCCCGCGGACCGGCTGGACGACCATGCCCGCCGCGAGCAGTGCGTCGAGCTCGTGACGGCTCAGCAGCAGACCGGGGAGGTCACGCCGGCGAAACGGCGGCAGCACGTCGGCGGACAGCTGCGGTGTACGGATGACCATCCCTGCAGGGTGCCGCGGGTTCGCTGCAGGCGTCGGCGGTCATCCACAGGCAGGGGGCTGCTTCCAGCGCAGCCCAAGGGTGGCGGGATTGCATGATCACCGAGGGGGGCGGTGAGGGTGGCGGGATTGCATGATCACCGAGGGGGGCGGTGAGGGTGGCGGGATTGCATGATCACCGAGGGGGGGCGAGGGTGGCCTCCCGGACGGCGAGGGCGTCGCCGTCGGCGACCAGCCGCAGGTCCGCGACTCGACCTGCCGCGCGCAGGTCGGAGGCGGCCCCCTCGAGCAACGCCATGTCACCGGCCGGCCCGGCCACGACCACGCGCTCCACCTCGGTGCGCTGGGACACCTTGGCCTCGGACTTGGCCTTGCGGACGCCGGCCAGCGCCGTCCCGACGACGCCGAGCAGCCGCGGGTCGGCGTCGCCCGCCGCGGCCCGCAGACCGGCCGGGTCCGGCCAGGACGCCCGGTGCACCGAGCCCTGCCGCCACCACGACCAGACCTCCTCGGTCGCGAACGGGATGAACGGCGCCAGCAGGCGCAGCAGGACGTCGAGCGCTCGCGCCAGCGCCGCCCGCGCCGACGCCGCGGCCTGCTCGCCGTGCCCGCCGTACGCGCGGTCCTTGACCAGCTCGACGTAGTCGTCGCAGAACGTCCAGAAGAACGTCTCGGTGACCTGCAGCGCGCGGGTGTGGTCGTAGGCCTCGAACGCCGCGGTGGCCTCCTCGATGACGTCCGCGAGCGCGGCCAGCGTGGCGCGGTCCAGCGGCTCGGTGACCTCGGCGTCGGGGTCGACCGCGCCCATCGACAAGGCGAACTTGCTCACGTTGAGCACCTTGATCGCCAGCCGGCGGCCGATCTTCATCTGGCCTTCCTCGAACGCCGCGTCGGTGCCGAGGCGGGCGCTGGCCGCCCAGTACCGCACGCCGTCCGAGCCGTGCTGCTCCAGCAGGCCCATCGGGGTGACGACGTTCCCCTTGGACTTGCTCATCTTCTTGCGGTCCGGGTCCAGGATCCAGCCGCTGATCGCCGCGTGCCGCCAGGGCAGCGACCCGTGCTCCAGGTGGGCGCGCACGACGGTGGAGAACAACCAGGTGCGGATGATGTCCTGACCCTGCGGCCGCAGGTCCATCGGGAACACCCGCTCGAACAGGTCCGGGTCGCGCTCCCACCCCCCGGCGATCTGCGGCGACAGCGAGGACGTCGCCCAGGTGTCCATGACGTCCGGGTCGGCGGTGAAGCCACCCGGCACGTCGCGCTGGTCCTCGGTGTACCCGCGCGGGACGTCGCTCGTCGGGTCCACCGGCAGGTCCGCCTCGTCCGGGACGAGCGGGTCCTCGTGGACCGGCTGCCCCTCGTCGTCCAGCCGGTACCAGACCGGGATCGGGACGCCGAAGAACCGCTGCCGGCTGATCAGCCAGTCGCCGTTGAGACCGTTCACCCAGTTCTCGTAGCGGACACGCATGAAGTCGGGGTGGAACTGCAGCTCGGCGCCCCGGGCCAGCAGCTCGGCGCGCAGGTCCGCGTCGCGACCGCCGTTGCGGATGTACCACTGCCGGCTGGTGACGATCTCCAGCGGCTTGTCCCCCTTCTCGAAGAAGTTGGCCTTGCGCTGGGTGGGCTGGGGCTCCCCGTCGAGGTCGCCGGACTCCCGCAGGTGGGCGACCATCGCCTCCCGGGCCGAGAACGTCGTGCGCCCGGCGAGGTCGGCGTACGCGGTCGCGGCCGGCTCGTGCGCCAGCCACGGCGGCGTCTCGCGCAGCAGGCGGCCGTCCCGGCCGATCACCGAACGGGTCGGCAGGTCGAGCTCGCGCCACCACTGGACGTCGGTGAGGTCACCGAACGTGCAGCACATCGCGATCCCGGCGCCCTTGTCCGGCTCGGCGGCCGGGTGCGCCAGGACCGGGACCTCGACCCCGAACACCGGTGTCGTCACCGTCGTGCCGAACAGGTGCTGGTAGCGCTCGTCGTCGGGGTGGGCGACCAGGGCGACGCAGGCCGGGATCAGCTCGGGCCGGGTGGTCTCGATGTGGACGACGCCGCCGTCCGGGCGGTGGAAGGCCACCCGGTGGAAGTGGCCGGGGTAGTCCCGGGCCTCGAGCTCTGCCTGGGCCACCGCGGTCTGGAAGGTGACGTCCCACAGGCCCGGCGCCTCGGCGCTGTACGCGTCCCCGCGGGCCAGGTTGCGCAGAAAGGCTCGCTGGGAGGCGGTTCGGGCGACCGTGTCGATGGTCTGGTAGTGCTGGGTCCAGTCCACCGACAGGCCCAGGCGGCGCCACAACGCCCCGAACTGCTTCTCGTCCTCCGCGGTGAGCCGCTCGCACAGCTCGACGAAGTTGCGCCGGCTCACCGGCACCTGGTCGGCGGCCTTGACGCTCGTGGCCTCCCCGGCGTGCGGGGGCGTGAAACCGGGGTCGTACGGCAGCGACGGGTCGCAGCGGACGCCGAAGTAGTTCTGCACCCGCCGCTCGGTCGGCAGGCCGTTGTCGTCCCAGCCCATCGGGTAGAAGACCTCGCGCCCACGCATCCGCTGGTAGCGGGCGATGAGGTCGGTGTGGGTGTAGGAGAACACGTGACCGACGTGCAGGGAGCCGGAGACCGTGGGCGGCGGGGTGTCGATGGAGTAGATCTCCGCACGGCTCCGGCTCCGGTCGAACCGGTAGGTGCCCTGCTCGCGCCACACCGCGTCCCACTTGTGCTCCAGGCCCTCGAGGGACGGCTTGTCCGGGACGTTGGGGGCGCGGTACGTGCTCATGCGGGGAATCTTCCCAGACCAGCCGCCAGGTCCCCGAACCGGTTTCTGCCGGACGCGCGGGACGAGGCGCCCGCTAGTGCCGGTCCAGGATCGACTGCAGGTCCGCCCCGGCAGGAAGCACGCCGTACAGGTGACCGCGGTGCTCGCCGAGCCGGGCGCCGATGAACGTCTCCGCCACCGGGGCCGGGGCGGTGCGCACCAGCAGGGAGGCCTGCAGGGCCAGGGCCAGGTCGGCCACCAGTCGCCGGGCCAACGGCGCCGCCGCGTCGGTGCCACCTTCACGCAGCCTGGCAGTCACCTCGCCCACCAACCGGCGGGTGTCCTTCAGGTGCGCGTCCAGCAGCGGGTGGGCGCCTGCCGCCAGGGAGACCTCGGCGTCGAAGGCGTCGACAGTCTCGGGCTGGCGGACCATCGCGCGCAGGACGTCCAGGGCGATGACGTTGCCCGAGCCTTCCCAGATCGCCATCACGGGCTGCTCCCGGTAGCGGCGGGCCAGCGGGAAGTCTTCGGTGTAGCCGTTGCCACCGAGGCACTCCATCGCCTCGTAGGCGTGCTCCGGGCCGCGTTTGGTCACCCAGTACTTGGCCACCGGCGTGGCCAGTCGCCGGAACGCGACCTCCGCCTCGGAGGCGTCGGCGTCGTGGGCCCGGGCCAGGCGCAGTGCGGTGGCGGTCGCGGCCTCCGACTCCAGGGCCAGGTCGGCGACCACGGCCGTCATGGCCGGCTGGTCCACCAGGTGCGCACCGAATGCCGCACGGTGGCGGACGTGCCACAGCGCCTCGGCGACCGACTGCCGCATGCCGGCGGCTGCGCCGTACACGTTGTCGAGCCGGGTCCGGTCAACCATCTCGATGATGGTGCGCACCCCGTGGCCCTGCTCACCCACCAGCCAGGCCAGGGTGCCGGCGAACTCGACCTCGGCCGAGGCGTTCGACCGGTTGCCCAGCTTGTCCTTGAGTCGCTGGATGAGGAAGGCGTTGCGGGTGCCGTCGGGCAGCACCCGGGGCAGCAGGAAGCAGCTGAGCCCGCCGGGGGCCTGCGCGAGCACGAGGAACGCGTCGGACATCGGCGCCGAGCAGAACCACTTGTGGCCGGTCAGCTGCCACATCTGGTCCCCGACGGGGGTGGCGGCGGTGGTGTTGGCGCGGACGTCGGAGCCGCCCTGCTTCTCCGTCATGGCCATGCCGACCATCGCGGAGGGCTTGTCGGCGTGCAGGGCGGGGTCGTAGTCCCGGCGCAGCAGCCGGGGCACCCACTCGCGCGCCAGGTCGGGGGCCCGCTCGAGGCTGGGGACTGCCGCGTGCGTCATCGACACGGGGCAGGCGTGCCCGGGCTCGACCTGCGCGAACAGCATGAACTGTGCTGCCCGGGCGACGTTGGCGCCCGGCCGTGGCTGTGCCCAGGCGGACGTGTGCGCGCCGGCGGCCACGG
Source organism: Quadrisphaera sp. GCM10027208 (assembly GCF_042658805.1). Classification (NCBI taxonomy): domain Bacteria; kingdom Bacillati; phylum Actinomycetota; class Actinomycetes; order Kineosporiales; family Kineosporiaceae; genus Quadrisphaera; species Quadrisphaera sp. GCM10027208. The sequence continues at coordinate 49,207 of NZ_JBHSRC010000006.1, forward strand.
CGGCCGCGAGGATCCGGTGGTAGGCGGGGTGGTACTCCACCTCGTCGAGGCGGTGCCCCGACCGGTCGTGGGTGCGCAGCACCGGCGGGTAGGCCTCCGCCAGCTCGCTGTCGTGCTGGACGTCGGCGGAGCCGACGAACCGCCCGGAGGCGTGGAGGTCCTCGAGGGCCCAGTCCGCCCCGTAGCGACGCACACCCTCGACCAGGGGAGTGTTGGTGGCGAACTCGTCGACGTCGACGCGAGGCGGCACCTGGTTGGTGACCTCGTGGGTCGATGTGACCGGGCCGTGGGTCGATGTGACCGGGCTGGTGGAACGGTCAAGAACTGTCATCGCAGGCCTCCAGGTGAGTCGGACGTGCCGGGTCGAGGAACGGGGCGGAGCGGTCCGCGCCGACGGCCCGCAGGCACAGCAGCCGGACCGAGGTCAGCACGTCCTCGATCCCGTGGTCCACGGGGTTCTGGCGCTCGGCCTGGCGCAGTGGCGACAGCGGGCCGATGAGTGCCTCGGCGATGGCACCCACCACGGCCGGTCCGCTCACCTGCGGGTCCTGCGCCGGCAGCTCACCGGTGGCGACCCCGCCGGCGACGATCCGCACCACGGTGTCGGCGTACGCGCGGTGGAACGCCAGCCGCTCGGCGTCGATGAGCGGGCTGACCGGCTCGGCGAGCAGGGCCCACGCGAGCCGCCCGCTACGGACCGCTCGGCCGGCGAAGGTGTCCACCAGGGCGGCCAGGCGGGCAGCGGCGCTGTCGGGAGCCTCGTCGACCGCTTCTCGGACCACCTGCAGCTCGACGGTGGCTGCCTCCCGGAACACCTCGGCGAGCAGCTCGTCGAGCGTGCCGAAGTAGCCGTACAGGGTGCCCGGGCTCACGCCTGCCCTGGTGGTGATCGCCCGGACGCTGGCCGCCCCGAAGCCCTGCTCGCTGACGATGGCTCGGGCGGCGCCGAGCAGGGTCCGCCGGCGCGCGGCGAGCGCGGCGCGCTGTGACGGCGTCTGCCGGTAGGGCACCTCCGGCTCCTTCGCTCGGTCCGCGGGCGGCGCCGACGTCGACGGCGCCCCTTCCCCACAAGCAGTAAACCATGGTTCAATCCTTCGCGTCGATCATGGGAGGTACTGACATGGACCTGACCGCCATGCTGGAGAGCACGGCCCACAAGTTCCCTCGCAAGCCCGCCGTCGTGGCCGGCGAGACGGCCTTGTCCTACGAGGAGCTGCTGGACGCCTCGAAACGGGCCGCCGCCGTGCTGCGGGACGCCGGTGTCGGTCGAGGCGACCGGGTGGGCGTCATGACGTACAACACCCCGGCCTTCGTGGTGGCCGCGTTCGGCATCTGGCGAGCCGGCGCCGTCCTGGTCCCGCTCAACCACAAGTACGCCAGTGCCGAGGTCGCCTACGTGACCAGGCACGCCGGCGTCCGGGTCGCCGTCGTGGACGCCGGGCTGGCCGCCACCGCGCAGGCCGACACGGCGGACACCCGCTGGTTGGTCACCACGGACGACGGCTCCGGGGAGTTCGACACGCTCGTGGCCGCCGCCTCACCGTGGGACGGGGTGGCAGTCGACGACACCGAGATCGCCGAGCTGCTCTACACCTCCGGCACCGTGGCAGAACCCAAGGGCTGCCTGCACTCCCACCGCGGCATCCACTCGGTGGCTGCGTACACCACCGCCACGATGGGGCTGCGCCGTACCGATCGCTTCCTGATCTCGATGCCGATCTGGCACGCCTCACCGCTGAACAACTGGTTCCTGTCGATGATGTTCGTGGGCGGGACGGTGGTCCTGCAGCGCGAGTACCAGCCGCTGGAGTTCCTGCGCACGGTCAGCGAGCGGCGAGTCACCGCGTTCTTCGGCGCCCCCATCGCCTACCTCGCGCCTCTGCAGGCCGCCCCCGCCGCCGGGGTGGACCTCGCGGACTTCGACCTGTCGAGCGTCCGCGCGTGGATCTACGGAGCGGCCCCGCTGGGCGCCGACACGGTGCGGCGACTCCAGCAGGTCTACCGGTCGGACGCCTTCTACCAGGTCTACGGCATGACCGAGATGGGCCCGGTGGGCACGGCGCTGTATCCGGAGGACCAGGTGACCAAGGCCGGGTCGGTGGGAGCCGGCGGGATGCCAGGGGTCGACGTGCGGGTGATGGGCCCGGACGGCGCACTTGTGGCGCCCGGCCAGCCCGGGGAGGTGTGGATCCGTTCCGACACCCGGATGGTCGGCTACCTCGACGACCCCGACGCGACCGCGGCCTGCTTCGAGGGCCCCTGGTACAAGACCGGCGACCTTGCCGTCGTGGACGAGGACGGCTACCTGTTCATCGTCGACCGGCTCAAGGACATCATCATCACCGGCGGCGAGAACGTGTTCTCCCCGGAGGTGGAGGAAGCCCTCCTGCAGCACCCGCACGTGCGTGACGCGGCCGTCGTCGGGCGTCCGCACCCCGAGTGGGGCGAGACCGTCGTCGCGTTCCTCGTCACGGACGGCACCCCGGTGGACGTCGAGGAGCTGCGGGAGTTCCTGGCCCCGCGGCTGGCCCGCTACAAGATCCCCCGGGAGGTCGTCGTCCGCGACGCCCTGCCCCGCAACCCGTCTGGCAAGATCACCAAGCACGTCCTGCGCCGGGACCTGCAGCCGTCGGGGTGACGCCCAGCGGGTGGATCGACACGTCACGGAGGGGATCATGAGGGACGACGTCCTGCGGGCCGTGGTCACCGGTGCCAGCTCCGGCATCGGGGCGGCGACCGTGCGCCAGCTGACGGCGCTGGGCTGGGACGTGCTGGCCGTCGCCCGCCGGGAGGACCGGCTCGCCGAGCTGGCCCGGCAGACCGGCTGCGAGTACCGCGTCGTCGACGTCACCGACCCCGCGGACGTCGAGCGTCTCGGCGTCGAGGCGTCCGCGCGCGGCCCCGTGCACGCGCTCGTCAACAACGCCGGCGGAGCGGTCGGCGCGGAGCCGGTCGCCGACGCCGACCCGCGGGACTGGCAGGCGATGTTCGAGCTGAACGTGCTCGGCACGCTGCGGGCCACCCAGGCGCTGCTGCCCGCCCTGCGTTCCTCGGGACGCGGCGACGTGGTGGTGATGTCGTCTACCGCGGGGTTCGTCGCCTACGAGGGCGGCGGCGGGTACGTGGCGGCCAAGCACGCCGAGCACGCGATGGCCGCCACGCTGCGCCTCGAGCTCGCCGGCGAGCCGGTGCGGGTGATCGAGATCGCCCCCGGGATGGTCCGCACCGAGGAGTTCTCGGTGAAGCGGTACCGCGGCGACGCGGAGCGCGCGGCCACCGTGTACGCCGGCGTCCGGGAGCCGCTCACCGCCGACGACGTCGCCGACTGCGTCGTGTGGACGCTGACGCGCCCGCACCACGTCAACGTCGACCTGCTCGTCGTCCGGCCCCGGGCCCAGGCCGCCCAGCACAAGGTGGTCCGGGACCAGTGAGCGCACGGCGGTGGACGCGGCCCCTAGACTGGGCGCACAGGCACTGACCCGGCCATCACCGGTGAGCCTCCGGAAGAACAGGGCACGTCCCGTGACGGGCCCCCAGTAGAACCGGACGGGTACGGCCCGTGACAGCCGTCGAACGAGCGGCCGGGCACGCCCCGGCAAGCGAGGTGGTACCGCGGTGCCGCCGGGACCGGCCCGGTGACGTCGTCCTCGCACCATGATCGGCACGAACTGCAAGATCACGGTGAGGGCAGAGATGACGTACCCGAAGGCCACCCACGGCGACCCGACCGACGGCGTGCCCGCCACCCCCCGGTTCCCGGAGATCGAGCGGCGGGTGCTCGACTACTGGGCCGCCGACGGCACGTTCGAGGCCTCCGTCGAGGCCCGGCCCGCCGGGGAGAACGGCAGCAACGAGTTCGTCTTCTACGACGGCCCGCCGTTCGCCAACGGCCTGCCGCACTACGGCCACCTGCTGACCGGCTACGTCAAGGACGTCGTCCCCCGCTTCCAGACGATGCGCGGGCGCCGGGTGGAGCGACGCTTCGGCTGGGACTGCCACGGCCTGCCCGCCGAGGTGGAGGCCGAGAAGCAGCTCGGGATCGCGAGCAAGGACCAGATCGAGCAGATGGGTGTGGCCGAGTTCAACGCGGCCTGCCGGACGTCGGTGCTGCGGTACACCGACGAGTGGGAGGACTACGTCACCCGCCAGGCGCGCTGGGTCGACTTCGACAACGACTACAAGACCCTCGACCTCGACTACATGGAGTCGGTCATGTGGGCCTTCAAGTCGCTGTACGACAAGGGTCTGATCTACGAGGGCTACCGGGTGCTCTGGTACTGCACCCGGTGCGAGACGCCGCTGTCCAACACCGAGACCCGGATGGACGACGTCTACCGGACGCGGCAGGACCCCGCGGTCACCGTCGGCTACCGGTTGGAGACCGGCGAGCTGGCGCTGATCTGGACGACGACGCCGTGGACGCTGCCCAGCAACCTCGCCATGGCGGTGCACCCCGACCTGGAGTACGTCGTCGTGGAGAGCGGCGGGGAGCGGTACGTCCTCGCGGCCGAGCGTGTCGCGCACTACGCCCGGGAGCTCGCCGGCCCGGACGGCGAGGAGCCGCGGGTGGTGCAGCGCCTTCGGGGCACCGACCTGCTCGGACGCCGTTACACCCCACCGATGTCGTACTTCCTCGGCCGGCAGAACGCCCACCAGGTCCTGGCCGCCGACTACGTCACCACCGACGAGGGCACCGGCATCGTGCACATCGCGCCGGCCTTCGGCGAGGAGGACAAGGTCGTCACCGACGCCGCCGGGATCGAGGCGGTCGTCCCGGTCGACGCCCAGGGCCGGTTCACCGCCGAGGTCCCCGACTACGCCGGCCGGCACGTCCTGGAGGCCAACGCCGACATCATCCGGGACCTCAAGACCGGTGGCGGGGCGGTCACCGAGGGCACCGTGCTGCTCCGGCACGAGACCTACGACCACCCGTACCCGCACTGCTGGCGCTGCGACACCCCGCTCATCCAGCGTGCGGTGTCCTCGTGGTTCGTCAAGGTCACCGCGTTCCGGGACCGCATGGTGGAGCTCAACGAGCAGATCACCTGGGTGCCCGAGCACGTCCGTGACGGCTCGTTCGGCAAGTGGCTGCAGAACGCCCGGGACTGGTCGATCAGCCGGAACCGCTACTGGGGCAGCCCCATCCCGGTGTGGGTCAGTGACGACCCCGCCTACCCGCGGGTCGACGTCTACGGCTCCCTGGAGCAGCTGGAGCGGGACTTCGGCGTCCGGGTCACCGACCTGCACCGGCCCGCGGTGGACGAGCTGACCCGCCCCAACCCTGACGACCCGACCGGCCGCTCGACGATGCGCCGCGTGCCGGAGGTGCTCGACTGCTGGTTCGAGTCCGGGTCGATGCCGTTCGCCCAGGTGCACTACCCGTTCGAGAACGCCGACTGGTTCGAGCATCACTACCCCGGCGACTTCATCGTCGAGTACATCGGCCAGACCCGCGGCTGGTTCTACACGATGCACGTGCTGGCCACCGCGCTGTTCGACCGGCCGGCGTTCCGCACCTGCGTCGCCCACGGCATCCTGCTCGGCGACGACGGCCGCAAGATGAGCAAGTCCCTGCGCAACTACCCCGACGTCAACGAGGTCTTCGACCGGGACGGCGCGGACGCGATGCGCTGGTTCCTCATGTCCTCCCCGGTGCTGCGCGGCGGCAACCTCGTGGTGACCGAGCAGGCGATCCGCGACGGCGTCCGCCAGGTGATGATCCCGTTGTGGAACGCCTGGTACTTCTTCTCCCTGTACGCCAACGCGGCTGCCGGCGGGGCGGGGTACGAGGCGCGGTGGCGCACCGACTCCGGGCACGTCCTGGACCGGTACCTGCTCGCCAAGACCCGTGATCTCGCGCAGACCGTCGGCGACCAGCTCGAGGGCCACGACATCGCCGCGGCCTGCGAGTCGGTCCGCGGGCACCTCGACGTCCTGACGAACTGGTACATCCGCCGCTCGCGGGACCGGTTCTGGCAGGAGGACGCTGACGCCTTCGACACCCTCTACACCGCCCTGGAGGTGCTGACCCGGGTGGCGGCGCCGCTGCTGCCGCTCACCACCGAGGAGATCTGGCGCGGCCTCACCGGTGGGCGCAGCGTCCACCTCACCGACTGGCCGAACCCCGAGGAGCTGCCCGCCGACGACGACCTGCTCGCCGCGATGGACGACGTGCGCGCCGTCTGCTCCACGGCCCTCGGGCTGCGCAAGAGCAGCGGGCTGCGGGTGCGCCAGCCGCTGCCCGGGCTCACCGTGGTCAGCCCGCGGGCGAAGGTCCTCACCGGTTTCCGGGACCTGGTCGCCGACGAGGTGAACGTCAAGGACGTCCGGCTCGTCGACCTCGCCGCCGCCCACGAGGAGGACTTCGGGATCCGGCACCGGCTGGTCGTCAACGCCCGGGCCGCCGGGCCGCGGCTCGGCAAGGACGTCCAGGTCGCCATCCGCGCCGCCCGCGCCGGGGACTGGAGCACCGACGAGGACGGCGTCGTCGCCGGCGGCGTCCGCCTGCTCGAGGGCGAGTACGAGGTTCAGACCGTGGTCGAGGACGACGCCGGCGGGGCCTCGCGCGCCACCGGCACCCTGCCGGGGGAGGGGTTCGTCGTCCTGGACACCACCGTGAGCCCCGAGCTGGCCGCCGAGGGCGTGGCCCGGGACGTCGTGCGCGCCGTCCAGCAGGCCCGTCGGGACGCCGGGCTGGCGATCGGTGACCGGATCCGGCTCACCGTCGCCGCGGAGCCTGCCGTGTGGGAAGCGCTGGTGGCTCACCAGGACCTCGTGGTCGGGGAGACCCTCGCCGAGTCCTTCGGTGCGGCCGGCGACCTCGACGCACTGCCGGCCGAGGACGGCGTGACGCAGACGACCGTCGGCGACGGCCTGGCCGTACGGATCCGGGTGGAGCGGTCGTGAGTGACGAGCAGAGCCCCGAGGGCCGGCTGCGGCAGGTGTTCGCCGAGCTCGTCGCCCGCACCCCCGAGGACCGGATGCAGCCGCGGCTGGACCCGGTCCGCGAGTGCCTCGCCCTGCTCGGCGACCCGCACCTGGCCTACCCGGTGATCCACGTCGCCGGCACCAACGGCAAGTCCTCCACCACCCGGATGATCGACCGGCTGCTGCGCGAGCACCACCTGCGGGTCGGCCGGTTCACCAGCCCGCACCTGGTCAGCGTGACCGAGCGGATCAGCATCGACGGCGAGCCGGTCACCCCCGAGCGGTTCGCCGAGGTGCACGAGGACGTCGCCCCGTACGTCGCCATGGTGGACGGCCGGCTGCGGGCGGCCGGGCAGCCGGCCCTGACCTACTTCGAGGTGCTCGCGGTGATGGCCTTCGCCGCGTTCGCCGACGCCCCGGTGGACGTCGCCGTCGTCGAGGTGGGCCTGGGTGGGACCTGGGACGCCACGAACGTCGTCCAGCCGCAGGTCGCGGTCATCACCCCCATCTCCCTGGACCACACCGAGGTCCTCGGGGACTCCCTGGAGGAGATCGCCGCCGAGAAGGCCGGCGTGGTCAAGCCGGGTGCGCTCGTCGTCCTGGCGCGACAGCCGGACGCCGCTCGCGACGTCGTTCTCGAGCGGTGCCGCCAGCTCGGCGTCCGGGTGGCCCGGGAGGGGGTCGAGCTCGGTGTCGCCGAGCGGACCCTGGCCGTCGGCGGCCAGCTGCTCACCCTGGCCGGGACCGCCGGGCACTACGAGGAGGTGCTGCTGCCGCTGCACGGCGAGCACCAGGCCCGCAACGCCGCGCTCGCCGTCGCCGCCGTCGAGGCGTTCCTCGGGGGAGGGCAGACCGCCCTGGAGGCGGACGTCGTGCGCGCCGCGCTCGGCGACGTGGACTCCCCGGGGCGCCTGGAGGTGCTGCGGCCCAGCCCGACGATCCTGGTCGACGCCGCGCACAACCCGGCCGGGACGGCGGCCCTCGTCGCCGCGATCGAGGAGGAGTTCGCGTTCAGCCACCTCGTCGGCGTCGTCGGGGTGCTCGCCGACAAGGACGCCGGGACGATGCTCGAGCTGCTCGAGCCGGTGCTCGACGAGATCGTCGTCAGCCGGTCGCTGTCCCCGCGCGCGGTGCCGGTGGAGGAGCTCGCGGTGCTCGCCGAGGAGATCTTCGGCGAGGACCGGGTGCACACCGCCGAGGCGCTGGACGACGCCCTGCAGCTGGCCGTGAACCTCGCCGAGGCCGGCGCGGCGGACGGTCTGGGTGCCGGCGTCCTGGTCACCGGTTCGGTGACCGTCGTGGGGGAGGCCCGGGCCCTGCTGGTGCGGGAGCGGCGGTGGTGACGCTCGTGCCCCCGCCGACCCGGACGGTGTCCCGGCTGGCGGCGACCTGCCTGGCCCTGGAGTCCCTGCTCGTCCTCTTCGGCGTCCTGGCCGCGATCGGGCTGCTCGACGTCCCGGACGCGACGGTGTGGACGGCCGGCGGCGTCCTGGCCGGGGCGTGCCTGCTCGGCGCGGGGCTGGTCCGGACCCGGGCCGGGCTGTGGTTCGGCACCGGGCTGCAGGTCGTCCTCGTCGCCACCGGGTTCTGGGTACCGGCGATGTTCTTCCTTGGGGCGGTGTTCGCCGGCCTGTGGGTGTGGTTCCTGTGGCTCGGGCACCGCGTCGACACCGAGGCCGCCGCCCGGGACGCCGCCCCACCCGTCGATCGGTAGGGTCACCCCGCCAGTAGCCCCCGCTAGTCGCCCCCGCCTATCGTCCACGCCCGCGGTCAAGGAGCACCTCATGAGCGAGCCGACCACCGAGCGCAGCCTCGTCCTCGTCAAGCCCGACGGGGTCCGTCGCGGGCTGACCGGCGAGGTGCTGCGCCGGGTGGAGGCCAAGGGGTACTCCCTCGTCGCACTGCGGGTCGTGCGCGCCGACCACGACCTGCTGTCCCGGCACTACGCCGAGCACGAGGGCAAGCCGTTCTACGAGCCGCTGCTGGAGTTCATGTCCTCCGGCCCGGTCGTCGCCGCGGTCATCGAGGGGCAGCGCTGCATCGAGGGGTTCCGCTCCCTGGCCGGCGCCACCGACCCCACGCTGGCCGCGCCCGGCACCATCCGCGGCGACCTCGGCCGGGACTGGGGCGTCGCCGTCCAGCAGAACCTCGTGCACGGCAGCGACTCCCCGCAGTCCGCCGTCCGTGAGATCGCCATCTGGTTCCCCGACCTCGTCTAGGCACCTCGACCACAGACTCGACCACAGAAACAGCTCGACCACAGAACAGCTCGACCACAGAACAGAATGCTGCGTCCGGCACGGCTTTGCCGGCGTGTCGCGCCACCAACCCAGCATTCTGTGAGGCGGACCGGTGACGTCGGGCCCGGCGGCGCAGGCGGCGCGCGGGTTACCCTGGTGCCTTCCCCTGATGAACTGGCCCCTGCGGAGGCGTTGCCACCATGCTCCAGCCCACCAGGACCCACCGCTGCGGCGACTCCGTCTTCGACCGGCTCGAACCGCTGCTGCCCAAGGTCGGCAAGCCGATCCAGTACGTCGGCGGTGAGCTGAACGCCACCGTCAAGGCGTGGGACTGCGGCGGCGAGAGCACCGTGCGGTGGGCGCTGATGTACCCGGACGCCTACGAAGTCGGCGTGCCCAACCAGGGCGTGATGATCCTCTACGAGGTGCTGAACGAGCGTCCGGACGCCCTGGCCGAGCGGACCTACTCGGTGTGGCCGGACATGGAGGCCCTCATGCGCGAGCACGGGGTGCCGCAGTTCACCGTCGACGCCCACCGCCCGGTCGGCGACTTCGACGTCCTCGGCGTGTCGTTCGCCACCGAGCTCGGCTACACCAACCTCCTGACCGCGCTGGACCTCGCCGGCATCCCCCTCGAGGCCCGCGACCGCACCGACGACCACCCGCTCGTGCTCGCCGGCGGGCACGCGGCGTTCAACCCCGAGCCGGTGGCCGACTTCCTCGACGCCGCGATCATCGGGGACGGCGAGGAGGCCGTGCTCGCCGTCACCGACGTCATCCGGGACTTCAAGGACGAGGGCCGCCCGGGTGGCCGCGAGGAGCTGCTGCTGCGCCTGGCCCGGAGCGGCGGGGTCTACGTGCCGCAGTTCTACGACGTGCACTACCTGCCCGACGGGCGGATCCAGCGCGTGACGCCGAACCGGCCCGGGGTCCCGTGGCGGGTCGCCAAGCACACCGTCATGGACCTCGACGAGTGGCCCTACCCCAAGCAGCCGCTCGTCCCGCTCGCGGAGAGCGTGCACGAGCGGATGAGCGTCGAGATCTTCCGCGGCTGCACCCGCGGCTGCCGGTTCTGCCAGGCCGGCATGATCACCCGTCCGGTGCGGGAGCGCTCCATCGAGGGGATCGGCCAGATGGTCGAGCAGGGGCTGGCGGCCACCGGTTTCGAGGAGGTCGGTCTGCTGTCGCTGTCCAGCGCCGACCACTCCGAGATCGCCGACCTCACCAAGCAGCTCGCGGACCGCTACGAGGAGTCCAAGGTCGGGCTCAGCCTGCCCAGCACCCGGGTCGACGCGTTCAACATCGACCTGGCCAACGAGCTGAGCCGCAACGGTCGGCGCTCCGGCCTGACCTTCGCCCCGGAGGGTGGCAGCGAGCGCATCCGCAAGGTGATCAACAAGATGGTCACCGAGGAGGACCTGATCCGGACGGTCGCCACGGCGTACGCCAACGGCTGGCGGCAGGTGAAGCTCTACTTCATGTGCGGTCTGCCCACCGAGACCGACGAGGACGTCCTGCAGATCGCCGAGCTCGCCAAGCGGGTCATCGCCACCGGGCGGGAGGTCTCCGGCCGCAGCGACATCCGCTGCACGGTGAGCATCGGCGGCTTCGTGCCCAAGCCGCACACCCCGTTCCAGTGGGCCGCCCAGCTCGACCACGAGACCACGGACGCGCGGCTGGCGAAGTTGCGGGACGCGATCCGCGCCGACCGCCGGTACGGCAAGGCCATCGGCTTCCGGTACCACGACGGCAAGCCGGGCATCGTCGAGGGCCTGTTGTCCCGCGGCGACCGGCGGGTCGGGCGCGTCGTCCGCGCGGTGTGGGAGGACGGCGGCCGGTTCGACGGCTGGAGCGAGCACTTCTCCTTCGACCGGTGGATGCGGTGCGCCGAGCGGGCGCTGGCCGACGAGCCGGTGGACGTCGACTGGTACACGACCCGGGAGCGGGACGTCGACGAGGTGCTCCCGTGGGACCACCTGGACTCCGGCCTGGACAAGGACTGGCTGTGGGAGGACTGGCAGGACTCGCTGTCCGGTGTCGAGGTGGAGGACTGCCGCTGGACGCCGTGCTTCGACTGCGGCGTCTGCCCGCAGATGGACACCGAGATCCAGATCGGCCCCACCGGACGCACCCTGCTGCCGCTGACGGTCAGCAAGCGCACCGACGTGCGCGAACCCGCCTGAACGCCCTCCTGACCGTTGCCCGGTCGGCACAGAATGCTGGGTTCGTCACGCCGTGGACGGCGTGTTGCGCCACGAACCCAGCATTCTGTGCTCTGCTGACTGATCTGCGGGCGGTGCTACTCGATGCGCGCGATCGGGCTCCCCTGCGTGACGGCCGCCTCCTCCTCGACCAGACGCCGGACGACGCCCGCCACGGGGGCGGGGACCTCGGCAGCCACCTTGTCGACCTGCACCTCGGCCAGCAGCTCGTCGGCCTCCACGTGCTGGCCGTCGTCGACGAACCAGGTGGACAGCACCCCCTCGGCGTCCGGCGTCTCCTTGGACAGCTGCGGGAACAGGACGTCCGTCATGCGGCCACCGCGCGGCGGATCGCGGCCTCGATGCGGTCGTGCCGGGGCAGCACGGCGTACTCCAGCGGCCGGGCGTACGGGATCGGGACGTCGGGGACCGCCACCCGCTGCACCGGCACCCGCAGCAGGCCCGGGTCGTGGTCGGTCACCGTCGCGACCACCTCACCGGACACGCCGAAGGACTGGTAGTCCTCGTCGACGACCACGAGTCGCCCGGTCTTGGCCACCGAGGTGAGGATGGCCTCCCGGTCCAGTGGGACCAGGCTGCGCAGGTCGAGCACCTCGACGTCGATGCCCTCGGCGCTCAGCGTCTCGGCGACGTCCAGCGAGTGGTGCACCGACAGCGACAGGGTGACGACGGTGACGTCGCTGCCCTCGCGGGCCACCCGGGCCTTGCCGATCGGCACCTCGTAGTCGCCGTCGGGGACGTCGTCGGTCGCGCGCGGGTTCTTCGCCATCCACGGCAGCCCCATCACGCCCTTGTGGAACATGTACACAACGGGGTTGTCGTCCCGGATCGCGGCGGTCATCAGCCCCTTCGCGTCGGCCGGCGTGCTGGGCACGACGACCTTCATCCCCGGCAGGTGCGCGAACGTGCCCCACAGGCACTGCGAGTGCTGGGCGCCGTCGGAGTAGCCGCCGCCGACCGCGGTCGTCAGCACCATCGGCACCTTCACGACCCCGCCGGACTCGTAGTGGATCTTGGCCATGTGGTTGTAGATCTGGTCCAGGCACACGCCGAGGAAGTCGGCGAACATCAGCTCGACGATGGGGCGCATCCCTTCCACCGCCGCGCCGATACCCAGGCCGATGAAGGCGGTCTCCGAGATCGGCGTGTCGATGATCCGGTCCGGTCCGAACCGGTCGAGCAGGCCGGTCGTGGAGCTGAAGATGCCGCCGTAGGAGCCGACGTCCTCGCCGAGGTAGACCACCTCGGGGTTGCGCTCCATCTCCTGGGCGATGGCCTCGACCATCGCCTTGGACGTCGTCAGCCGCCGCTTGGCGCGTGGCGCCGGGACGGTGGGGGTGTCGGTGACGGTCATCGGGTGCCTCCTGCGGACGGTGCGTCGGTGAAGACGTAGGCGGTCGCGGCCGCCGGGTCGGGGAGCGGGCTCTCCTTGGCGAAGCGAATCGCGTCCTCGACCCGCTCGCTCGCGGAAGCCTTGATGCGCTCGACGGCGGCGTCGTCCAGCAGACCGGCGTCGCGCAGCCGCCGTTCGTAGCGCGGGATGGGGTCGTGCGTCGGGGCGTCGGCCAGGTCCTGCCGGTAGCCCTGGGCGTCACCTTCGAAGTGGCCCCACAGCCGCAGCGTGTGGACCTCGATGAGCGAGGGCCCCTCGCCGGCCCGCGCCCGGGCGACCGCACGCCCGACCGCTGCGTAGACGCCCTCGACGTCGTTGTCCTCGACGCGCTCACCGGGGATGCCGTAGGCGGCGGCCCGCAGGGCGTTCGAGCCGACGGCCGTGGACGCCGTGCGCGGCACGGAGATGCCCCAGTCGTTGTCCTCGACGACGAACACGACGGGCAGGCTCCACAGCGCCGCGAGGTTCAGCGACTCGTGGAAGGCGCCCTGGTTGGCAGCGCCCTCGCCGGTGACCGCGGCGGCGACGCGGTCGGTGCCGCGGCGCCGGAACGCGAACGCCTGCCCGAGCGCGGGCGGGTAGCCCTCCGCGATGATGCCGGAGCAGGAGAAGTGGGTGCTGGGGTCGAACAGGTGCATGTGCCCGCCCCGGCCCCGGCCCAGGCCGGTCTCCCGGCCGAAGATCTCGGCGGTCATCCGCCGCAGGTCGACCCCGTGGGCGATGGCCAGGTGGTGCGGCCGGTGCGTCGCCGTGATCGCGTCGTCCCGGGTGAGGTGGGCGCACAGGCCGGCCGCCACCGGCTCCTGGCCGGCGGACAGGTGCATCTCACCGGGGACGAGCCCCTTGCCGATGTCGAAGCCGGGCCCCTTGTCGGCGTGGTACTCCCGCAGGATGGCTTCCTCGTAGGTCCGGCTCAGCACCATCGTCTCGTACAGGCTGACGCGGGTCTGGGCGTCGATGCGTGGCGCAGACCCGGCCTGTGCCGGGACGGACGCCGACGCTGACTGTGTTGTCATGGGTCCTCCAACGGCTCGCGGTTGCGTGTCTCGCAGCCTGCGCCGGTGGGGGTCGTCGGGCAACGGTGAGAAGTTCAGATGGTGATAGACGCGCCGGTCACTGGCCGTCGGGCCCGGCGTAGGCGATGAGCCGGGCGGCCCGCCGCAGGGCCTGGCGGCGGTCGATCACGCGCCGCAGGCTGGTCGCGGGCACGGACACGGCCACCGCCGCCGAGAACGTGGTCGAGGGCACCGGGACGGCGACGCAGGCGGTACCGACGGCGTACTCCTCCCGGTCCATGGCGTACTCGGACAGCGACCTCAGCTCGTGCAGCAGCACCCGCCGGTCGGTGACCGTGTGGCGGGTGAGGTCGGCCAGCTCGTGGGTCTCGACGTACTCGCGGCGGGTCTGCTCCGGCAGCGTGGACAGCACCGCCTTGCCCAGGGCGGTCGCGTGCGCGGCGTCGTGGAAGCCCACCCACAGGTCCGTGCGCGGCGCCTCGGGGGAGTCCACGACGTCCACGAGCCGGATCTCGCCGTCGTCCAGCACCGACAGGTACGCCGCGGCGTGCAGCTCGTCGTGCAGGTGCTGGAGCACCTGGTGGGAGCGGGACACCTGCACGACGCTGGGGGTGGCGCGGCCCGCGAGCGCGTCGGCGCGGTCACCGAGCACGTATCCGGCCTCGGTGCGCCGCAGGTACCCCTCGTGCACCAGGGTGCGCAGCAGGTGGTAGGCCGTCGGCAGCGGGACGCCGGTCTGCCGGGCCAGCGACTTGGCCGGCACCGGGCGCGCTGCACTCCCCACCGCGTCGAGCAGCGACAGGGCACGGCTGACCGAGCGGATCAGGGTGGGCTGGGTGGACATCGTTGACCCTCCAGAAGATCACCCTAGGTGGGCCGGGCGACGGTGACAACGACTTGGCCGTACCTGTCGACCTAGGGTGTCCGCCGTGGACCAGCTTCCCCAGCGCCCGACCTACCTCGTCGTGGACGGCGAGAACATCGACGCCACCCTCGGCATGAGCGTGCTGGGACGTCGCCCCCAGCCTGAGGAGCGGCCGCGGTGGGACCGGGTCCGCGAGTTCGCCGCCGCGGTGTGGGACCAGCCGGTCACCGCCCTGTTCTTCCTCAACGCCAGCTCCGGGCAGATGCCGATGGCGTTCGTTCAGGCGCTCATCGCGCTGGGGTACCGACCCATCCCGCTGGCCGGGTCGGTTTCCGAGAAGGTCGTCGACATCGGGATCCAGCGGACTCTGGCGGCGATCGCCGACCGGGACGGCGACGTCCTGCTGGCCAGCCACGACGGGGACTTCGTCGACCAGGTGAGCGCACTGCTCACCCCCGGGCGCCGGGTCGGCCTGCTGGGCTTCCGCGAGTTCGTCAGCTCGAGCTTCACCGAGCTGGCCGGACGCGGCCTGCAGACCTACGACCTCGAGGACGAGGTCGGCTGCTTCACCGCCCCGCTGCCACGAGTGCGGATCATCCCGCTGGAGACCTTCGACCCGGTCCGCTTCCTGTGACCGCGACCCGCTGAGCCGAGGAGGACACCCCGTGCCCAGGCCCGACGGCCCCCCGCCGCCGCCGGTGCAGCGGCTCCGGCTGCGCTACGCCAAGCGCGGCCGGCTGCGCTTCACCAGCCACCGCGACTTCCAGCGCGCGCTGGAGCGGGCGCTGCGCCGCGCCGAGGTCCCGATGGCCTACTCGGCCGGGTTCACCCCGCACCCCAAGGTGTCGTACGCGAACGCCGCCTCCACCGGCGCGGCGAGCGAGGCCGAGTACGTCGAGCTGCAGGTCGCCGAACGCTGCGACCCGCGGGCCGTGCGCGACGCGCTCGACGAGGCGCTGCCGCCCGGGCTCGACGTCCTGGAGGTCGTCGAGGCCGGCCCCGGGTCCGTCACCGACCGGCTCGAGGCCAGTCACTGGGAGATCGTCCTGCCGGGTGCGGACCCCGGCGAGGTGGCAGCCGCTGCCGCCGTGTTCCTGGCGGCCGAGCACGTCGAGGTGGAGCGGCTGACCAAGTCCGGACGACGGATGCTCGACGCCCGCGAGCCGGTGGTCCGGCTCGATCTCCTCGAGGCAGACCGGGCCGCTTCCGAGCTGGGGCGCGTCGCCGCGAAGGCGAGCCGCCCGTGTGCGATACTGCAGATGGTCGTGCGGCACGCCACACCTGCCGTCCGACCCGACGACGTCCTCGCCGCCTTGCGCACCGTGGCCGACCTCGCGCCGCCGTCACCGCCCCAGGTGACCCGGCTGGCGCAGGGGCCGCTCGACGAGGCGACCGGCACCGTGGCCGACCCACTGGCTGCGGACCGGGACGCCGCCGGCACCTGAGGCCCCGCGCCCCGCACCTGTGGAGGGCGCGAGCGGACGGTGCGTCCATGACGACTTCCGCCGTCCGACGGCGGCTGACCACCCGAGCGGTACCGAGGTCGTGGCCGGTGCCCCGGGATGACGGGAGCACCACCCGTGACCACCGAGACCGGGTCCACCGGCGACCAGTCCACCCCTGAGCAGTCCACCCCTGAGCAGTCCACCCCCGAGCAGTCCACTCCTGAGCAGTCCAGTGCCGAGCAGCGGCCGCGTCGCCGCCGGGCCGCCAGCCGGCCGGCCGGCCCCCCGCAGGCCGACATGCCGTCCGCTGGCACCCCAACCGCTGGCACCCCAACCGCTGAGACTTCGGGCACTGACACCCCGGCTACCGACGTCCCGGATGCCTCCCCGGCGGCTCCGGCCAAGAGGCCGGCGCGCAAGCGGGCCGCTAAGAAGACCGCGGCCGTAGCCGAGCCGGCCCCCGCGCAGGAGGCTCCGCAGGAGACAGCGGCGCCCCTGGCGGAGCAGCCGGCCGCCGACACCCCCGCGCCGCGCAAGCGGACCACCCGCAAGCGGGCGGCAGCGAAGACCGCCCCGGCCGCGTCGGAGCAGCCGGACGAGGCCACCGCCGCCGGCGAGCAGATCCCGCAGCCGGCCGCACCTGAACCGGACCAGGCCACCGCCGGTGTCCAGGACGGGACCACCACCGGCGCCGCGACCCCCGTGGGAGCCGTCCCGGCCACCGCGGTGCTCTTCCAGCCGCCGGACCCGGCAGCCGCTCCTCGCCGGCGTCGGGCCGCGAGCCGGCCCGCAGGACCGCCGCAGGTGCCCTCCGAGCCCGCCGCCTCCGAGGAGCAGGAGCAGCAGGAGGAACAGGAGTCGGCTGGTACGGCGCCCAGTGCCGCTGCCAGCGAGGTGACCGGTCCGGCCGGGCAGCCGGGGACCGGCGAGGACGCCGGGACCTCCGCCGGTTCTGGTGCCGAGGCGGGGGACCGCGACGACGGCCCGGACGACGGCGGGGACGGTGCGGAGACGCGTCGGCGCCGTCGGCGCCGCGGTGGCCGTGGACGTCGCCGCCGCTCCGGCGAGGACTCCAGCGCCTCCGCGGCCGAGACCGACGACGACACGGACGACGACGCCCGTGACGGCACGTCCGAGGACACGTCCCCGGGCAAGCCAAAGGGCAAGTCCGAGAGCAAGCCGAAGGGCAAGTCCGAGGGCAAGTCCCAGGGCAAGACCGACGGGGACACGACCGACAACGCCGGTTCCGGCGTCGGCGACGAGGTCAGTGACCAGGTCAGCGACGAGGTCAGCGGAGAGGTCAGCGGCGACCACGACAACGGGGACGAGGACTCCGGCTCCTCCCGCCGTCGGCGCCGTCGGCGGCGCCGTTCCGGTGAGGCCGACGACTCGGCCGTCGAGGAGTCCGGGCGAGCCAAGCAGGGCCGTAAGCCCTCCGACGACGTCACCGCCGTCAAGGGCTCGACCCGCCTGGAGGCCAAGCGCCAGCGCCGGCGGGAGGGCCGCGACTCCGGCCGTCGCCGTCCGGTGATCACCGAGTCGGAGTTCCTCGCCCGGCGCGAGAGCGTCGAACGGGTGATGGTCGTCCGGGAGCGGGAGGGCCGTACCCAGATCGCAGTCCTCGAGGACGGCGTGCTCGTCGAGCACTACGTCGCCCGCAAGGAGCAGTCCTCCCTGATCGGCGACGTCTACGTCGGTCGAGTGCAGAACGTGCTGCCGAGCATGGAGGCCGCCTTCGTCGACATCGGCAAGGGCCGCAACGCCGTCCTGTACGCCGGCGAGGTCAACTGGGACGCCGCCGGCCTGGAGGGCCAGCCGAAGCGCATCGAGGTCGCGCTGAAGTCCGGGGACCCCGTCCTCGTCCAGGTCACCAAGGACCCGGTCGGGCACAAGGGTGCCCGGCTCACCAGCCAGGTGTCGCTGCCCGGGCGCTACCTCGTCTACGTGCCGCGCAGCTCGATGACCGGTATCTCCCGCAAGCTGCCCGACACCGAGCGCAACCGGCTCAAGAAGATCCTCAGGAGCGTGCTGCCCGAGGACGCCGGGGTCATCGTGCGCACGGCCGCCGAGGGGGCCTCGGAGGAGGAGCTCTCGCGCGACGTCCAGCGCCTGCAGGCGCAGTGGGAGGACATCGAGAAGAAGGCGAAGGCGGTCAGCCCGCCGGCGATGCTCTACGGCGAGCCCGACCTCATGATCAAGGTGGTCCGGGACGTCTTCAACGAGGACTTCACCAAGCTCGTCGTCGCCGGCGACCACGCCTGGGACACCGTCTCGGAGTACGTCCAGTGGGTGGCCCCCGACCTCGCCGAGCGGCTCGAGCGCTGGGACGGCGAGGACGACGTGTTCGCCGCGCACCGGATCGACGAGCAGATCGCCAAGGCCCTCGAGCGCAAGGTGTGGCTGCCCTCCGGCGGCTCGCTCGTCATCGACCGCACCGAGGCGATGACCGTCGTCGACGTCAACACCGGCAAGTTCACCGGCTCCGGCGGCAGCCTCGAGGAGACGGTGACGAAGAACAACCTCGAGGCCGCCGAGGAGATCGTCCGCCAGCTGAGGCTGCGGGACATCGGCGGAATCATCGTCGTGGACTTCATCGACATGGTCCTGGAGAGCAACCGCGACCTCGTGCTGCGCCGCCTCGTCGAGTGCCTGGGCCGTGACCGCACCAAGCACCAGGTCGCGGAGGTCACCTCGCTCGGCCTGGTCCAGATGACCCGCAAGCGGGTCGGGCAGGGGCTGCTGGAGGCGTTCAGCGAGACCTGCGAGTGCTGCAACGGCCGTGGCGTCGTCCTGTTCGACGAGCCGGTCGAGAAGAGCCAGCACAACGGCGGGCGGACCAAGGGGGAGCAGCCCGGCTCGCAGCAGCGCCGCAAGGGCGGTGTCAAGGAGGTCGCCGCGGCGACGCTGCGTGCGGGCGGCTCCGCGGACGACGCGGGGGAGGTGCCGGCGTCCGCCGAGCCGGTTTGACCCGGACGTACGCCGCTCCGTACCCTGGACCGCGGCACGCCCTCGGCGTGCCCTGCTGTGTGCGCTCGGCCCCGCCCGACCGCTCGTCACCAGCAACTGTCGAACGACGTCAGAGAGTGAGCCTCACGTGTACGCGATCGTCCGCGCCGGCGGCCGGCAGGAGAAGGTCGCCGTCGGCGACGTGCTGACCATCGACCGAGTCACCGGCGACGCCGGCACCACGGTCGAGCTCAAGCCGGTGCTCCTCGTCGACGGGTCCACCGTCACCAGCGACGCCGACGCCCTGGCCAGGGCGACGGTGACCGCCGAGGTCGTCGACGCGACGAAGGGGCCCAAGATCACGATCCTCAAGTACCGCAACAAGACCGGGTACCGCAAGCGCCAGGGCCACCGCCAGAAGCTGACCCGCATCAAGATCACCGACATCAGCAGCTGACCCGCGACACGAACGAGGACCCACAGACATGGCACACAAGAAGGGCGCCAGCTCCTCCCGGAACGGGCGCGACTCCAACGCCCAGCGGCTCGGTGTGAAGCGCTTCGGCGGGCAGGTCGTCAACGCCGGCGAGATCATCGTCCGTCAGCGGGGCACCCACTTCCACCCGGGCGTCAACGTGGGCCGGGGCGGCGACGACACGCTGTTCGCGCTCACCGCCGGCGCTGTCGAGTTCGGCACCCGTCGCGGGCGCAAGGTCGTCAGCATCGTCCCGGCCGGCGAGTGAGGCTCACCGTCGACTGACGACGCAGACCTGACCAAGGGGCGAGCCGGGACGACCGGCTCGCCCCTTCGTCGTCCACCCGGCCCTGGCCGGGCCGATCGAGGAGGTGACCGGCGTGGCACAGTTCGTCGACCGCGTCGTCCTGCACGTCGCCGCCGGGGACGGCGGCCACGGCTGCGCGTCGGTGCACCGGGAGAAGTTCAAGCCGCTCGGCGGCCCGGACGGCGGCAACGGCGGCAAGGGCGGCGACGTCGTCCTGGAGGTCGACCCCTCGACCACGACCCTGCTGGAGTACCACCACTCCCCGCACCGCCGCGCCGGCAACGGCCGTCCCGGGCAGGGTGGTCTGCGGCACGGCGCCGACGGCGAGGACGTCGTCCTGCGGGTACCGGCCGGCACCGTCGTCAAGCGTCCCGACGGCGAGGTGCTCGCCGACCTGGTCGCCCCGGGGGACCGGTTCGTCCTGGCGGCCGGCGGCCGGGGTGGCCTGGGCAACGCCGCGCTGGCCTCCCCGCGCCGCAAGGCCCCCGGTTTCGCCCTGCTCGGCGAACCCGGTGACGCCGGGGACGTCGTCCTCGAGCTCAAGACCGTCGCCGACGTGGCCCTGGTCGGCTACCCCAGCGCCGGCAAGTCCAGCCTCGTCGCCGCGCTCAGCGCCGCCCGGCCGAAGATCGCCGACTACCCGTTCACCACCCTGGTGCCCAACCTCGGCGTCGTCCAGGCCGGCGACGTCCGGTTCACCGTCGCGGACGTGCCCGGCCTCATTCCCGGGGCCAGCCGGGGCAAGGGGCTGGGACTGGAGTTCCTGCGGCACGTCGAGCGCTGCGCCGCCCTCGTCCACGTCCTGGACTGCGCCACCCTCGAGCCGAACCGCGACCCGGTCAGCGACCTCGAGGCGATCGAGGCCGAGCTGCGGGCCTACCCGGTGGACGCCGGTGACGGCGAGACCCCCGTCCCGCTGACCGAACGGCCACGGCTCGTCGCGCTGAACAAGGTCGACGTCCCCGAGGCCCGCGAGCTCGCCGACATGGTCCGCCTCGAGCTGGAGCGGCGCGGCTACGAGGTGCACGAGGTGTCGGCGGCCAGCCACGAGGGCTTGCGGGAGCTGTCGTTCGCGATGGCCCGGCTCGTCGAGGCCGCCCGCCGCGCCGCGCCGGCCCCCACCGCCCGCCGGGTCGTGCTGCGGCCCCGGCCGGTGGACGACCCCGGGTTCACCGTGACCCCGGAGACGACGGCTGACGGACCGGTGTACCGGGTGCGTGGGGTCAAGCCCGAGCGCTGGGTCCGTCAGACGGACTTCGCCAACGACGAGGCGGTCGGCTACCTCGCCGACCGGCTGGCCCGACTCGGCGTCGAGGACGCCCTGTTCGAGGCCGGCGCCCGCGCCGGTGACACCGTCGTCATCGGCGGGCAGGACGGCGTGGTCTTCGACTGGGAGCCCACCCTCGTCGGCGGCGCCGAGCTGCTGGCCGGTCCACGTGGCAGCGACCTGCGCCTGGAGGACTCCCGGCGACCCACCCGGGACGAGAAGCGGGAGGCCTACGCCCAGCGGCGGGAGGCACGCTCGGCGGCGCGCGCCGAGCTCGACGAGGAGCGTCAGGCCGGTCACTGGACGGCGGACGCCGAGGGTGACTGGACGGCGGACGCCGAGGGTGACTGGACGGCGGACGCCGAGGGCGACCCGGGCCGATGACGCCGTCGGTGCTGCGGACCCGCGCCGAGCTGTCCACCGCCGGGCGGGTCGTCGTCAAGGTCGGGTCGTCGTCGCTGACGACGCCGCAGGGCCGTATCGACGCCGGGCGGCTGCGCGCCCTCACCGACGTCCTCGCCGCCCGCCGCGCCGCCGGGACCGAGGTGGTGCTCGTCTCCTCCGGTGCGATCGCGGCCGGCCTCGGCCCGCTCGGGCTGGTCCGCCGTCCGCGGGACCTGGCCACCCAGCAGGCGGCGGCCAGCGTCGGCCAGGGGGCGCTGCTCGCCCAGTACACCGACGCGTTCGCCGAGCACGGGGTGACGGTGGGCCAGGTGCTGCTCACCGCCGACGACGTCGTCCGGCGCAGCCACTACCGCAACGCTCAGCGCACCCTGTACCGGCTGCTGCGCCTCGGCGTCGTCCCGGTCGTCAACGAGAACGACACCGTCGCCACCGACGAGATCCGGTTCGGTGACAACGACCGGCTCGCCGCCCTGGTGGCGCACCTCGTGCACGCCGACGCACTCGTCCTGCTCTCCGACGTCGACGCCCTGTACGACGGACCGCCGCACCGTCCGGGCGCCCGCCGGATCGCCCAGGTGGACGGCGAGCAGGACCTGGCCGAGGTCGTCGTCGGCCGCACCGGCCCCGCAGGGGTCGGCACCGGCGGCATGGTGACCAAGCTGGAGGCGGTGCGGATCGCCACCGGGTCCGGGATCGGGACGCTGCTCACCTCCGCCGACCTGGCCCGCGACGGGCTGTCCGGCGCCGACGTCGGGACGTGGTTCGTGCCCACCGCACCGCGGACGTCGACCCGGCTGCTGTGGCTGGCGCACGCCGCCACCCCCCTGGGCCGGCTCGTCCTGGACGACGGCGCGGTCGCCGCCGTGGTCGGCCGCCGGGCCTCGCTGCTGCCTGCCGGTGTGCTGGAGGTGCACGGACAGTTCGAGGCCGGCGATCCGGTCGACCTGTGCGACCGAACCGGCCACGTGCACGGCCGGGGGCTGGTCAACTACTCCTCACAGGAGGTACCGAGCCTGCTCGGCCGCTCCACCAGGGAGCTGGGCGACCGGCTCGGGCCCGGGTACGACCGGGAGCTCGTGCACCGCGACGACCTGGTGCTGCTGAGGACCTGACCCGGACGCGAGGAGGTACCGGTGGACCCGCCGCTGTGGCACGTCACCGTGACCCTCGCCGGTGAGCCCGCCGACCGTGAGCAGGTCCGACTGGGCCTGGAGCAGCTCGTCCGCGAACGGCCGTTCCTGGAGTCCGCCCGCTACGGGGACGACCGGGCCGAGCTGCGGTACTGGGACGAGGCCGAGGACGTCGACGACGCCGCGGCCATGGCCCTGCGGCTGTGGGCGGACCACCGCGACAGCGCGGGGCTGCCGCCGTGGACGGTCGTCGGTCTCGAGGTGCTCGACCGCGGCACGGTCCGCGAGCGCGGCGCCCGCGGACTCGTCGCGCCGGCCCTGGTGCTCGGCGACGTCCGGCCGCTGTGACAGCACGTCAGCGCAGTCAGCGCAGTGGCACGAACGAGTACGCCCCGTGCCGGTGCACGGTCACCTCCCCGGCGTCGTCCCGGACGACGAGCAGCATCGTCCCGGCGACCGGTACCACTATCCGGCCCGGCCGGGCCACCTGCTCGACGAGCTCCTCCGGGAGCCGAGAGGCCATGGCCGACACCAGGATCCGGTCGAACGGCGCGAGGTCGGGCCGGCCGAGCACCCCCTCCGTGGCCGGTTCCAGGGACGCCCACGGCATACCGGCCCGGGCCAGGTTCTGCGCCCCCCACTCGGCGAGTCGCGGTTCGAGCTCGACCCCGACGACGCGCCCGGTCGGCCCGACGAGCCGTGCGAGCAGCGCGGTCGTCCAGCCGGAGCCGGCGCCGACGTCGAGCACCCGTTGACCGGCCTGGACGTCGAGCAGCGCCAGCATCGCCCGGACCGTGCTCGGCTGGGAGCTCGTCTGACCCTCGCCGATCGGCAGCGGCCGGTCCTGCGCGGCGTACGGGCGCTGGTCCTCGGGGAGGAACTGCGCCCGGGGCAGCGCTGCGAACGCGTCGTCGAGCCGGCGCTCGGCCGCCGCGACCGACCGTCGTCCCGGGCGGTGCCAGGTCACCGCCCTACCCTGGACCCATGTCGACGCCGAGCACCACCCAGGACGCCGTCCTGGCCGTCTGTGGCCGGGCCCGGGAGGCGTCCCGTGCGCTGGCCACCGCCACCCGCGCCGCGAAGGACGCGGCCTTGTACGCCGCCGCGGACGCCCTCGTCGCGGCGACCGACCGGGTGGTCGCCGCGAACGCCCTCGACCTCGAACGGGGCCAGACCGACGGCCTCGCCGCGGGGCTGCTCGACCGGCTCCGCCTGGACGGGAGCCGGGTCGCGGCGATCGCGGACGCCGTCCGGGAGGTCGCGGCTCTGCCCGACCCGGTCGGCGAGGTGGTCCGCGGCCGCACCCTGCCCAACGGCCTGCGCCTGCGACAGGTCCGGGTGCCGATGGGCGTCGTCGGGATGGTCTACGAGGCCCGGCCCAACGTCACCGTCGACGCGGCCGTGCTCGCGGTGAAGTCCGGCAACGCGGCCGTCCTGCGCGGCGGGTCCGCGGCGCTGGAGACGAACACGGTGCTCGTCGAGGTGCTCCGGGAGGCGTTCGCGGGGGCCGGGCTGCCTGCCGACGTGGTGCAGAGCATCGACGAGCACGGGCGGGAGGGGGTCCGTCACCTGATGCGCGCCCGCGGGCTGGTCGACGTGCTCGTCCCCCGCGGCGGGGCCGGGCTGATCCGCAGCGTCGTCGAGGAGGCCACGGTCCCGGTCATCGAGACCGGCGTCGGCAACTGCCACGTCTACGTCGACGCCGGCGCCGACCCCGACCAGGCGGTCGCCATCGCGGTGAACTCCAAGACCCACCGGCCGAGCGTCTGCAACGCCGCCGAGACCGTCCTGGTGCACGCCGCCGCCGCCGAGGCGGTGCTGCCCCGACTGCTCGCCGAGCTCGCCGCCGCAGGGGTACGGCTGCACGGCGACGACCGGGTGGCCGCCCTGGCGCCCGACGGAGTCGAGGTCGAGCCGGTGACCGACGAGGACTGGGCGACCGAGTACCTCGCCCTGGAGCTCGCGGTCGGCGTGGTCGACGACCTCGACGCCGCCCTGGCGCACATCCGGCGCTGGTCGAGCGGGCACACCGAGGCCATCGTGACGAGCGACCTGCGTTCCGCCGAGCGGTTCACCACCGAGCTCGACTCTGCGGCGATCATGGTGAACGCCTCCACCCGGTTCACCGACGGCGGCCAGCTCGGGCTCGGCGCCGAGATCGGGATCTCGACCCAGAAGCTGCACGCCCGCGGGCCGATGGGGCTGGCCGAGCTGACCACGACCCGCTGGCTCGTGCACGGCGACGGCCACGTGCGCCCCTGAACCACCACCACCCCCTCCCGTGATCATGCAATCCCGCCACCCCGCTCGGCCGTTTCGTGATCATGCAATCCGTGCCACCCAGTGGGCCCCGTCCCCTCGCAGGATGCTGGGTTGTTGGCACGACACGCCGGCAAAACCGTGCCGGCCGCAGCATTCTGTGGTGAACGCGGCTGAGTCGTCGTGGGTTGTCACGGCCGCTGAGACCCCTCGATGTCCCGAGGTGGTCCCGCCAGCGGGTCATGAGGTGTTCGTGCAGACCCGCCGCCCCGCACGACCCGGACAGTGGCATGGGCAAGGTGGCGGGATTGCATGATCACGAAGGGTGCGACGGCAGCCCAGGGTGGCGGGATTGCATGATCACGAGCAGGGGGTGTCAGAGTGCGCGGATCTGCCCGTCGACCACCTCGACCTGCGCTGCCGCGAGCGGTGCCGGCGCCGGACCGGAGACGTTGGTGCCCGTCGCCAGGTCGAACACCGAGCCGTGACACGGGCAGCGCAGCTCGCCGTCCCCGGGCGCGACCGTGCAGCCCTGGTGCGTGCAGACGGCACTGAACGCGACGACCTGCCCCTCGGTGGGCTGCGCGATCAGCAGGGGACCGCTCGGACCGGTGGCCGAGACGGCACCGCCGACAGGGACGTCCGAGACCTGCGCGACCACGTCCCCGGCCGCGACGTTCGTCGTCGGTTCGTCGTCGCCGGAGCATGCGGTGGTCAGCGAGGCCACTCCCGCCGCACCCGCCAGGACGACGGCACGGCGGCTGGGGGCGCAGGGTCGGTTCACGTAGCGCACAACGAGGATCATGCCGCGTGGGTTCACGGCTGCGCCCGCCCGGCCCCTCGGCGTGCCCAGTCCCGCTGACGCCCAGACGGCGCCCACGGCACGACGGGTGGCCGAGTCTGACAGGATGTGCCGCGGACCACGCCGGTCCGCGACCTGGACGACGCAGGAGAGAGCAGCGATGGGGTTCCTGGCGAGCACGGCGGCCGAGACCGAGACGCACTTCGAGATTCCGTTCCCTCCCGAGGTGTACGGCATCAGCGCCTTCGTGCTGCTGCTCCTGCTGCTCGCGCTGACCTTCGCGTTTCGCAGCGTCGGCTCCCGCGACCGGCGCTGAGCCGCGGTCGCCGGGGAGCGCGCGGTGCGCCTCGGGGTGATGGGCGGCACGTTCGACCCGATCCACCACGGCCACCTGGTCGCGGCCAGCGAGGTGGCCAGCGAGTTCGACCTCGACGAGGTCGTCTTCGTGCCCACCGGCCGGCCGTGGCAGAAGGACGCCCGGGAGGTCTCTCCGGCCGAGCACCGCTACCTCATGACGGTGATCGCGACCGCGTCGAACCCGCGGTTCACCGTGAGCCGGGTCGACATCGACCGTCCCGGTCCGACGTACACCATCCACACCCTGCGAGACCTGCACGCCGAGCGGCCTGACGCCGAGCTGTTCTTCATCACCGGCGCCGACGCGCTGGCCCAGATCCTGTCCTGGAAGGACGTCGAGGAGCTGTGGTCGCTGGCGCACTTCGTCGGCGTCACCCGGCCCGGGCACGTCCTGTCGGGCACTGGCCTGCCCGAGGACGGCGTGAGCCTGCTCGAGGTGCCGGCGATGGCGATCTCCTCCACCGACTGCCGCGCCCGCGTCGCTGCCGGTGAACCGGTCTGGTACCTCGTGCCGGACGGTGTCGTGCAGTACATCGCCAAGTACCACCTGTACCGGGACGACCGGTGAGCGGCGAGGAGCCGGCACCGTCCTCCCGGCGAGAGCGGCGGGCCAGGGGCACCGGCCCGGTCGCCCCCGGTCCGCCGCTGCCTCGTCCCCCGACGCAGGTCCTGCCCCGACGCGCACGACGGCGTGCCCGGCGCCGCGGCGCGTGGGTCGCGGTCGTCGTCCTGCTCCTCGTGGGCGCCCTCGTCGCGGCGGTCGTGCTGCTGGGCCGAGACCCTGCTCCCGGTGGCACCGACGACGCCGGCGCCGCCGGCCCGACCGACACGCTGCTCGCCACCCTCGCCGACCGCGGCCGGGTCACCGGAGCCGCCCTCCTGTCGGTGGGGGAGGAGGAGACCGCCGCCCTGCTCGTGCCGAGCCGGCTGCTCGTCGACGTCGCCGGAGGCGGGCGGGCCGCTCTGGCCGAGGCGCTGTCGGTCTCCGACGACGCGCCCGCGGACGCCGTCGCCGACGCCCTCGACGTCCGGGTGGACCTCGGCTGGGTCCTCGACGCGGCCGGGCTCACGGCTCTCGTCGACGCCGTCGGCGGTGTCGTCGTCGACGTCGACGCCGACGTGCGCACCGCGGAGGTGTCCCTGGCCGCTGGGCCGCGCCAGCGTCTCGACGGCCGACAGGCGGCCGCCTACGCCACCCACCTCGCAGCGGCCGAGGCCGAGGCGGCCCGGCTCGCCCGCCAGGAGGAGGTGCTGACCGCGCTCGTCG
The DNA here is from genome assembly GCF_042658805.1 of Quadrisphaera sp. GCM10027208. Taxonomy (NCBI): domain Bacteria; kingdom Bacillati; phylum Actinomycetota; class Actinomycetes; order Kineosporiales; family Kineosporiaceae; genus Quadrisphaera; species Quadrisphaera sp. GCM10027208. The sequence continues at coordinate 76,530 of NZ_JBHSRC010000006.1, forward strand.
CCGGTCTGCCGGACGACGTCGGGCAGGTCGAGGAGGTGCTCGCCGCCGTGGGACCCCTCAGCCGGCCGGTGGGCGGCGACACCCGGGCCGTCGCCGGCCTCCTCGTCCGGGTCGCCGACCACCTGGAGCGGGACGGCGGGTACGGCGCGTCCGTGCTGCCGGTGCGGGAGATCGCCACCGGCGGCGACGAGGTGCTCTACGGCCTGGCGGACGCCGAGGCCGCCGAGGTGCTGGCCGCCCGGTTCGCGGGCGCCCGCCGGTCCGGGACGGGGGAGACGGTGCGGGTGCTCGTCCAGAACGGCGCCGGGACCCCGGGGCTGGAGGACCTGGCGAGGGAGCGGCTCGTGGAGGCCGGCTTCCGGTTCGTGGGCGGCGGCAACGCCGCCGTGCTGGGCCGGCGGACGTCCGCGGTCCTCGTTCCGCAGGACACGCCTCGGCTGCGGGAGGCCGGTCTCGGGGTCGTCGAGGCCCTCGGGCTGCCGCAGGACGTGCTCGCGGTGGGCCGGGAGGCGCCGACCACCGCGGACGTCATCGTCGTCCTCGGCACCGATTTTGCGGAGGTCGCCGCCGGGGCGGGAGGCGACTCCTGAGGGCGTGAGAACCTGTCCCGACCAGGCCCACCCGGAGGAGACCCGTGCCCGCCACCGACCGCGCCGTCCAGCTCGCCACCGCCGCCGCCGAGGCGGCGGCCGACAAGCTGGCCGACGAGATCATCGCCCTCGACGTCAGCGAACAGCTGGTGATCACCGACGTGTTCGTCGTCGCCTCCGCGGACACCGACCGGCAGGTCCGGGCGATCGTCGACGAGGTCGAGGAGCGGCTGCGCGGCCTCGGCGCCAAGCCGGTGCGCCGCGAGGGGCTCAAGGAGGCCCGCTGGGTGCTGCTCGACTTCGTCGACGTCGTCGTCCACGTCCAGCAGACCGAGGACCGCCGGTTCTACGCCCTCGAGCGGCTGTGGAAGGACTGCCCGGCCCTCGACCTGCCGGTCACCGGGCACCCCGACGGCGCCCGCACCGGCCGGGACGGCGGGGACGGCGGGGACGGAGCGTGAGCGCGGCCCGCGTCGTCCTGTGGCGGCACGGGCAGACCGGTCACAACGCCGCCGACCGGTTCCAGGGGCAGCTCGACGTCCCGCTGGACGACGTCGGCCGGCGGCAGGCGCACCGGGCGGCGGAGATGCTGCGCGGTCTGGCGCCGACCCGGATCGTCAGCTCGGACCTGTCCCGGGCCGCGGACACCGCCGCCGCGCTCGCCGCGCTCACCGGGCTCGTGGTGGAGACCGACACCGCCCTGCGGGAGCTGTTCGCGGGGCAGTGGCAGGGGCTCACCCGCGCCGAGATCGAGTCCCGCTGGCCGCAGGAGTTCGCCGCCTGGCGTGGCGGGGACGACGTCCCCGTCGGGGGCGGGGAGCGGCGCAGCGAGGCCGGCCGGCGGGCCGCCGCGGCGATCGGGCGGCACGCCGCCGCCACCCCGGACGGCGGGGTGCTCGTCGTCACCGGCCACGGCGGTGCGCTGCGGGGGGCGATGCTGCACCTGCTCGCCCTGCCGCTGGCGGCCTGGTCGGCGTTCGGAGGGCTGGCCAACACGCACTGGGCGCTGCTCGTTCCCCGCGGGACGGGGTGGTCGCTGGCCGAGTACAACGTCGGCCCGCACGGCGCCCACGTCGGCTCGGAGGGATGACGGCGCCTGCGTCGGGACGCCGGGGGGACCCGATTTCGGGATGCTCGGCTCGTCGGTCTAGACTCCCTGCCGTTGTCCCGCGGGGCTGTGGCGCAGCTGGTAGCGCACCTCCATGGCATGGAGGGGGTCAGGGGTTCGAGTCCCCTCAGCTCCACCGAGAGTCGTTTCCATCCGAGAGTCGTTGCCCGGCTCACGACGTCACCAGTGTCAGACGCGGTCTTGTGGTCTCCGTTGGCGCGGGCTCGCGGTGTTACCGTAACGCCACTCACCTCATCATCGGGGGATCATCGGGGGCGGCGTGAGTACACCGAGCATCCGGGACAGCACATCGGTCGCTGAGGGGATGCGCGTCCCTGCGGTGGATGCCAAGGTCACGCGCCGCCGGCGCATCGGTCTCGTGCTCGGTGTCCTGCTCGCGGTCATCGTCTATCTCCTCATGCCCCGCGAGGTCGACAGCGATCTCGCCGGCCGCCCTCGCGGAGGGCGGGGTCGATACCACCGCTCACGCCATACGCGCCACAGCCGCCATCGCCGTGCTCATGGGCGTCTGGTGGATGACGGAGGCCATTCCCCTCGCAGCGACGGCGCTCGTGCCGCTCGTCGCCTTTCCCGTGCTGCAGGTGAGCTCGTTCGCGGACACCGCACCGCCGTACGCCTCGGGGACCATCTTCCTGTTCATGGGCGGGTTCATCCTCGCCCTCGCGCTGCAGCGGTGGAACCTGCATCGCCGGATCGCGCTGGTAACCGTGCTGGCTGTCGGGACGAGCCCCACCCGGTTCATCGCCGGGTTCATGATCGCCACGGGTTTCGTCTCGATGTGGGTCTCCAACACCGCGACCGCGGTGATGATGCTGCCCATCGGCCTGTCGGTGCTGACCCTGGTCGGTCAGTTCGGCAAGGGTGAGAACCCGCTGGAGTCGAGGTTCGGCACCGCTCTCATGCTGGGTATCGCCTACGCCGCGTCCATCGGCTCGCTGGGAACACTCATCGGCACGCCGCCCAACGCGCTCCTGCGCGGCTACCTCCAGGAGAACCACGACGTCACCATCGGGTTCGGGCAGTGGATGCTCTTCGGTGTCCCGCTCTCGGTCGTGTTCCTCGCCTTCTGCTGGTGGCTCCTGGCGCACGTGCTGTACCGGCCGGAGATCACCGAGCTCCCCGGAGGCCGGACAGCGATCCAGGACGAGCTGGGCAGACTCGGGCCGATGAGTGGTCCGGAGAAGACGGTCGGTCTCGTGTTCGTGGCCGCCGCGCTCTCCTGGGTGTTCCTGCCCACCCTCTTTCCGAACTCGGGTATCAGCGACGAGCTCATCGCCATGTGTGTGGCTCTGGCGTGCTTTCTCCTCCCCGCCCGCGTCAAGGACGGTGTCGCGCTCCTGGACTGGAGAGTGCGAAGGAACTCCCGTGGGACGTCCTCCTGCTCTTCGGTGGCGGTCTGGCTCTGTCGGCCCAGTTCACGAGCACAGGCTTGAGTGTGTGGATCGGGGAACAGGCCGCGGGCCTCGACGTCCTGCCGGTGGTTCTCATCGTCGTCGCCGTGACCGCCCTGGTCCTGTTCCTCACCGAGCTGACCTCTAACACGGCCACCGCAGCGGCCTTCCTGCCGATCATCGGCGGAGTTGCCGTCGGTCTTGGCCTCGACGTCATGCTGCTCGTGGTGCCCGTGGCGCTCGCCGCCACCTCCGCCTTCATGCTGCCGGTGGCCACGCCACCGAACGCGATCGCCTTCGGTTCCGGCTACATCAGGATGAACCAGATGGTCAGGGCGGGCCTCTGGCTCAACCTCGTCGGCATCCTCCTCATCACGCTCACCGTCCTCACCCTGGGCCAGTGGGTGCTCGGCATCCAGGTCGGATGAACCCGGCCGGATGGGCATCCCGCATCGCGACACGCACGGGGCGCGCAGGGCCCGACCGTTCGCGGTGGATCACCGCTGATCCGGCCGTGCTGATCGGACCCCGGTCAGCCCGGGAACCGGTCGACGACGATGCTGAGGCCGGCGGGGCTCCGCATCCCGAAGACCTCGTGCAGGGTGGAGACGACGAGGCGGGCGGCGTCCGCAGCGGTCTCGGACGGTACCGCTGCCGCGTCGTCCCCCTCCTGCCGCAGGCGATCGGGCAAACCGTCGGGCGCGGGCCCGCACCACCGGTACATGTGCCAGTCGTCGAGCTCGTCGGGCGCCGTCCAGCCGAGCTCGAGCAGCCGGCGCTGCTGGTCCTCGTCCCAGCCGTACGCGGTGGAGACAGGCACATCGCCCACCGGGCCGCTGCACTCGGCCTCGAGGTGCATGGTGCCGCGAGACAGTTGCAGGAGCGGGCGGTCGCGGACCTCGACCGGCCGCCGGAACCGGCCGAGAAGCCCGCGGCGCGGCGACTCTCTCGTGCTAGGCACCGAGGGCGGCTGCGGCGGGTCCAGGGTGACGAAGCCGTGTCGGTGGAGCCGGGAGAGGTGCTCGACGAGCGTCGCCTCCACCTCTGCCCAGCTGTCGGTGTGGACGACGTCGTCGGTGCTCACGCGCTGGCCTCCGGATCCGTACCGGGTGCCGACGGGGCCGGCACCACGGGTGAGACATCGCTGTCCGCCGCAACCTCGTCGTCGGCCGGGAGCAGCTCGACGAGCATCGACCAGACCTCGGTGGAGCGCACCGGCCGCAGCCCCGAGCGCCCCTCCTTGAGGGCGACGACCTCCATGAGACCGTGCGGGGTGTCGAGCAACGAGAACCGGCGCCCGGCCGGCCGGCCCGCCGGGTCGACCCACAGCGCCGCCAGGCCGTGACGTCGCACCCGACCCGCGCGGACGTCGTCCACGGCCGCCTGCCAGCCGTCCGGGACGACCCCGAGGAGCGCGTTGGCCGCGAACGCCCGTTCCGGGCCGACGAGGGCGACGACGGTGTCCTCGGCGACGTCGACGACGTCCCCGGTGAGCAGCGGGCGGGGCCCCAGGGCAATGAGCCGCGCGAGGGTGGGGACTACGAGCGGCGGCGCCACGGCCAGAAGGTCGTAGGTGTCCTCACCCACCTGCGCGGCGAGCGTGGCGGTGCCGTCCGCCGCCCACACCCGGTGAAGCTCCTGCCCACCTGTCCGCGCCACGGCGAGCTCGATGCGTACGGCCGCGGTGCTGATCCCGGCGAGCAGGCCCGTCAGGGCGTCGTCGATCCCCTCGGCGTGCAGGACACCGGCGTCCCGCAAGGTGGCGACGTCATCCTCGTGGAGGGCCTCCGGTGGCACTCCCTGCGAGAGCGCAAGGAGTGCGGACAGCGCGGGCGTGGAGATCCGCAGACGGCCGGCAGGCCGGTCGAGGGCGACGACGCTCACCGCAGCTCCAGGCTCTCGGCGCACGCGCGCAGGTCGGACGCGACGGCGGGGTAGTCCGGCGTCGCCACGGTGCCGGTGAGCGTCAGGCCCCGGTCGGCGTGGATGAACGCCCACTGCTCCATGGTCACGCTCGCCCTGTGGTCGACGACGTGGTGCGCCAGACGTCGCACGCCGTCCGCGCCGGCGAGCATGACGCGCTCGAGGTCCAGGAGCAGGTAGCCGGACAGCGTGCCGGCCATCAGCCGGTCGGAGCCCTGCTGCCAGTCGCGCAGGCCGGCCGTCCCCGAGACGTCGTCGACGGTGAGGACGAGGTTGGGCCGGATGCCGGAGGAGGTCGTCGGGGCCAGGGCCAGCAGGGCGACGCCGGCCGGCGGGTCGTCGAGGGTCTGCCAGGTGGTCGGCAGTTCCAGGCTCAGCGTGCCGACAGTGAGCGGAACCTCGGCCCTCACCGCGTCCCCGCCGCCTTCTGCGCCCGCCGACGGCGGCGGCGGTCCGCCCGCCGCTCCTGCGCCTCCCGGCGCTCCCGTGCGACCACCGGGCGCAGCCAGTCGGGCAGCGCCCACGCCGGGGCGGGCAGGAACAGCGCGCCCCAGAAGAAGGTCACCACACCGACGAAGAAGGCAACGAAGGCGACGACGCTCAGCGCGGGACGGCCGGTGGCACCACCGATCCGCATCAGGGCCCCCGCCACCAGCATGAGTCCGAGGCCGGGCATGCCGAACAGCCAGCTCTGCCGGGAGTAGGGCTCCTTCGCCCAGGCCCGGCCACCGCTGCGCCCGCGACGCCGCCAGACGGACATGGCGAGGAGGGCGGAGCCGGCGAGGATGAGGACGACGTCGAGGAGCATGTCAGTCCCACAACCCTTCCCAGGCGTCACGGATGGCATCAGCCGCGTCACCGACGGCGTCGCCGACGAGGTGCCCGACGTCCTCCGCGGCGTCGCCGACGACCTCACCGACGTCGCCCGCCACGTCCACGAACTGATCCCCGATCCACTCCCCGGCTCCGGCGCCGATCACGCCGCCGACGGTGCCGCCGACGATCCCGCCGACGACGGTACCGACCGGCCCGGCGAGGCTGCCCAGCCCGGCGCCGATCTTGGCGCCAGCCAGGCCGCCGGCCCACGCTCCGGCGCCGGTCGTCGTCCCTTGGGTGGCCGCGCGGGTGACCCGCTCGGCGGTGCCCATGCTCGGGTCGTCGCCGTCCTCACGCCACTGGTCGACGGCGCTGGTGACGGTGGTGAGCCCGACGCCGAGGCGTCCGGTCCACTTGCCCACACCGTTCCATCGTTCCCGTGGGGCGGTCATGCCCGGCCGGGCCTGGTAGTTCGTCGGCTTGGAACCGTCCCAGCCGCGTCGGTACCACGGCTGGGTGCGGAAGTCGCTCATGCTGCGGTACCTGCCGCCGACCCCACCCGGCGCGCCCCTGGGGTGGCGTGGCCGGAACTCACCGTACCGAACGGTGGTGAACCACGACGCCGCCCACCCCCCGCCCGTGAGCGCACCGCCGAGAGCGAAGGCTCCGAGGCCCCACGGCGACGTCGACCTCGGCACGAACCCCAGCTTCTGCAGGAGAGTCACGATCACTGGGGCGGCCGTCAGTGCCTGGCCTGCGCTCACGACCCGCTCGTGGGCGGCGTCCTCCGCCGTACGTACCTCTTCGGCTCGCTGCACGATGTCGTTGTAGGCGTTCACCTGGTCTTCGTACGTGCCGCCGTCGTCAGTGTCGGGAGCCGGTGCGGTGGGCGGCAGGATCGACTCGCCCGAGACGGCCAGCCCGGCCGCCGCGGCATCCGCCCGCAGGCCCGCGAACGAGCTCCGCACGACGGACAGGGAGTCGGCGAAGTCCACGAGCTCCTGCCGGAACGATGAGATGCGCCCCTGCAGGGTGACGACCTCGGACCGCAAGCCGGTGACCTCGGTGGCGAACATGTCCGAGGCCAGCCCGTCCCAGGCGCCGTCGGTCTCGTTGCGGCCGGCCGTGAGCGCGTCGATCGTGCCGTCGAGGGCGCTCTCGTACGACAGCAGGGACGCGGCGAGCGAGTGGCACGCCGCCGGCTCGCCGTGCACCCGAGTGTCGATCACCGCGGAATCTCCGGGCCGGGGGACGGCACGGGGACGCGGGCGGCGTCGTAGTGGTGCGCCGTTGCCTCGTCGGCGGCCACGTACCGGTCCACGACATCCTGGAGGTGGTCGGCGAGGGCGCCCAGGGAGGTGTTCAGCTTCTCGAGCTCGTCCCCCAGCCAGGTGATCGCCGAAGCGATCTCGCCCGAGGACCGGCCGGCGTCGACCTGGCCGTCGAATCCGTAGGTGCCGGCGGTGCCGTTGGCGTCGGCCCGTGTCCGCAGGGAGTCTGCGACCGAGCGCAGCACCTCCGGCGCGACGACGTAACCGTCCCCCATGAGCAGAATGTGTAGAGCATGCCGGTGGGTCCGGGCAAGAGCGTCGCCGGGCGCGGCGCACCGCCTGGTCGTCCGCCGGCTACCGGGCGAGGATGGGCCGAACCGGTCGGTGGCAGCCAGAGGTTGGAGTCCTGGAATGAGCGGCAGCGGCGCCTCGGTCGGTGAGCTCTTCGACGCCGTGGCCGGGGAGTACGACCACGCGGGCACGGAGTACTTCGCCCCCATGGGGCGTCGCCTGGTCGACCTGTCCGGTGTCACGGTCGCCGACCGGGTTCTCGACGTGGGGACTGGGCGCGGCGCAGTGCTGGTGCCTGCGGCAGCGGCCGTGGGCCCGAGCGGCAGCGTCCTCGGGGTCGACCTCTCGCGTCGGATGGCCCTGATGACCGCCGCCGACCTTCGCCGCCTGGAGGCTCCCGTCCGTGCGGCCGTCGTCGTCGGGGATGCCGCCCGCCCGCCCGTGGCTGGACCGTTCGACGCCGTGCTGGGCGGCATGGTCGCCCAGTTTCTGCCCGCTCCCGAGCGGGCGTTGCGGTCGTGGGCGGCGCTGGTGCGTCCGGGTGGCCGGCTGGTGCTGAGCTGGTGGGCCGGCGAGGACCCGCGGTACGCCCACCTCGGCGGGATCGTCGCTCGGCACGTGCCCACGGACCAGCGGCAGCCGGCGCCCAGGCCGTTCTCCGGGGACGTCGTTGCCACCGACGCGCTCGTCGCAGCCAACGGCTGGACCGACGTGGCGACCGTTGTGGAGCGGCAACGCGTGGTGTTCGCAGACCGCACAGCGTGGTGGCGGTGGTCGTGGTCGCACGGACAGCGCCGCCAGTGGCAGGCGGTGACCGACTTCCGCGCACTCGAGCGGGAGGTGAACGCCGAGCTGGCACGGCTGGCGGAGCCGGACGGGCGACTGCTGTACCGCCCGCTCGCTGCGTTCACCCTCGCCCGGACGTCGGACGGGTCGGTCCGGGAATAAAACTTGAGTCTGTAGCGCTCAACTTTACGTCCATACTTCAGAGGCGTGAAGGAGGTGAGGGACGATGGCACTGCCGGCTCGACGCAGCACTGAGCTGCAGACCTGGAATCCCTTCCGCGAGCTCGACGACCTGCACGAACGGATGTCTCGGCTGATGGAGTCGACCTTCGGTGAGACCCGAAACGGTCTGACCAGCTGGGTTCCTGCCGTCGACATCGAGGAGACAGACGAGGCGTTCCTCGTGGAGGCGGAGCTTCCGGGGGTGAAGCGCGACGACGTCACCGTGGAGCTTCGTGACAACGAGCTGACCATCCACGGTGAGATCAAGGAACGCGAGCGCACCGGCGTCCTGCGTCGCCAGACCCGCCGCACGGGCCAGTTCGACTACCGCGTCGTCCTGCCTGGGGACGTCGACGCGGACAACGTCGAGGCCAACCTTCAGGAGGGCATCCTGCGGGTCACCGTCCGCAAGGCGGAGCAGGCCAAGCCGCGGCGTATCGAGATCACCGCGGCCTGACAGCCGCGGGCGTCACAGCCCAGAGGGGGAGCGATCGCTCCCCCTCTTCGCATGTCACCAGGCGACCGGCTCACCCACCCCCGAGCCGTGCTTGCCGCGGAGCCGGTCCCGGACGTCGTGGACCGGGCCGGCGTCCCGCGGCACACTCGCCGCGTGCACGACGAGCGGACGGCCGCCGAGCCGTCGCCGTCCGTCAGGTCGGCCACCGGCCTGCTGCGGGCCGCCCACCCGCTGCCGGCGGCCGCCGTCACGGTGCTCGGGACCGCACTGGGCGTCGCCGCGGGGCTGAGCGCCCCCAGGACGCTCCTGCTCGCCGCCGCCCTGCTGGCCGGGCAGCTGTCGATCGGCTGGGCGAACGACGCCGTCGACGCCGCCCGGGACCGGCTCGCCGGCCGCCGGGAGAAACCTGTCGTCGCCGGGCACGTCGCGGCGCGCACCGTCCACCGGGCCGCCGTGGCCGCGCTGCTCGCCAGCGTCCCGCTGTCGCTGGCCCTCGGCCCCGTCCCCGGGGTGCTCCACCTGCTCGCCGTCGCCTCGGCGTGGGGCTACGACCTGTGGCTCAAGACCACCCCGGTGAGCCCGCTGCCCTACGTCGTCTCCTTCGGCCTGCTCCCGGCGGTCGCCGCGACGGCCGCCGGGGTCGACGTCCCCGCCGCGCTCGTCGCCGCGGCCGCCCTGCTCGGTGCCGGCGCGCACTTCGCCAACACCGTCCCCGACGCTGCCGCGGACGCGCGGACCGGCGTCCGCGGCCTGCCCCAGCGGCTCGGCGTCCGGGCCTCCCGGGCCGCCGGCGCCGCGGGTGTCGTCGCCGCTTGCGCCCTCCTCGTGCTGGTGCCCGACCCGGACGTCGGGACCCCGGCGGCAGCCGTCCTCACCGTCGCCGCGGTCGTGGGCGCCGCCGGCGGGCTGGCCCCCGGTCGTGCCTCCTTCCGGCTGGTGCTCGCCGCCGCCGGGATCGCGGTCGGCGGGGTGCTCCTCGCCGGTCCCCGGCTGCTCGGTTGACGACCCTGTACCCTGACCGCGTGCGGACCGGCCTGCTCCTTACCGAGCCGCGCTGAGGCCCGCTCCGGCGACGGAGCGGCACCAGCGCGGCGACCCCTTGCGTGCAAGGGGTTTTTTTCTGCCCCGGCACGGCAGCCCGGACGACGAACCAGCGACGAGGCGAGGACGACGATGACCCAGCAGACGCCCGAGACCACCCCGGCGTTCCGGTACGACGCGCGCCTGGCGGAGCAGATCGAGAGCCGCTGGCAGGACCGGTGGGAGGCCGAGGGCACCTTCCAGACGCCGAACCCGGCCGGGCCGTGGGCGGACGAGTCGGTACGCGGGCGCGACAAGATGTTCGTCCTCGACATGTTCCCCTACCCCTCCGGCGCGGGCCTGCACGTCGGCCACCCGCTCGGGTACATCGGCACCGACGTCCTCGGCCGCTTCCAGCGGATGCGCGGCAAGAACGTCCTGCACGCCCTGGGCTACGACGCCTTCGGCCTGCCGGCCGAGCAGTACGCCCTGCAGACCGGTCAGCACCCGCGGGTCACCACCGAGGCCAACATCGCCACCATGCGCCGGCAGCTGCGCCGGCTCGGGCTCGCGCACGACCCACGCCGCTCGGTCGCCACGACCGACGTGGAGTTCTATCGCTGGACCCAGTGGATCTTCATCCAGATCTTCAACGCCTGGTACGACGAGTCCGCCGACGGCGGCCGCGGCCGGGCCCGCCCGATCGCCGAGCTCGTCGCCCAGTACGAGCGCGGCGAGCGCACCGTGCCCGACGGCCGGGCCTGGGCCGACCTGGACGCCGTCGAGCGGCGGCGGGTCATCGACGCCCACCGGCTGGTGTACGCCTCCGACGCGCCGGTCAACTGGTGCCCGGGCCTGGGCACCGTGCTGGCCAACGAGGAGGTGACCGCCGAGGGCCGCAGCGACATCGGGAACTACCCCGTGTTCAAGCGCAGCATGCGCCAGTGGATGATGCGGATCACCGCGTACGCCGACCGGCTGCTCGAGGACCTGGACCGCCTGGACTGGCCCGAGGCCATCAAACTCATGCAGCGCAACTGGATCGGGCGCTCCCAGGGGGCCACCGTGCGCTTCCCGGTGGACGGCGCCGAGCCGGTCGAGGTGTTCACCACCCGGCCCGACACCCTGTTCGGCGCGACGTTCATGGTCGTCGCGCCCGAGCACCCCCTGCTCGACGAGGAGCTGCCCGCCACCTGGCCGGACGACGTCCCGGCGTCCTGGACCGGCGGGTACGCCGACCCGGCGTCCGCCGTCGCCGCCTACCGCCAGGAGGCCGCCCGCAAGACCGAGCTGGAACGCCAGACCGAGGGCCGGGACAAGACCGGCCGGTTCACCGGCCTGTACGCGACGAACCCGGCCACCGGCCGGCGCATCCCCGTGTTCACCGCCGACTACGTGCTGATGGGCTACGGCACCGGCGCGATCATGGCCGTCCCCGGCCAGGACGAGCGGGACTGGGAGTTCGCCGCCCGCTTCGACCTGCCCGTCGTGCGCACGGTGCAGCCGCCCGAGGACTGGCAGGGCGAGGCGTTCACCGGGGAGGGCCCGGCCGTCAACTCCGCCAACGACGAGATCAGCCTCAACGGCCTGGGCGTGCAGGAGGCCAAGGCCCGGATGATCGACTGGCTGTCCGCCAAGGGCCTGGGGCAGCCCACGACGACGTACAAGCTGCGCGACTGGCTGTTCAGCCGCCAGCGGTACTGGGGCGAGCCGTTCCCCGTCGTCTGGGACGAGCACGACGTCCCGCACGTGCTGCCGGAGGAGATGCTGCCGGTGACGCTGCCGGAGCTGGAGGACTACCGGCCCGAGGCGCTCGACCCGAACGACGAGCACAGCCAGCCGACGCCGCCGCTGGGCCGCGCCGAGGGCTGGACCGAGGTCACCCTCGACCTCGGCGACGGCGAGCGCACCTACCGGCGCGAGCTCAACGTCATGCCGCAGTGGGCCGGCTCGTGCTGGTACGAGATGCGCTACCTGGACCCGGCCAACACCGAGCGGTTCGTCGACCCGGAGGTCGAGCGGTACTGGATGGGCCCGCGCCCGGAGGTGCGCCCCGACCACCCCGGAGGGGTGGACCTGTACGTGGGCGGCGTCGAGCACGCCGTCCTGCACCTGCTGTACGCCCGGTTCTGGCACAAGGTGCTGTTCGACCTCGGCCACGTCTCCAGCGCCGAGCCGTTCTACCGGCTGTTCAACCAGGGCTACATCCAGGCCTACGCCTACCGCGACGCCCGCGGCCAGGTCGTGCCGGCGTCCGACGTCGAGCAGACCGAGGACGGCCGGTACCTCTACCACGGGGAGCCGGTGACCCGCGAGCACGGCAAGATGGGCAAGAGCCTGAAGAACGTCGTCACCCCCGACGACATGTACCAGGCGTACGGCGCCGACACCTTCCGGGTGTATGAGATGTCGATGGGCCCGCTCGACGTGTCCCGGCCGTGGGAGACCCGTGCGGTCGTCGGGTCGCTGCGGTTCCTGCAGCGGGTGTGGCGCAACGTCGTCGACGAGCAGACCGGCGAGCTGCGGGTTGACGAGGAGCCGGCCGACGAGCAGACCCGGCGGCTCCTGGCCCGCACCATCGACGGGGTCACCGCCGACATGGAGGGCATGCGGTTCAACACCGCCGTGGCCAAGCTCATCGAGCTGAACAACCACCTCACCCGGACCGGGCGCTCCCCGCGGGAGGTGGTCGAGCCGCTCGTGCTCATGCTGGCGCCGCTCGCGCCGCACCTGGCCGAGGAGCTGTGGTCCCGGCTCGGGCACGACCGGACGCTGGCCTACGAGCCGTTCCCGCAGGCCGACGAGCGGCTGCTCGTGGAGGAGACCGTGACCTGCGTCGTGCAGGTCGCGGGCAAGGTCCGCGACCGGCTCGAGGTGCCCGCCGACGCCGGCGAGGAGGACCTGCGGGAGCGGGCGCTGGCCAGCGACGCGGTCCAGCGGGTCCTGGACGGCCGCGGCGTGCGCACGGTCGTCGTCCGGGCCCCGCGGCTGGTCAACGTCGTCCCGGCCTGACGTCGTACCCTCCCCGGCATGGCGAACGCGGTGCGGGTCCTCACCGACTCGACCGCCTACCTCCCGCAGGAGATCCTCGACCGGCACCGCCTGACCAGCGTGCCGCTGCAGGTCGTCGTCGACGGCCGCTCCTACGACGAGGGAGACCTCGGCGGCACCGACGTCGCCGAGGCGCTGCGCCGGCGCCGGCCGGTCACCACGTCGCGGCCCTCGCCGGCGCGGCTGCTGGCCGCCTACGAGCGGCTCGCCCACCAGGGGGCCACCGAGATCGTGTCGGTGCACCTGTCCGCGGCGGTGTCCGGCACCTACGACGCCGCCGGGCTCGCCGCCCGTGACGCGCCGGTGCCGGTCCACGTCGTCGACTCCCGGGCGCTGGGGATGGCGCTCGGCTACCTGGCCGTGTCCGCCGCTGAGCTCGCCGAGCGCGGCCTGGACGGCGCCCAGGTCGCGGACGCCGTCCGCCGGCTCACCGCCGGGGTCAGGGTGTACTTCTACGTCGACACCCTCGAGCACCTGCGCCGGGGCGGGCGGATCACGGCCGCGCAGGCCCTCATCGGCTCGGCGCTCGCCGTCAAGCCGCTGCTCACCCTCGAGGACGGACGCATCGTCCCGTTGGAGAAGGTCCGGACGGCCACCCGGGCCCTGGCCCGGCTCGAGGACCTCACCGTGGCAGCCGCCGGGCACGGCGCCCGGGTGGCGGTGCACCACCTGGACTCGGCGCAGCGGGCCGACGCCCTCGTCGAGCGGCTGCGGGCCCGGCTCCGCCCGGGCCCCGAGCTGGTGTGCAGCGAGATCGGACCGGTCATCGGGGCCCACGTCGGTCCGGGCATGGTGGGCGCCGTGGTCGTGCCCGCCACCCCCGACCTGTCCTGCACAGGCGGCTGATCGGCGGCGGTCTCCACAGGCCGGGTTCGCCGGCAGGGCAGGACGTCCCCGCCTCGTCGCACCCTCGGTGGCGTGCACCCAGCCGACCGCGAACCCCTTGCCCGCCTGGCCGCCGGCTCCCGGGAGGCAGTGCGTGTGCTGCCGCCGGCCGGGCCGCCGCGCCGCGGCAGGCGCAGCGCTGGGTGGGGGGACGACGTCGCCTCGCCGCATGTCGCCTCCGCTCCCGGACGCGACGACCCGGTCGCCGGGCTGCGCCCGGCCGCTGGACTGCGGGGCCGGCTCCGCGAGCGGCTGCCGCAGGCCTGGCAGGAGTCCCGGTGGGCGCTGCCGCGCTCCGCCGGGGTGGTGGCCGTCGTGGCCGCGGCCGTCGCCGTCGTCGTCGTGGTCGCCGTGGCGCTGGTCGTGGCGCCGCGGGACGCCCCCGAGGTGCAGACCGTCCCCGCTCGGGGCGATGAGGCACCGGCTGCTGCGCCCGGTGATGCTGCGGTACCGGGTGATGCTGCGGCGTCCGCGCCCTCGCCGACGGACCCGTTCACGGTGCCGCCGTCCGCTCCGGCCCCGGCGGGGACGGCGTCGCCCTGGGGGGCCGCGGCCGGAGGACCCGGTGGGCAGGACGCGGCCCTGCTCGTCGTCCACGTCGTCGGTCAGGTCGGCGCACCCGGTGTGGTCCGCCTGCCCGCCGGGGCCCGGGTGGCCGACGCGGTGGAGGCCGCCGGCGGACTCACTGAGGATGCCGACGTCACCCGGGTGAACCTGGCCCGTCTGGTCGTCGACGGGGAGCAGGTGGTCGTGCCCCGGCCGGGGGAGGAGCTGCCCCCGCCGGCACCCGGTGCCGCGGCCGGCGGGCCGGGGGACGGCGGTACTCCCGGCGGGTCCGGCGCCATCGGTGGAGCCGAGCAGCCGGTCGACCTCAACACGGCCACCGCCGAGCAGCTCGACACCCTGCCCGGCGTCGGGCCAGTGCTCAGCGGACGCATCCTGGACTGGCGGGCCGAGCACGGCCGGTTCAGCCGGGTGGAGGAGCTCCTCGAGGTGCCCGGTATCGGGCCGACGCTCCTCGAGCGGCTCCGACCGCTCGTGCGGGTGTGACCGGTGCCTCCGGGCCGGACCTGCGCCTGCTGCCAGCCGCGGCTTCCGCGTGGGCGGCCGCAGGCTGGGCGGTCGGCGCCCGCCCCGGTCCGGTGCTGCTCGCCGCCTGCGGGGCTGTTCTCGCCGTCGCGGTCATCGCCCGCTGGTGGAGTGCCCGCGGCGCCGGCGGGTGGCTGGTCGCCGGCGCCGCGGTCGTCGTCGTCCTCTCCTCCGTCCTGGTCCACGGCGCCGTCCGGACCGCCGGGCCGCTGCCCGCGCTGGTGGAGCAGCGGGCGGCGGTCTCGGTCGACGGGCTCGTCCTGGAGGCGCCCCGCCCGGTCCGGGCCGACCCTGCCCGGCCGGACGACCCGCCCCGGTACGTGGTCCGGCTGCTGGTGACCGCGGTCGACGGGCGCGGGCAGCGGTCCGCCGGTCGCAGTCCCGTGCTCGTCATCGGCCCGGCCGCGTGGGCGTCGCCGAGGCCGCACGAGACGGTGCGCGCAACCGGTCGGCTCGCCCCCGCCGACCCTGGCGACGACGTCGTGGCCCTGCTCCTGGCCGCCACCGGACCCCAGGTGGTGAGCGCCGCGCCGACCTGGGCCCGCGCGGCGGAGTCACTGCGCGAGGGGTTGCGCCGCGCGGCGGCGCCGCTGCCTCCGGACGCCGGAGGACTGCTGCCCGGTCTCGTCGTCGGGGACACGAGCACCCTGCCGCCCGACCTCGAGGAGGACATGCGGGCCACCGGGCTGTCGCACCTGACCGCCGTGTCCGGGGCGAACACGACCATCGTCAGCGGTGCGGTCCTGCTCGCTGCCGCGGCGGCCGGAGCCGGACGCCGGCTGCGACTGGCCCTCGCCGGCGGCGCGCTCGCCGGCTTCGTCGCCCTGGCCGGCCCAGAGCCCAGCGTCCTGCGGGCCGCGGTCATGGGTGCCGTCGGGCTCGCCGGGCTGGCCGCCGCCCGGCGTGGGCGGGGCGTGCCGCTGCTGTCCGGCGCCGTCGTCGCCCTGTGCGTCATCGACCCGTGGCTGTCCCGCTCCTTCGGCTTCGCGCTGTCGGTGCTGGCCACCGGTGCGCTGCTGCTGCTCGCCCGGCCGATGGCCGCAGCCCTCGGCCGGGTCCTGCCCTCCGTCGCGGCCCACGCCGTCGCCGTCCCGGCGTCGGCGCAGGCCGTGTGCGGACCGGTCGTCGTCCTGCTCACCCCGCACGTGCCGCTGCTGTCGGTCCCGGCCAACCTGCTCGTCGCCCCGGCGGTCGCCCCGGCCACGGTGCTCGGCGTCCTGGCGACGGTGCTCGCCCCGCTGTCCCCGCAGGCCGCCGAGCTGGTCGCGCGCGTCGCCGGTGTCGCCACCGGGTGGATCGGCGGTGTCGCCCGTGCTGCCGCCGGTCTGCCGGGAGCCACGCTGCCGTGGCCCGCGGGGGTTCCAGGGGCGGTCCTGCTGGCCGTCGTCACCGTCGCCGGGCTGCTGCTGGCCGCCGCCGTGCTGCGGCTGCCCCGGCCGCTGCTCGTCGGTGGCCTGGCAGGTGCGCTCGCCGGCGTCCTCGTCGGCGTCCTCGTCGCCGTCCCGCTCGTCGTCCTGCCCGGGGCCCTGCGCGGGCTGCGGGGCCCCGCCTGGCCGCCGCCGGGATGGCTGACCGTGGCCTGCGACGTCGGCCAGGGCAGCGCCCTGGTGACCCGCAGCGGCCCGTCGTCGGCCGTGCTCGTCGACGCAGGCCCCGACCCCGCGGCGGTCGACCGCTGCCTCGAGGACCTGGGCGTGGACTCGCTCGACCTCGTCGTCCTGAGCCACTTCCACGCCGACCACGTGGCCGGCCTGGCCGGCGCGCTGGACGGGCGGTCCGTCGGCCAGGTCCTCACCAGTCCGCTGGCCGAGCCGGCCGACGGCGTCCGCCAGGTGCAGCGGGTTCTCGGCGCCCACGGGGTGCCGGCGGTGCCCGGCGGCGCCGGGATGGCCGGCACCGCGGGGGAGGTGCGGTGGCGGGTGCTGTGGCCCGCCGGGCCGCCCGGTGACGGGCCGTCCGGGGAGGGGGCGTACGGGGAGGGGGCGTACGGGGAGGGGTCTTCCGGGGAGGGGTCTTCCGGGGAGGGGTCGTCGGACGGGTCGCGGGTCAACGACGCGTCCCTCGTCGTCCTGCTCGACGTCCAGGACCGGACCGTGCTGGCGACCGGTGACGTCGAGCCCGCGGCCCAGCAGGGCCTGCACCGGGCGCTGCCCGCCGGGACGCGGCCGGACGTCGTCACCGTGCCCCACCACGGGTCCGCGGCCCAGGACGACGACCTCGCCCGGGCGCTCTCGCCGCGGGTCGCGCTGGTCAGCGCCGGGGCCGGCAACGACTACGGGCACCCCACGCAGCGGGCACTGGACCTGTACCGGTCCACGGGGGCGCTGGTCCTGCGCACCGACGAGTCCGGGGACGTCGCGGTCGGTAGCACCGAGGGACGGCTGTGGACAGTCGGCCGGGCTGGTGCCGTGCCGTCCGCCGGCCGTGGCAGGCTGGCGCCGTGGCAGGACGACGGACGACCGGTGGCGCGGCCACGACGGTCGGCTGGCGCGAGGTCGCTCCCGCGCCGGTCGTCCTCGTCACCGGGACCGAGGAGTTCCTCGCCGACCGGGCGCTGGACCAGGTCCGCGAGCTCTCGCGCCGCGACCAGCCCGACCTCGAGGTGGTCGACGTCGACGCCGCCCTCTACGAGAAGGACCAGCTCGCCACCTGGACGAGCCCCTCCCTCTTCGGCGAGCCACGCCTGGTCCGCGTGGTGGGCGTCGAGCAGGCCTCCGATGCCTTCCTCGAGGACGCCGTCGCCTACCTCGACCACCTGCAGGACGACGTCGTGCTGCTGCTGCGCCACGCCGGCGGGCAGCGGGGACGCAAGCTCCTCGAGGCGGTGCGGGCCACCCCGCAGGCCCTGGTCGTCGACTGCGCCCCGCTCAAGGCCCCCGACCGGGTGGACTTCGCCACCACCGAGCTGCGGCTCGCCGGCCGCCGGTTCGACTCCCAAGCGGTGCGGGCTCTCGTGGACGCCGTCGGCAGCGACCTGCGCGAGCTGGCGGCCAGCTGCGCACAGCTCCTCGCCGACGTCCCGCCCACCCGGGCCATCGAGGTCGCCGACGTCGACCGGTACCACGGCGGGCGCGCGGAGGTCACCGGCTTCAAGGTCGCCGACGTGGTGGTCGCCGGCCAGCGTGAGCACGCGCTGCTGCTCCTGCGCCAGGCACTTGACGCCGGCACGGACCCGATCCCGGTGCTCGCCGCCCTGGCGGCCAAGGTGCGAACGCTGGTGAAGGTGGGCTCGGCCGGACCGGGTCGGCCGGCCGACCTCGCGAAGCAGCTGGGCATGGCGCCCTGGCAGGTGGAGCGGGCGCGCCGGGACCTGCGCGGCTGGACCCCGCAGGGCCTCGCCGCCGCCCTGCACGCGCTCGCCGACGCCGACGTCGCCGTCAAGGGCGGTGGCCGGGACCCGGTCTACGCGGCGGAGAAGGCCGTCATCGCGGTCGCCGCCGCCCGCGGCTGAGGCACCGTCGCCGGGTGGCCGGCAGCCGGCTGCTGGTAAGACGACCGGGTCCTGTAGATGACCGGGTCCTGGTAGACGACGGACGGCGCCGCCCCGGGTGGGGCGACGCCGTCACGCCGGCAGGCCGTTGGACGGGCGTGCCGGGGACGTCGCGGGACGCCGTGTGGACGTCTCCCGAGCGGGTCAGATCCGGCTGGCCGCCTTGGCCAGCGCCGACTTGCGGTTCGCGGCCTGGTTCTTGTGGATGACGCCCTTGCTGGCAGCCTTGTCGAGCTTGCGGCTAGCGACCCGCAGGGCCTCGGCGGCCTTGTCCTGGTCACCGGCGTCGGCGGCCTCACGGAAGGCGCGCACGAGGGTCTTCAGCTCCGACTTCACGGCCTTGTTACGCAGCCGGCGACGCTCGTTCGTGCGGTTGCGCTTGATCTGGGACTTGATGTTCGCCACGAGTGGACTTTCTCTGCGTTCGGACAGGTCGGTGAGGGCGGTGCTCGGTGTGAGCCGCGCGGACCTGACTGACGGTGGTGGGGTCACCGGTGGCGGTCCGTACGACGTGCGCGCACGACCTGGGCGCGCACGCGACGTCTTAGGCTACCAGCCACCTGCCTCCCCGTCAGGTTCGCGCACCCAGTGGCGGTGAATGAGCCTCGAAACCGCCGGAATCGCAGCCACGGCGGGCGCGAACCCTGGGCAGGGGGTTGGCGTGGGACGATGGCCTCTGCCCCGACGTCGTCCTGGAAGGTGCCCCGCGTGTCCCCGATGGCCAGCCCCGCCACGAGGCGCACGATCGAGCCCGCCGCCACCGCGCCGGAGCAGATCCGCAACTTCTGCATCATTGCCCACATCGACCACGGCAAGTCGACCCTCGCGGACCGGATGCTGCAGATCACCGGCGTCGTCGAGGCCCGCCTCATGCGCGAGCAGTACCTCGACCGGATGGACATCGAGCGCGAGCGCGGTATCACGATCAAGAGCCAGGCGGTGCGGATGCCGTGGGAGCTCGACGGCACCGCGCACGCGCTCAACATGATCGACACCCCTGGCCACGTCGACTTCACCTACGAGGTGAGCCGCTCCCTGGCGGCGTGCGAGGGCGCCGTCCTGCTCGTGGACGCCGCCCAGGGGATCGAGGCGCAGACGCTGGCCAACCTGTACCTGGCGATGGAGAACGACCTCGAGATCATCCCGGTGCTCAACAAGATCGACCTGCCGGCCGCGCAGCCGGAGAAGTACGCCGACGAGCTCGCGGGCCTGATCGGCTGCGACCCGGGCGACGTCCTGAAGGTGTCCGGCAAGACCGGCGAGGGGGTCGAGGCGCTGCTCGACCACATCGTGCGCCGGGTCCCCGCCCCGGTGGGGGACGCCGACGCGCCGGCCCGGGCGATGATCTTCGACTCGGTCTACGACAGCTACCGCGGTGTCGTCACCTACGTACGGGTCATCGACGGCCACCTGTCTGCGCGCCAGCGGATCGCGATGATGTCGACCCGGGCTCACCACGAGCTGCTCGAGATCGGCGTGATCTCTCCGGAGCCCACGCCGTCCCAGGGACTCGGGGTCGGCGAGGTCGGCTACCTCATCACCGGGGTCAAGGACGTCCGCCAGTCCAAGGTCGGCGACACGGTGACCGACGCCGCCAGGCCGGCGTCCACGCCGTTGGCCGGGTACCGCGAACCCCGGCCGATGGTGTTCTCGGGCCTGTACCCGATCGACGGCTCGGACTACCCGCTGCTGCGCGACGCCCTGGACAAGCTCAAGCTCAACGACGCCGCTCTCGTCTACGAGCCGGAGACCTCCGCGGCGCTCGGGTTCGGGTTCCGCTGCGGCTTCCTCGGCCTGCTGCACCTGGAGATCGTCCGGGAGCGGCTCGAGCGCGAGTTCGACCTCGACCTGATCTCCACGGCTCCCAACGTCGTCTACCACGTGACGATGGAGGACGGCTCCGAGGTCGAGGTGACGAACCCCAGCGAGTTCCCGGCCGGCAAGGTCGCCGAGGTGCGCGAGCCGGTGGTGCGCGCGACGATTCTCGCCCCCAGCGAGTACATCGGCGCGGTGATGGAGTTGTGCCAGCAGCGGCGCGGGTCCCTGCGAGGGATGGACTACCTGTCCGAGGACCGGGTCGAGATGCGGTACACCCTGCCGCTCGCCGAGATCGTCTTCGACTTCTTCGACCAGCTGAAGTCGCGCACCCGCGGCTACGCGTCCCTGGACTACGAGCCGGACGGCGAGCAGACCGCCGACCTGGTCAAGGTCGACATCCTGCTGCAGGGTGAGCAGGTCGACGCGTTCAGCGCCATCGTGCACCGGGACAAGGCCTATGCCTACGGCGTCATGATGGTGGGCAAGCTGCGCGAGCTCATCCCGCGCCAGCAGTTCGAGGTGCCCATCCAGGCCGCCATCGGCTCACGGGTCATCGCCCGCGAGACCATCCGGGCCATCCGCAAGGACGTCCTCGCCAAGTGCTACGGGGGAGACATCACCCGTAAGCGCAAGCTGCTCGAGAAGCAGAAGGAGGGCAAGAAGCGGATGAAGATGGTCGGGCGGGTCGAGGTCCCGCAGGAGGCGTTCATCGCTGCGCTGTCCTCCGACGCCGACAGCGACAAGGCCAAGGACAAGGCCAAGGACAGGCCCAGGGACAAGCCTCGGGACAGGGCCCGGCGGTAGCCCGCAGGTCAGTCAGCCGCCGCGCGGGACCGGTGCGACGAGGACGTGCTGCGGCCCGGCGTCCCCGCCGAGGTAGGTGACGCCGGTGTCCCGGAAGCCCGCGCGCAGGTAGGCGGTCACCGCGGCCGGGTTGGCGGTGTTCACGGTGAGGACGACGAGGTCGGCGTCCGGGTGGAGCGCACCGGCCAGCCCCGGTACGAGGGCGGCGGCCCGGGTCCCCAGGCCACGGCCCTGGTGCTCGGCGGCCAGGTAGAACCCGCGCAGCAGCACCGCCCGCTCCGGGGCGTCGACGAGCTCGTCGAGGTAGCCCTCCCGGTCCAGCACGCCGAACCCGACCGGGGCGCCGTCCCGCCGGACGACGAAGGGCGTGCGCGCCGGGTCGGCGAGGGCCTCCGGGAGGGTCCGGGCCGCGGTGGCGGAGAACACCTCCTGCTCGGGTCTGGGGCGCAGCGCGAGCACGGCGAGGCGGAGTTCCTCGTCCTCGGCGGTGACGACGTCCAGCCGCACCTCGGGGTCGGCGCTCACCGCGCGGACGGTAGCAACGACACTGGGGCGGTGAGTCCCTCGACGCCGCCGGACGGCGACCCCGCCCCCGACGACGGGCTGCTGCCGGCGTCTGCTGCGGCCGGCGCCGAGCGCAGGGCGCTGGGCCTGTACGCGCACGTGCCGTTCTGCCGGGTGCGCTGCGGCTACTGCGACTTCAACACCTACACCGCCGAGGAGCTCGGGCCGTCCTCCCTGCCCGGCGCCGGCCGCGCCGGCTACGCGCGGGCGCTCGTCGACGAGCTCGCCATGGCCGCACAGGTTCTCGAGGCGTCCGGCGTCCCGCACCGCGAGGTCTCCACCGTGTTCCTCGGTGGTGGGACGCCCACTCTGCTGCCGGCCGCCGATCTCGCCGGCGTCCTCGACGGCGTGCGACGCCACCTCGGGCTCGCGCCGGGGGCGGAGGTCACCACCGAGGCGAACCCAGACTCGGTGGACGCGAGGTACCTCGACGCACTCGCTGCGGCCGGTTTCACCCGAGTCTCCCTGGGGATGCAGTCCGCCGTCCCGCACGTGCTGGCGACCCTGGACCGCACTCACCGTCCGGAGCGGGTGCCCGACGTCGTCCGCTGGGCGCGGGAGGCGGGCCTGCAGGTGAGCCTCGACCTCATCTACGGGACGCCGGGGGAGTCCGTGCAGGACTGGCGGCGCAGCGTGGACGCCGCACTGGCCTGCGAGCCCGACCACGTCTCCGCCTACGCCCTGGTGGTCGAGCCAGGTACTCGGATGGCGGTCCAGGTGCGCCGCGGTGAGCTGGCGGCACCGGACGACGACGACCTGGCGGCGAAGTACGAGGTCGCCGACGCGGCCCTCGAGGCTGCCGGCTACCGGTGGTACGAGGTGAGCAACTGGGCTCGCGACGCCGACCGCGTGTGCCGGCACAACCTGTCCTACTGGCACGGGGACGACTGGTGGGGTGCCGGGCCCGGAGCCCACAGCCACGTCGGCGGCGTCCGGTGGTGGAACGCTCGGCACCCCGCGGCCTGGGCGGCGCGGCTGGCCGAGGGGCTCAGCCCGGCGCAGGGCCGGGAGGTGCTGGACGACGAGGCCCGCGACGTCGAGCGGGTGATGCTCGCCGTCCGGCTGGCCGACGGCCTGGAGGCCGACGCCGTTCCGGCAGCGGGCAGGGAGCGGTTCGAGGACCTCGCCGCCCGGGGCCTGCTGGACCGGCAGGCAGTCGCCCGCGGCCGGGTGGTGCTGACCCGGCGCGGGCGGCTGCTGGCGGACGCCGTCGTCCGCGACCTGCTCGGCTGGTGACGAGGTGAGCAGTCGAGTGACCGCTCAGGTGACGATGCGCCAGGCGAACGGGTAGCGGTAGTTCTCGCCCTTGTTCACCGCGATCGCGGCGAGGATCGGGAACACGATGTTCAGCACGCCGAGCGCGAACATCACCAGGCCGCCGATGAACACCGTGGTGAGTACGGCGCCGATGACGTAGCCGATGGCCAGGGTGATGTTGAAGTTGAGCGCCTCGCGGGACTGCTCACGCACGAACGGGCCGCGGTCCTTCATGACGAGGTAGACGACGAGCGGCGCGAGAAAGCTGAACAGGATCGCGCCGAGGTGGGCGAGCATCGACCACATCCGCTGGTCGGCGGGGCTCAGCTCATTGGTGTAGCCGCCGGCCGGCGGGGCGCCGGCGCCCGGGTAGGCCTGGTAGCCGCCGGGCTGCTGACCGTACGGCGGGGGCTGCTGGCCGTAGGGCGGTGGTTGCTGCGGCTGGTCGGGCTGGTCGGGATCGGTCGGGTGCTGGGACATCTGACCCCCCTGTCGGGTACCGAGGCGGCGTCCGCTGCCTCGTGGTCACCCTAGTGGTGGTCAGCTGATGAAGCGGATTGTCAGCGGATACCGGTAGGTGCGTCCGTCGGAGGCTGCGACGGACGCCACGATGACCAGGACGACGTACGCGACCCCGACGACGGCGAGCAGCGCGAGCCCCACCAGGACGACGACGAGGACCGCAGACACCAGGATGTAGATGAGCCAGGTCAGGTTGAAGTTCAGCGCCTCCACGGCGTGCGACCGGACGTAGGGGGACTTGTCGCCCTGGACGAGCAGGACGACGAGCGGCCCGAGGAAGCCCAGGGCGACGTAGGCGGCGACGAAACTCGTCAGGTGGGCGGCAACTGCCCAGTTGCGCTCCCACTGCGAGATCACGCTCTCACCGTAGGCCCTTCAGCCGTACGCCGCGCCCGGGCCGCGCTGGTCCGCGCGTCCGGCCGCTCAGCCGGGGTCGGCGGTGACGAAGTCGATGAGCTCCTCGACTCGCCCGAGCAGGTCCGGTTCGAGGTCGGCGTAGGACCGCACTGAACCCAGGATCCGCCGCCAGCCGGCGGCGACGTCGGCTGGTCCGTCCGCCGGCCATCCCAGGGCCTCCAGCACCCCCTCCTTCCAGGGCCGCCCGCGGGGCACGATCGGCCAGGCGTCGACGCCGATCCGCTGTGGTCGTACCGCCTGCCACACGTCGACGTACGGGTGCCCGACGACGAGGACGTGGTCGGCGTAGCGGCCGCCGCGCAGCGCCTGCTCGGCGATCCTCGCCTCCTTGCTGCCGGCCACCAGGTGGTCGAGCAGGATCCCGAGGCGACGCCCCGGCCCGGGCGCGAACTCCTCGACGGCGCCGGGGAGGTCGTCGACGCCGTGCAGCGGTTCCACGACGACGCCCTCGACCCGCAGGTCGTCACCCCAGACCCGTTCGACGAGCTCGGCGTCGTGCTGGCCCTCGACCCACAGCCGGGACCCTCGGGCTACCCGGGCACGGGCTGCGGGCACGGCCACCGAGCCGCTCGCCGTCCGTGCCGGGGTCCGGTCAGCCGCGGGCCCGCGAGGGGCCACGAGGCGGACGGGAGCACCATCGAGCAGAAAGCCGGGTCCGAGCGGGAAGGCGCGGGTGCGCCCGCGGCGGTCCTCGAGGTGGACGACGTGCACCCCGCCGGCCTTCTCGACCCGGACGACGGCGCCGCACCAGCCGGTCTCGACGTCCTCGACGACGAGGCCGGGCTCGGCATCGGCGTCCGTGCTCCGTCCGCGCGGGGGGCGGCGCCAGTCCGTGGCCAGGACGTCGGGGCCGTAGCGGTCGGTCATGGCGGGCGACGTTAGCGCCGGCGCGCGAGGACCGGCGTGCGTGACACGGCTGCGGAGCGTCACTCGCCGCGCGGCCGGCTCGCCCAGCGGCCGGCGCGTTCGGCGGCTCGGCGTCCCGGGACGTAGACTTGGCACTCACCAAGCGGGAGTGCCAGTACGCCTGCGCACGGGCCGCACTGCGAGGAGGTGTGCCGATGAGCGACGAACGCCGGCTGGCCGTGCTGCGCGCGATCGTCGAGGACTACGTCGCCACCCACGAGCCGGTCGGCTCCAAGGCCCTCGTGGACCGCCACAACCTCGGGGTGTCCCCGGCCACCATCCGCAACGACATGGCGGTGCTGGAGGAGGAGGGGCTCATCGCCCAGCCGCACACCAGCGCCGGCCGGGTGCCGACGGACAAGGGCTACCGGCTCTTCGTCGACCGGCTCTCGGAGGTCAAGCCGTTGTCCCCGGCCGAGCGCCGGGCCATCACCACGCTGCTGCAGGACGCCGTGGACCTCGACGACGTGCTGGAGCGCACCGTCCGGCTGCTCGCTCAGCTGACCCACCAGGTCGCCGTCGTCCAGTACCCGTCACTGACGCGCTCGCGGGTCCGGCACGTCGAGCTCGTCCCGGTCGGAGCCGGACGCGTGCTCGTCGTCCTCATCACCGACACGGGCCGGGTCGAGCAGCGCACGGTCGAGGTCGACGCCGACCTTTCCGAGGAGCTGGTGGGCCAGCTGCGTGCCCGGCTCAACGAGGCGGCGGCCGGTCACCCCTTGCAGGACGCCGTCACTCGGCTGGAGCCCCTCGCCGAGTCCGTGCGACCGGAGGTCCGCGAACCGGCCCGCCGGGTCGTCGCCGCCCTGCAGGGGGCACTGCGCCAGCAGCGCGAGGACCGCATGGTGATGGCCGGCGCGGCGAACCTGGCCCGCGCCGGCATCGACTTCGCCGCGATCGGGCCCGTGCTGGAGGCCATCGAGGAACAGGTCGTGCTGCTCCGGCTGCTCTCGGAGATGGCCGACGACCCGGCCAGCGGGGTGTCCGTGCGAATCGGGCACGAGAACCTCCACGAGGGGCTCGTCACGACGTCCGTGGTGTCGAGCGGGTACGGCGTCGGGGCCGGGGACGCCGGATCGCACGTGGCCCGTCTCGGCGTCCTCGGGCCCACCCGGATGGACTACCCGACGACGATGGCGGCGGTCCGCGCGGTGGCCCGCTACGTCTCCCGCATCCTGGTCGGCTGAACCCGACCGTCCCGAACCGATCCGACAGGAAGCGACCACTTACCGGTGAGCGACCACTACGACGTGCTCGGCGTCAGCCGTGACGCCACGCCCGAGGAGATCAAGAAGGCCTACCGCCGGCTGGCGCGCAAGCTCCACCCGGACGTCGGTGGACCCGACTCCGCGGAGCGGTTCAAGGAGGTGTCGGCCGCCTACGAGGTGCTGTCCAACCCGGACAAGCGCCGCGCCTACGACATGGGGGCCGACCCCAACGGGACCGGAGGCGGGTTCGGGCCCGGCTTCGGCTTCAGCGACATCTTCGAGACCTTCTTCGGCGGCTCAGCCGGCCAGCGCGGGCCGGCGACCCGGCAGCGCCGGGGCCAGGACGCCCTCGTCCGGCTCGAGGTCGACCTGGCCGAGGCGGTCTTCGGCTCCGAGCGGGAGCTCCAGGTCGACACCGCGGTGCTGTGCCCGACCTGTCAGGGCAGCTGCTGCCGGCCCGGTACGTCCCCGCGCACCTGCGACGTCTGCGGCGGCCGCGGCCAGGTGCAGCGAGTGGCCCGGTCCTTCCTCGGGCAGGTGATGACGACGACCCCGTGCCCGAGCTGCCAGGGGTACGGCACCGTCATCCCCGAGCCCTGCCTGGAGTGCTCCGGGGAGGGGCGGGTGCGTTCGCGTCGCAGCCTCACCATCAAGGTCCCGCCGGGGGTGGACTCCGGCACCCGCATCCAGCTCACCGGTCGGGGCGAGGTCGGCCCGGCCGGCGGGCCCCCCGGTGACCTCTACGTCGAGATCGCCGTCCGGCCGCACGAGACGCTGACCCGGCGCGGTGACGACCTGCACTGCACGGTCACCGTGCCGATGACCGCCGCCGCACTGGGCACGACCATCGAGCTGGAGACCCTGGACGGGACCGTGCCGGTCGACGTCCGGCCCGGGACGAGCTCCGGGGAGGTCGTCACCCTGCGAGAGCACGGCGTGACTCGGCTGCGCGTCGGCGGGCGTGGGGACCTGCACGTGCACATCGAGGTGCAGACCCCCACGAAGCTGGACGAGGAGCAGGAGCGGCTGCTGCGGGAGCTGGCGCGGCTGCGGGGCGAGGAACGTCCCCAGGGGCGGGTCGAGTCCGCGCAGCAGAACGTCTTCTCCCGCCTGCGCGACCGCTTCGCCGGTCGCTGACCCCGCTACCCCCTGCGCCCGCTCCGCGGTCAGTCGGACCTCAACCCCTCGTCGTGATCATGCAATCCCGCCACCCCAGCCCTCGCCCGCTCACTCGCAGAACACTGGCTTGCAGGCGCGACACGCAAAGATCCTCCGGGCGCAGCATTCTGTGAGAGGAGGGTGGCGGGATTGCATGATCACGGTGGGGTTGAGGGGTGGCGGGATTGCATGATCACGGTGGGGTCGAGGGGTGGGGGCGGACGGGTCAGTCGACGGTGAACTCCTTGGTGTCGGGGTACATCCGCGGGCCCTCGGGGGACTCCCCGTCGCTCATGTCGCCCTGGTAGACCTCGAGCACGTAGCCCCCGGGCGCAAGGTCGTCGAGAGTGAACTCGAAGTCCCCGTAGGTACCCATCGACCCCTCACCGGTGACGAAGCCCTCCTGGACCACCTCGTCGGTGCCCGCGTCCCGGACCTCCCAGCTGAAGGTGGCCTCGAACGCCGTCCCGTACCCGACCACGTGGACCGGGTTGCTCACCGTCTGGCCCTGCTCGGGCTCGATGATCCAGGTCGAGGCCTGAACGTCGACCTGCGGGGCCCGGTCGATCGGCTCGCCGACCTCGAGGACGCCCCACACCTCGGCGGGCTCGCCGTCGACGAGGACGGTCACCGGCCCGTCGGACTGGGCCGCCGCCGTCGCGGTGTAGACGAGCTGCTGCAGGGCGAGTGCGGCGAGCTCGCTGCCGACGTCGGTGCCGGAGAACGCGTCCGCGGACAGGTCCACGGTGATCGCGTCGCCGTCCCGGGTCACCTCGACCCGCTCAGCGGGCTGCCAGGGGTTCATGTAGTCCGGGTCGAGCGGCTCCTCGCGGGTCATCGCCGCCACCGCGGAGGTCACCGGGTCGCCGAGGTCGGGCACGTCCCGGAACTCCCGGTACAGCCAGAACGACGTCTTCGACGGCCCCACCCAGTAGACGGGGGCGTTGTCCACGACGCCGGTCGCGGCGTCGGTCGTGGACCCCGGGCTCGTGGGCGAGGTCGTCGTGGGGGGTGTCGTCGTCGGCTGTGACGTGGGCGTCGGGTCGGTGGTCCCGGTCGCTGCCGGGAGCGGCTCGTCGTCGTCCGTCCCGACGATGCCGCCGACGACGAGGCCGACCACCGCAGCGGCCGCGACGGCCGCCGCCCAGGGCACCCACCGGCGTCCACCGCCCTGCCCCTGGTCCTGCCCTGCCGTGCGTCGCCGGATGTCCTCCATGCCGTCGCGCGGTTCCACCATCTCGGCCTCCCTGGTCAGGGCGCGGCGCAGCAGCCGCACCGTCTCGTCGTCCGGCTCGTGGTCGGGGTCGTGCAGGGGGACGGTCTCGTCGTTCACCGCAGCCCCTCCTCGGTCAGGGCCGCCCGCAGGGCGGCGACGCCACGGTGAGCGTGACTCTTCACGGCCCCGCGGCTGACCCCCAGCGTGTCGGCGATCTCGGCCTCCGACGCGTCGGCGTAGTAGCGCAGCACGAGCACCTCCTGCTGCCGGCGTGGCAGCCGGCGCAGCGCCGCGAGCACCCGGGCGTCCTCCTCGGAGCGCAGTGCGCGCTCCTCCGGCCCCGCCGGCTCCGGCGACCCCGGCTGGCGGCGGCGGACCTCGACGTCCCGGTGCCGGCGCACCGACCTGCTGCCGTTGACCACGCTGGCCCGCAGGTAGGCCGCGGCCGCCTGCGGGTCCCGCAGCCGGGGCCACCGGCGGTGCAGGCCGACGAAGGCGTCGGCGACGACCTCCTCGGCGGACGCCGTCTCGCCCATCAGCAGAGCGGCCAGACGGACCATCGGCCGCCAGTGCACCGCGTACAGGTTCGCGACCGCGGCGTCGGCGTCCCAGTCCCGCGGGTCACCGGAGACCGGCTCGGTCACGCGGGCGGCCTCGTCCACGGTCCACCTCGCCTCCGGTTCCGTTCCCACCAGCACGCTCACACGACGTACACGCCCCAGCCTGCCGTCCGGTTGACACGACGTCCCGCAGGCTCGCCGTCCTGCAGGCTCGCCGTCCCGATAACCTGGCGGGCGTGAACCTGTCGAGCCCAGACACGAACCCGGAGTGCCTGTTCTGCCGGATCGTGGCCGGGGACCTGCCTGCCGACGTCGTGCGCCGGGACGAGCGGGTCGTCGCCTTCCGGGACATCGACCCCAAGGCCCCGGTGCACGTCCTCGTGGTGCCGGTCGCGCACTACCCGGACGTCGCCGCGCTCGCCGCCGCCGACAAGGACCTGCTCGCCGACGTCGTCAGGGTGGGTGCCGAGGTGGCCGCGGACGAGTGCGACGGGCAGTTCCGGCTGCTGTTCAACACCGGCCGCGCGGCCGGGCAGAGCGTCTTCCACGTGCACGGTCACGTCCTGGGCGGGCGCTCCATGCAGTGGCCCCCCGGCTGACCGCGCGTAGCATGGGCGGGACACGTCGCCCCGACCCCGAGGAGCAGGGCCCCGCGCCCGACCATGGCCGAGCAGCCCCAGCACCAGTCCCAGCACCGGATCGTCGTGCCTCCCGAGGTGCCGATGGTGGCTCTGCTCGGAGCCCGCGACGAGCTGCTCACGGTGATCGAGCGCGCCTTTCCCCGCGTCGACGTGCTGGCCCGCGGCAACGAGGTGACGCTCACCGGGGACCCCGGTGAGATGGCCCTCGTCGAGCGGCTCGTTGACGAGTTGCTCGCCGTGCTGGAGGCGGGCCACGCGCTGAGCCCGGACGCCGTGGAGCGCTCGGTCGCGATGCTGCGTCAGCAGCTCACCGAGCGGCCCGCCGACGTGCTGACCCTCAACATCCTGTCCGCACGAGGCCGGACCATCCGGCCCAAGACGCTCAACCAGAAGCGGTACGTCGACGCGATCGACGACCACACCGTCGTCTTCGGCATCGGCCCGGCCGGCACCGGCAAGACCTATCTGGCCATGGCCAAGGCCGTGCAGGCGCTGCAGGCCAAGTACGTCAACCGGATCATCCTCACCCGGCCCGCGGTCGAGGCGGGGGAGCGGCTCGGCTTCCTGCCGGGGACGCTGACCGAGAAGATCGACCCGTACCTGCGGCCGCTCTACGACGCCCTGCACGACATGATGGACCCGGAGGCCATCCCCCGGCTGATGGCCGCGGGCACCATCGAGGTGGCCCCGCTGGCGTACATGCGCGGACGTACTCTCAACGACGCGTTCATCATCCTCGACGAGGCGCAGAACACCTCCGCCGAGCAGATGAAGATGTTCCTCACCCGCCTCGGCTTCGGCTCCAAGATGGTCGTCACCGGCGACGTGACCCAGGTCGACCTACCCGCCGGGACGACGTCCGGCCTGCGCGTCGTCCAGGAGATCCTGGACGACGTCGAGGACGTCCACTTCGCCTCTCTGACCAGCCAGGACGTCGTGCGGCACAAGCTGGTCAGCGACATCGTCGACGCCTACGGTCGCTGGGACGCCGCCCGCGTCGGTGGCGGGCGCGGCCGGCCCGCCAGGGGCTCGGCGACGTGAGCGTCGAGGTCCTCAACGAGTCCGGCCGGGACGTCGACGAGGCAGAGGTGGGCGCCCTCGCCCGGTACGTGCTCGACGAGATGCACGTGCACCCGCAGGCCGACCTGTCGGTGCTCCTCGTCGACACCGACACCATGAGCCGGCTGCACGAGCAGTGGATGGACGAGCCGGGCCCCACCGACGTGCTGTCCTTCCCGATGGACGAGCTGCGCCCCGGGACCGAGGCGGAGCCGGCACCGGCCGGGTTGCTCGGGGACGTCGTCCTGTGCCCGGACGTGGCCGCCCGCCAGGCCGCCGAGGCCGGTCACTCCACCGCCGAGGAGCTCCTGCTGCTCACCGCCCACGGGATCCTTCACCTGCTCGGGTTCGACCACGCCGAGCCCGAGGAGGAGAAGGAGATGTTCGCGCTGCAGCGCCGGCTGCTGCTGACGTTCCTGTCCGGCCGCCGGTGAGCAGCGCCCCGGCCGGCTGGATGGCCGTGCTCGCCGTCCTGCTCGTCGTGCTCGCCGGGGTGCTCGCCGCCACCGAGGCCGCGCTCAACCGGCTGACCCGGCCGGAGGCGGCCCGGCTCGTGGCCGAGGGCCGTCGCGGCGCGCCCGCCGTCCAGCGGGTGCTCGCGAACTACCCGCCGTTCATCAACGTGTCCACGCTCGTGCGGGTCACCGCGGAGACCGGGGCGGTGGTGGCCGCCGCGCTCGGGCTGGCGGCGCCGCTGCGCGAGTGGCCGGCGCTGCTCGTCGTGACGACCGCGGTGATGGCGGCGGTCACCTACGTCCTCGTCGGTGTCGCGCCCCGCACCCTGGGTCGTCAGCACCCCGCGGGCATCGCGCTCGCCGTGGTGCCGCTGCTCGGCCGGGTGCTGCGCGTGCTCGCTCCGCTGGCGCGGGTGCTCGTCGCCCTCGGCAACCTTCTCACCCCCGGGCGCGGTCTGCGCGAGGGACCGTTCTCCACCGAGAACGAGCTGCGCGAGCTCGTCGACCTGGCCAGCGAGTCCCAGGTCATCGAGGCCGGGGAGCGGGAGATGATCCACTCGGTGTTCGAGCTCGGCGACACCCTCACCCGGGAGGTCATGGTGCCGCGGACGGACATGGTGGCCATCGACGCCGGCACGCCGCTGCGCAAGGCGATGAACCTCTTCCTGCGGTCCGGCTTCTCCCGGGTCCCGGTCATCGGTGAGTCCCTGGACGACCTGCTCGGCGTCCTGTACCTCAAGGACGTCACGCGGGCGGTGCACGAGGACCCGGACGCCGCCGACCGGCTCGCGGTCGAGGAGCTCATGCGCGAACCGGTGTTCGTCCCGGACAGCAAGCCCGTCGACGACCTGCTGCGGGAGATGCAGCGGGACTCGACCCACGTGGCGATCGTCGTCGACGAGTACGGCGGCACGGCCGGGCTCGTCACCATCGAGGACGTGCTGGAGGAGATCGTCGGCGAGATCGTCGACGAGTACGACCGGGAGACCCCGGGTGTCGAGCCGCTGGAGGACGGCACCTACCGGGTCAGCGCCCGCCTCCCGATCGACGAGCTGGCCGAGCTCTTCGACGTCGAGATCGACGAGGACGAGGTCGACTCGGTCGGCGGGCTGCTCGCCAAGGCGCTCGGAAAGGTCCCGATCCCGGGGGCGCGCGCGGTCACCGGCGGGCTGGAGCTCGTCGCGGAGCGGCGCGGCGGCCGGCGCAACCGGATCGCCACCGTGCTGGCCCGGCGGGTCGACGCCGCCGACGGCGAGCCGGGTCCGCCGCGGTGAGCCAGGCGACGGCGGTCGCCCAGGTCGTCGCCGGCACGGCCCTGTTCGGCACGGTCGGCACCGTGCGCACGCTCGTCCCGGAGGCCTCCGGCGCCTCGGTCGGCGCGGTCCGGGTGCTCGTCGCCGCCGTCGTCCTCGTCCCGCTCGCCGCCTGGGCCGGCGAGCGCTGGACCGCCGCGCTCACCCACCGGGCGGTGTGGGTGGCCGGCGCCGCGCAGGCCGCCTTCCAGCTGACGTTCCTGTCCGCGGTGCTGCTCACGGGGGTCGCCGCCGGCACCCTGCTCGCCATCGGCTCGGCGCCGGTGTTCGCCGGGTTCCTGCACCGGCGCACGACCCGGGCCTGGGCCGCGGCCACCGCCGTCGGCGTCGCCGGTCTCGTCCTCCTGGTGGCCGGGGGGTCGAGCGTCCGGCTGCAGCCGGACGGCGTCGTCCTGGCCCTGCTCGCCGGGCTCAGCTACGCCGCCTACACGGTCGCGACCGGTCGCGCCGTCGTCGGCGGGCCCTCCCACCGGCCCGCGCCCGGACCGCTGGCCGTCACCGCCGGCACGTTCGTCGTCACCGCCGCCCTGCTCAGCCCGGCGCTGCTGAGCACCGACCTGTCCTGGCTCGGGTCCGTCGAGGGGGTCGGGGCCGCGCTGTGGCTCGGGCTCGCCCCGACGGTCGCCAGCTACCTCCTGCTCGCTCGCGGGCTGCGCCGGCTGGCGGCACCGGTGGTGTCCACGCTGGGACTCACCGAGCCCGTCGTCGCGACCGGACTGGCCGTCGCCGTGCTGGGGGAGCGCCCGACCCCGGTCGGCTGGGCCGGCGCCCTGCTCGTGCTCGTCGGCCTGGCCCTCACCGCGCTGACTGCAACCAGCCGGCCGGCCCGGGTGAGAGGATCCACGGCGTGACCGACCCCCACCGTTCCGGGTTCGCCTGCCTGGTCGGCCGACCGAACGCGGGCAAGTCCACGCTGACCAACGCCCTGGTGGGGACGAAGGTGGCGATCACCTCCAGCCGACCGCAGACGACGCGGCACACGGTCCGCGGCATCGTCCACCGGCCCGACGCCCAGCTGGTGCTCGTCGACACCCCCGGGCTGCACCGGCCGCGGACCCTGCTCGGCCGCCGGCTCAACGAGCTCGTCGTCGACACCCTGGCCGAGGTCGACGTCATCGGCTTCTGCCTGCCCGCCGACCAGCGCGTCGGCCCGGGTGACCGGTTCATCGCCGACCAGCTCGCGGGGATCCGGGGCACCCCGGTCGTGGCCGTCGTGACGAAGAGCGACACGGTCGACCGGGCCCGGCTCGCCGAGCACCTGGTCGCGGTGAGCGGACTGGGTGACTGGGCGGACGTCGTCCCGGTGTCGGCCGTCGACGGCTACCAGGTCGACGTCCTGGCCGACGTCCTCGTCTCGCACCTGCCCGAGGGTCCCCCGCTGTACCCGGCCGGCGAGCTCACCGACGAGCCCGAGGTCGTCATGGTCGCCGAGCTCATCCGGGAGGCCGCGCTCGAGGGGGCGCGCGACGAGCTGCCCCACTCCCTGGCCGTCGTCGTCGAGGAGATGACGCCGCGGGAGGGCCGGGAGGAGGACCTGCTCGACGTGCACGCCTGGCTCTACGTCGAGCGGGACAGCCAGAAGGGCATCGTCATCGGCCGTGGCGGCGCCCGGCTGCGGGAGGTCGGCACCCGGTCCCGCCGTCAGATCGAGGCACTGCTGGGGACCCGCGTCCACCTCGACCTGAGGGTCAAGGTCGCCAAGGACTGGCAGCGCGACCCCAAGCAGCTGGGCCGGCTCGGGTTCTAGCCGCCCGTCTCGGTACGCGGGACGTCGGACCAGGGGCTGGACACGCCCGGTCGGTCCGGGAGTACGCTTCCGGCGTGCGGACAGCGCGCCTCCTCCTTGGCTGCCGCGGCGAGGGCCTGTAGTCCAGGCCGGCCCCCTCGTCGCGGAGTGCCGTCGTCCCCGGCCGCCGCCCGATTCCCCGGGCGCCCCGCACGAGCGGAAGGCCACAACCCATGCGCAACCCTCAGCAGCCCTCGGGCATGTCCGTCCACCGGTACCGCCCCTTCCACGAGCAGATCGTCGTCGACCTGCCCGACCGCACCTGGCCGCAGCGCCGGATCACCACGGCCCCACGCTGGTGCGCCGTCGA
The DNA here is from genome assembly GCF_042658805.1 of Quadrisphaera sp. GCM10027208. Taxonomy (NCBI): domain Bacteria; kingdom Bacillati; phylum Actinomycetota; class Actinomycetes; order Kineosporiales; family Kineosporiaceae; genus Quadrisphaera; species Quadrisphaera sp. GCM10027208. The sequence goes on from NZ_JBHSRC010000006.1 coordinate 110,935, forward strand.
CCTGCGGGACGGCAACCAGGCCCTCATCGACCCGATGAGCCCCGAGCGCAAGCGGCGGATGTTCGAGCTGCTCGTCCGGATGGGCTACAAGGAGATCGAGGTCGGCTTCCCCGCGGCGAGCCAGACGGACTTCGACTTCGTCCGTCAGCTCATCGAGGAGGACCTGATCCCCGACGACGTGGTGATCCAGGTGCTGACGCAGTCCCGGGACCACCTCATCGAGCGCACCTACGAGGCCATCCGGGGTGCCAAGCAGGCGATCGTCCACCTCTACAACTCCACGTCCGTGCTGCAGCGCGACGTCGTGTTCGGGATGGACGAGGACGGCATCGTCGACATCGCCCTCCAGGGCGCCCGGCTGTGCCGCAAGCTCGAGGAGACGGTGCCCGGGACCACCGTCTACTACGAGTACTCCCCGGAGTCCTACACCGGCACCGAGCTGGAGTTCGCCGTCCGGATCTGCAACGCGGTGCTGGAGGTCTTCGAGCCGACCCCGGAGCGCAAGGTCATCATCAACCTCCCGGCCACCGTGGAGATGGCCACGCCGAACGTCTACGCCGACTCCATCGAGTGGATGAACCGGCACCTCGCCCACCGCGAGAACGTCGTGCTCAGCCTGCACCCGCACAACGACCGGGGCACCGCCGTCGCAGCCGCGGAGCTGGGCTACCTGGCGGGCGCCGACCGCATCGAGGGCTGCCTGTTCGGCAACGGGGAGCGCACCGGCAACGTCTGCCTGGTGACGCTGGGCCTCAACCTGTTCAGCCAGGGCATCGACCCGCAGATCGACTTCTCCGACATCGACGAGATCCGGCGCACCGTCGAGTACTGCAACCAGCTGCCGGTGCACGAGCGGCACCCCTACGGCGGCGACCTCGTCTACACCGCCTTCTCCGGCTCCCACCAGGACGCCATCAACAAGGGGTTCGCGGCCATGGCGCGTCGGGCGCAGACCGAGGGCCGGGACGTCGACGAGCTGGTGTGGGGTGTGCCCTACCTGCCCATCGACCCGCGGGACGTCGGGCGCAGCTACGAGGCCGTCATCCGGGTGAACAGCCAGTCCGGCAAGGGCGGCGTCGCCTACCTGATGAAGACCGAGCACCACCTGGACCTGCCCCGCCGGCTGCAGATCGAGCTCAGCCAGATCGTCCAGCGGCGCACGGACGACGAGGGCGGCGAGATCTCCGCCGACGAGATCTACGCCATCTTCGCCGACGAGTACCTTCCCGCTCCCGAGGGCGAGCGCGGCTGGGGGCGGTTCGCACTGCGTGGTATCCGGCAGTCCACCGAGGTGGAGGGCGCCGACCGGCTCGCCGTCGACCTCCAGGTGGACGGCGAGGAGCGCACCCTCGAGGCCACCGGGAACGGGCCGATCGCCGCGTTCGTCGCCGCCCTGGCCCAGGTGGGCGTCGACGTCCGGGTGCTGGACTACCACGAGCACGCGATGGGCGCCGGCGGCGACGCGACCGCCGCCGCCTACGTCGAGTGCGCTGTCGGGGACCGGGTGCTGTGGGGGGTCGGCCTGGACTCCAACATCGTCACGGCCTCGCTCAAGGCCGTCGTCTCAGCGGTCAACCGTGCGGCAAGAGGGTGAAAATCGCGTCGTCGTCCACAGTCGTCCGGCGTGGATGAGGGGAGACATCGTCCGGACCTGGCAGAGTGTTACCGAGTGGTACCCGTGGTGCCGTGTCGGAACGGGGGACGCCTCCGCCGGTGGCGGAGCAGACCGGGGGCGGACGTGGAGGAGCAGCAGAGCGCGCTGGTACGGCTGGACGGCTTCGGGCCGTTCCAGCCCCTCGTCGCGCGGGCGCACCGGTTCTACATCGACGGGATGAGCGACGAGGCGGTCCGCGCCTGCAGGGAGGCCCTCCCGCTCGCCCAGGCGGCCGGGGACGGGGCGAGCGTGCGGTTCCTGCGCTACGTCGAGGGCGTCGCCCTGCTGGAGTCAGGCCGGCGGCGCTCCGCGGTGAGCGCCGCGATGGACCTGCTCGACGAGCTCGCCGTGGACGACGAGGCGGAGTGGCGGGCCAAGGGCCTCGCCCTGCTCGCCGAGTCGGCCGCGGCCAGCGGCGAGCTGAACCGGGCGCTGGACGCCCTCGCCGAAGCGGTCTGGCAGGTGCCCCGGCTGGCGCGCGGCAGCTACAACGCGATGTCGGCGCGGATGGCGGTCGCGATCGCGCTGCGCGAGGTGTACCTGTACGAGGAGGCCGAGGCCCTGCTCACCACGCTGTGGGAGACCGACGTCGACGACGTCGAGGTGCACCGCGCCCAGGAGTGCGCCGCCCTGTACGCCCGGTGGGGCGCCACGCTCGAGCTCGTCGGCGACGGCGCAGGAGCTCGCACTCGCTTCGTCCGGTGCGCACAGGAGGCCCGCCGGATGTCCCGGCACGCCACCCGCCTCGGTGACGTCGAGCTGTGCGCCCGGGCCGACGTCCTGGAGGCCTTCGCGATGTCCCGGCTGGGGGAGCGGGCCCTGGCGGCGGCCCGCGTCCGCGGCGTCGAGAACGCGTTCCGGCTGCGCGACGAGCTCGTCGAGACCCAGCTGCGCTGGCTCGTCCTGGGCGGTGAGCTGCTGGAGGCCGGTGACTACGTCGCCGCCCGCGAGCCGTTGACCGCTGCCTACGAGGGCGCCAGGAGCGCCCACCGGGACGTGTGGATGGCGACCGCCATGAACGCGGTTGCCGACGCCTACGTCGGCGAGCTCGGCAAGCACCCGGCCGTCGGCATCTGGAAGGCGATGGCCCGGGAGGGCTTCGCCCGCAGCTGGGGGGAGCGGGAGTCACGGTTCGCCGCGCTGACCGACCGGCAGCGGCTGTGGGAGCTCACCGAGGAGCACCAGCGGGTGGGGCGGGAGGTGCTCGCCGACCCGCTGACCGGGCTGGGCAACCGGCGGGCGCTGACCGAGGCGGTGTCGCGGGCCGGTGAGCGGATGTGCGCCGTGTTCGTCGACATCGACCGGTTCAAGGACGTCAACGACGTGTACTCGCACGCCGTCGGGGACAGCGTCCTGCTGGAGATGGCCGACATCCTGCGTCAGCACTGCCGAGCCGGTGACACCGTCATCCGCTACGGCGGTGACGAGTTCGTCGTCCTGGTCACCGACGACGGCGTGGAGGCCGCCGACGACATCGCCCACCGGCTGCTGCACGCGGTCCGCGACCACGACTGGCAGCGGCTGCACCCCGGGCTGGAGATCACCGTCTCTCTGGGCGTGGCCCGCGCCGCCGACCCCGACGACGCCCTCACCGCCGCCGACCAGGCGATGCTCGCGGCCAAGCGCGCCGGCCGGGACCGCGTCGTCATCTCCTGAGCGGGATGATGCTGCGGTGAGCCTGTACCGCGACGAGGCCGTCGTCCTGCGCACCCAGAAGCTGGGCGAGGCCGACCGCATCGTCACCCTGCTCACCCGCCACCACGGCCGGGTCCGCGCCGTCGCCAAGGGGGTCCGTCGGACGTCCAGCCGGTTCGGGGCCCGGGTCGAGCCGTTCATGCACGTCGACCTGCAGCTCTACACCGGGCGCTCGCTCGACATCGTCACCCAGGCCGAGACGCTCTCCCCGTACGGGCGCACGATCGCCGAGGACTACCCGTTGTGGACGACGGCGACCGCCATGGCCGAGACCGCCGAGCGACTGACCGCCGAGGAGCGCGAGCCGGCCACCCAGCAGTACCTGCTGCTCCTGGGCGGGCTGCGCACCCTCGTCCGCCGCGAGCACGACCCGGAGCTCGTCCTCGACGCGTTCCTGCTGCGGTCGATGGCGGTGGCCGGCTGGGCGGCCAGCCTCACCGACTGCGCCCGTTGCGGCGCCCCCGGGCCGCACCGAGCGTTCGCCGTCGCCCTCGGTGGCGCCGCCTGTCCCTCGTGCCGCCCGCCCGGTGCAGCGGCTCCTGCCCCCGCCACTCTTGAGCTGTTGGCAGCGCTGCTCTCCGGCGACTGGGCGCTGGCCGACGCCAGCGGCCCCCGTGAGCGGCGTGAGGGCAGCGGCCTCGTGGCTGCCTACCTGCAGTGGCACCTGGAGCGCGGCGTCCGCTCCCTGCGGCTCGTGGACCGCCCGTGAAGGGCGCGCGTGGTCGACCGGTGACCCCGCCGCCACCGCACCCGAGCGGGGCGCGGCCGCCTGCCGTGCCTGCTGCCCTGGTGCCGCGGCACGTCGCCGTCGTCATGGACGGCAACGGCCGGTGGGCCAACGCCCGCGGGCTGCCGCGGACCGCCGGCCACGAGGCCGGCGAGGCCGCACTCCTGGACGTCGTCGCCGGAGCGATCGAGATCGGTATCACCCACGTGTCCGCGTACGCGTTCTCCACCGAGAACTGGAAGCGCTCCCCGGAGGAGGTGCGCTTCCTGATGGGGTTCAACCGGGACGTGCTGCGCCGACGACGGGACCAGATGAACGCCTGGGGGGTGCGAGTGCGCTGGGCCGGACGCCGGCCGCGGCTGTGGGCGAGCGTCGTCCGTGAGCTCGAGGAGGCCGAGCGGCTCACCGCCGGCAACGACGTCCTCACGCTCACGATGTGCGTCAACTACGGCGGGCGGGCCGAGCTCGCCGACGCTGCCCGGGCCATCGCCGTCGACGCGGCGGCCGGCAGGCTCGACCCCGCGCGGGTGGACGAGACGACGGTCGCCCGGTACCTCGACGAGCCGGACCTGCCGGACGTCGACCTGTTCATCCGCACCAGCGGTGAGCAGCGGACGTCGAACTTCCTGCTGTGGCAGTCGGCCTACGCCGAGCTCGTCTTCCTCGACACGCTGTGGCCCGACGTGGACCGCCGGCACCTGTGGCGGGCCGTCGAGCACTACGCGCGCCGGGACCGTCGGTACGGGGCAGCGGTGGACGCGGTGGACACCCCGGACGGCTGACCTGCCGGGAGGTCCACACCTGCCGGGAGGTTCTCAGCGGCTCTGTCGCCGGGCACAGTCCGCGCAGGTGCCGAACACCTCGACGACGTGGTCGACGTCGGCGAAGCCGTGCTCGGCGGCCACCTGCACCGCCCACCGCTCCACCGGGCGGCCCTCGACCTCGACCGTGCGCCCGCACACCCGGCACACGAGGTGGTGGTGGTGGCTGGTGCTGCACCGTCGGTAGAGCGCCTCGCCGTCGTCGGTGCGCAGCACGTCGACGGCGCCCTCCTCGGCGAGCGACTGCAGGGCACGGTAGACCGTGGCCAGGCCCACCCGGTCGCCGCGCTGGCGCAGCCGGGCGTGCAGGTCCTGGGCGCTGGTGAACCCCTCGGTGCTGCGCAGCAGGTCCTCGACGGCCACCCGCTGCGGGGAGGCCCTGCGCCGAGCGGCGGGGCTCATGGTCGGCCTCCGGTCTGCTGCTCCTGGCCGTAGGTGTGCTCGTCGTAGTGGTCGCCGTGCGGGGCGTGCCGGTGCCCGTCGTGCAGGTAGTCGACGTGGTCGTCGTGCGGCAGCGCCTCGTGCCCGCAGTCGGGCCCGTGCTCGTGCTCGGAGTGCCGTTCCGCGCTCCGGTGCCGCCGGGTCGCCACGGCGTCCCGGACGGCGCGCGCCGCAGTCGCGGCGACGAACACCGCGATCCCGAGCAGGACGATGGTGCCGCCGCTGGGAGTGTCCGCGTAGAACGACACGACGACGCCGCCGGTGCTCGTCACCAGTCCGATGCCCACCGCGGTGAGCAGCGCCGCCCGGAAGCTGCGGTGGATCTGCTGCGCGGCAGCGTTCGGCACGACCATGAGGGCGCTGATGAGCAGCAGGCCGACGGTCCGCATCGACACGACGACCGTGGTGGCCACCAGGACGGCCAGGATGACGTTGACGGTGAACGGCCGCAGCCCGGCAGCCCGGGCGAACTCCTCGTCGGTGGTGACGGCGAACAGCCGTGGGGTGAGGATCACGGCAGCAGCCAGGACGACGGCGGTGAGCACGGCGAACACGGTGACGTCGGAGGCGCTCGTCGTCGTGATCGACCCGAACAGGTAGGCGGTGAGGTTGGCCGCCGACCCCTCCGGTGACAGGCTGATCAGCACGACGCCGCCGGCGATGCCCCCGTAGAACAGGACGGCGAGCACGACGTCCCCGCTGGAGCGGCCCCCGGCGCGTACCACCTCGATGAGGACCGCCGCGCCCACCGCCGCGACGAGCGCCGTCCACACCGGGGCGGTGCCGGTCAGCAGGCCCGCCGCGACCCCGGCCAGGGCCACGTGCCCGAGGCCGTCGCCGATGAGCGCGAGGCGGCGCTGGACGAGGAACACCCCGACGAGAGGGGCGGCCAGGCCGACGAGCAGGGCGGCGAGCAGCGCCCGCTGCATGAACTCGTACTGGAGGATCTCCGGGGTCACGGCGTCCACCGTCCGAGTGGCTGGTCGAGCCCGGCCACCCGCTGCGGGTCGGTGCCCGGCGCCGGGTCGTCGTCGTGGTGGGCGTGGTCGTGGTGGTCGTGGGCGGTGGCCCCGAGGTCCTGCTGGCACGGCCCGTCGTAGACGATCCGGCCGTCGCGCACGACGACCGCGCGGCGCATCACGCTGCGGAGCGGACCCACGTCGTGCGTGACGACGAGCAGCGTGACTCCGCGGGTCGCGAGCAGGCGCAGCGTCTCGGCGAACGCCTCCTGGTTGGCCACGTCCACGCCTGCCGTCGGCTCGTCCATGACCAGCACCTCCGGCTCGGCCGCCAGCGCCCGGGCGATGAGCACCCGACGCTGCTGGCCACCGGAGAGCTCGTGCACGCTCGCCGTCGCCCGGTCCGCGAGACCGACGGTGGCGATCGCCGCGTCGACGGCGGAGCGGTCCGCGGCGCTCGCCCGCCCGAACCAGCCGCGCCGGGCCAGCCGCCCCGTGGCGACGATCTCCCGGACAGTCGCCGGCGCCCCGGCACCGAGGGTGTGCCGCTGCGGGACGTAGCCGATCCGGGCGCGCTCGGTGAACTTCTCGGCGGGCACGCCGAACAGCGTGAGCCGGCCGCCCATCAGGGTGGCGAGGCCGAGGATGCCCCGGACCAGGGTCGTCTTGCCGGACCCGTTGGACCCCAGCACGGCCAGGGTGTCGCCGGCCCGGACGACGAGGTCGACGTCCCGGACGACGGGAGTGTCGCCGTAGCCGACGGTGAGCCGCCGGGCCTCGATCACCGGTGCTCCCGGGGGCAGGCTCACGCGCACTCCTGCCCCGCACGCAGCACCTCGAGGTTCGCGCGCATCACCGAGGGGTAGTCGTCGCCGGCGCTGGCGTCGGTCAGGCCCTCCAGCGGGTCGAGGACGGCCACCTGGGCCCCGGCCTCGTCCGCGACGGTCTGCGCCACAGCAGGGTCGACGAGCGTCTCGGAGTACACGGTTGTCACCCCTCGCTCCTGCACCAGCTCGGCGACCTCGGCGACGGTGCGCGGGTCCGGCTCGTCCTCCGGGCTGAGCCCGCTGATCCCGACCTGCTCGAAACCGTAGCGGTCGGCGAGGTACCCGAAGGCGTTGTGGCTGGTGACGAGCACGGGGACCCGGCAGTCCGACAGTCCGGCTGCGAGCTCGGCGTCCAGGGCGGTCAGCTCGGCGGTGAGGTCCTCGGCTCCCGCCGCGTACTCCTGCGCACCGGCCGGGTCGACCTCGGCGAGCCGCTCGGCCACCGCCTCGCCGACCGCTGCCAGCCGGAGGGGGTCGAGCCAGAAGTGCGGGTCGACGGTCTCCTCGCCCTCCTCGCCGTCCTTGTCGTCGGCGTGCTCGTCCTCGTCGGCGTGCCCGTCGTCCTCGGGATGCTCGTCCTCGTGGGCGCCCGGGCGGTACGTCAGGGACAGGTCGGCGGCCTCGGTGACGTCGAACGCCACGACGTCCTCGGCGGCGACCGCGTCGTCGACGGCGGGCTGCATCCCGGCCAGGTGGACGACGAGGTCCGCCTCGGTCAGCATCGCGACGTCCCGGGGAGCGAGCTCGAGGTCGTGCGGCTCGGCACCGGGACGGGTCAGGTTCGTCACGGACACCCGGGCCCCGCCGACGGCCTCTGCCACGTAGGCGAGCGGGTAGAAGCCGGCCGCCACCTCGACGACCCCGCCGGTCGCCGCCGCGGTCGTCGTCGGCGCGGACGACGGCGCGGCGTCGTCCGCGCAGCCGGCCAGCAGGAGGGCGCCGGCGGTCAGGCCGAGGAGGTGCAGGTGGGAGCGCTGACGGCTAAGCATGAAAACCATTCTCAGTTCGAGGGCTCCCGGTCGTCAAATCGCGGGTCCCCCCGCTGCTCGGGCTAGCAGCCACGCGGTGAGGGCGCCGAGGACGATCAGCCGGACTGCCCGCTCACCCCCGCTGAGCCGCGGCCAGGCCAGGTAGGCCAGCCAGCCGAGCACCGCCAGCACCGGGACGAGCAGCAGCGTCGACCACCAGCGGCCGGTGACGAGGGCGACGGCGAGGAGCAGTCCGACGACGGCGGCGAGCAGCCACCGCGGGTACCCGGCGAGGCGCCTGAGCACGGGCACGGAGGCGGCCTCGATCCGGCGGCGGCGGTCGGGGACGGGCATGCGAGCATCCTGGCCCGTGGGCTGGGGTTCGCACACCTACAGGCTGCAGAACCGGCTCGATTCGGGCCGGGTCACCGCCGCTGGGTGTGCGAACCCCGCACTGGCCGAGCTGACAGGTGGGACTGGGCACGGGCGCGGTCGTGCCGCCGGGTAACCTGACCCGCCTGCTTCCAGACCCACCGACACCCAGCCGGATGGAGTGATCCTGCGTGGCCAGTCCCAGCAGCCGCATCGACACCGTCGTCAGCCTCGCCAAGCGCCGCGGCTTCGTCTTCCCCAGCGGGGAGATCTACGGCGGGACGAGGTCTGCGTGGGACTACGGCCCGCTCGGTGTCGAGCTCAAGGAGAACCTCAAGCGGCAGTGGTGGCAGTCGATGGTGACCGGCCGGGAGGACGTCGTCGGCCTGGACTCCTCGGTGATCCTGCCCCGCCAGACGTGGGTCGCCAGCGGCCACCTGGAGGCGTTCCACGACCCGCTGACCGAGTGCCAGTCGTGCCACAAGCGGTTCCGGGCCGACCACATGCTCGAGGAGTTCGCGGAGAAGAAGGGCCGCCCGGCGAAGGACCTCAGCGAGATCGCGTGCCCGAACTGCGGGGTCCGCGGGGCGTGGACCGAGCCACGTGAGTTCAACATGATGCTCAAGACGTACCTCGGGCCGGTGGAGGACGAGGCGGGTCTGCACTACCTGCGCCCGGAGACCGCGCAGGGCATCTTCATCAACTTCCTCAACGTCATGACGACGGCGCGCAAGAAGCCGCCGTTCGGCATCGGCCAGATCGGCAAGTCGTTCCGCAACGAGATCACCCCCGGCAACTTCATCTTCCGCACCCGCGAGTTCGAGCAGATGGAGATGGAGTTCTTCGTCGAGCCCGGTACGGACGAGGAGTGGCACCAGTACTGGATCGACGAGCGGATGGCCTGGTACGTCGACCTGGGCATCGCCCGAGAGAACCTCCGGGAGTACGAGCACCCCAAGGACAAGCTCTCCCACTACTCCAAGCGAACCGTCGACATCGAGTACCGGTTCGAGTTCCCCGGCTCGCCGTGGGGGGAGCTCGAGGGCATCGCCAACCGCACCGACTTCGACCTGTCCACCCACGCGAAGCACTCCGGCGTCGACATGTCGTACTTCGACCAGAGCCGCAACGAGCGCTGGACGCCGTACGTCATCGAGCCCGCGGCCGGCGTGGGCCGGCCGATGATGGCGTTCCTGCTCGAGGCCTACGCAGAGGACGAGGCGCCGAACGCCAAGGGCGGCGTCGACAAGCGGGTGGTGCTACGTCTCGACCCCCGACTCGCACCCGTCAAGGCAGCCGTACTGCCGTTGTCGCGCAACGAGTCGCTCTCCCCGAAGGCGCGTGACCTCGCCGCCGAGCTGCGGCGCAGCTGGAACATCGAGTTCGACGACGCCGGCGCCATCGGACGGCGCTACCGCCGCCAGGACGAGATCGGCACGCCGTTCTGCATCACGGTCGACTTCGACACCCTGGACGACGACAGCGTCACCGTCCGCGAGCGCGACAGCATGCGCCAGGAACGGGTGAGCCTCTCCCAGGTGCGCTCCTACCTCGCCGCCCGCCTCGGTGGCTGCTGACCTCTGCGCCGACGTCACGGTGCGACGCCGTGGCGCTCAAGAGGACGTCGCGATGCCGCACCCTCAGCTGCCGCAACCTCAGATGCCGCAACCTCAGCTACCGCACACTAGGGGCATGCCCACCGCCTCCGAGGCCCTCGCGCCTCCACTGCGGATCGGTCCGCACACCGCCCCTGTCCCGGTGGTGCTCGCGCCGATGGCCGGTATCACGAACCAGGCCTTCCGCCGCCTGTGCCGGGAGTTCGGCGCCGGGGTCTACGTCAGCGAGATGGTCACCTCACGTGCGCTTCTCGAACGCACCCCGGAGTCGATGCGCCTCATCCGGCACGACCCGGACGAGAGTCCCCGCAGCGTCCAGCTCTACGGCGTCGACCCGGTCACCGTCGCGGCCGCCGTCCGGATGCTCGTCGAGGAGGACCTGGCCGACCACGTGGACCTCAACTTCGGCTGCCCCGTCGCCAAGGTCACCCGCAAGGGCGGCGGCTCCGCGCTGCCGTGGAAGACCGGGCTGTTCACCGCCATCGTGCGCGGCGCCGTCCGGGCCGCCGAGCCCGCCGGTGTCCCGGTCACGGTGAAGATGCGCACCGGCGTGGACGACGAGCACCTCACCTACCTCGAGGCCGGCCGGGCCGCGGAGGGCGAGGGCGCCGCAGCCGTCGCTCTGCACGCCCGGACCGCCGCGCAGTTCTACTCCGGCACCGCGGACTGGACGGCGATCGCCCGGCTCAAGGAGGTCGTCACCGACGTCCCGGTCCTCGGCAACGGTGACATCTGGTCCGCCGAGGACGCCGTCGAGATGGTCCGCGCGACGGGGTGCGACGGCGTCGTCGTCGGCCGCGGGTGCCTCGGCCGCCCGTGGCTGTTCGCCGACCTCGCCGCCGCGTTCACCGGCGACCCGGCCCGGGTCCGACCCGACCTCGGCACGGTCGCGGACACCCTGCGACGGCACGCGCACCTGCTCGCCGAGCACTACGGCGAGGAGCTCAAGGCCTGCCGGGACATCCGCAAGCACGTCGCCTGGTACCTCAAGGGGTTCGTCGTCGGCCAGCAGACCCGTGCCGCGCTGGGCCTGGTCGAGTCGCTCGCCCAGCTCGACGACCTGCTGGCCACGGTGGACCGGGACCAGCCGTGGCCCGGGGCGCCTGCCGAGGGGCCTCGCGGGCGCACGGCCGCGGCCAAGCGGGTCGCCCTTCCCGACGGCTGGCTGGACCACCGTGAGCTGACCGGGCCGGCCCTGGACGTCGTCCGCGACGCCGAGCTGTCGGTCAGCGGCGGTTAGCCTGCCTCTGCCCGGCGCCGCCCCGTCCCGCCGGGATGCGGAGAGGAGCACGATGCGGCTGGTCGGACTGCTGGCCCGGCTGGTGACGGCCGTGGTCGTGGTCGGCGTGCTGGTGGCCGGGGTGGTCGCCACCCGGATCGTGGTCGAGGCCCGCTCGGACGACCGCCGGCCCGCGGACGCCATCGTCGTGCTCGGCGCCGCCCAGTACGACGGCCGCCCGCAGCCCTACCTCGCCGCGCGACTCGAGCACGCCCTCACGCTGCACCGTGAGGGCGTCGCGCCTCGCGTCATCACGGTCGGCGGCGCCCAGCCGGGCGACCGGTTCACCGAGGCCGAGGCCGGTCGTGACTGGCTCGTCGAGCGTGGTGTGGCGCCGCAGGACGTCGTCGCCGTCCCGGTCGGGGGGAACACCCTCGCGTCGATGAGCGCGGTCGCCGTCCGGATGCGGGACGAGGGATGGGACAGCGCGGTCGTCGTCACCGACCCGTGGCACGAGCTGCGGGCCACCGAGATGCTCCGCCAGCAGGGGGCCGAGGCGTTCGGCTCGCCTACTCGCACCGGGCCGTCCAACGACGGGCTCGGCGCCGCCGTCCCGTACGTGGTCCGCGAGACCGGCGCCTACCTGTACTGGCTGTGGCAGCGGGTGACGACGTGAGCGCCGCGCCGGACCCGTACTCCGGGTCGGACCGGCGGCGGTGGGTCGTCGAGCCGGTCAAGCGTTCCACGCGCGGGGACTTCGCCCGCGACCGGGCGCGGGTGCTGCACTCCTCGGCCCTGCGCCGGCTCGGCGGCAAGACCCAGGTCGTGGGCCCGGGCACCGACGACTTCGCCCGCACCCGGCTCACCCACAGCCTCGAGGTGGCCCAGGTGGGCCGGGAGCTGGCGGCCGCGCTGGGCTGCGACCCCGACGTCGTCGACGCCGCCTGCCTGGCGCACGACCTCGGGCACCCGCCGTTCGGGCACAACGGCGAGCGCGTGCTGAACCGGCTCGCCGCCGGTGTCGGGGGGTTCGAGGGCAACGCCCAGACGCTGCGGCTGCTCACCCGGCTCGAGCCCAAGGTGGTCGACCCGCGGTCCGGTCGGCCGGCTGGGCTCAACCTCACCCGGGCCAGCCTCGACGCCGCCACCAAGTACCCCTGGCGGCGGGGTGAGGACCCCCGGGGCGGGGGGAAGTTCGGTGTCTACGCCGAGGACGAGGACGTCTTCGACTGGCTGCGCGACGGCGCCCCGCCTGGACGCCGCTGCCTGGAGGCCCAGGTGATGGACCTCGCCGACGACATCGCGTACTCCGTGCACGACGTCGAGGACGCCGTCGTGTCCGGCCGTCTGGACCCGCGGGTGCTCGGCGACGGCGAGGTGGTCGAGCGGGTCGTCGACCTGACCCGTCGGTGGTACCTGCCAGGTGCCGACCCCGCCGCACTCGCCGACGCCCTCACCCGGTTGCGCGCCGCGCCCTACTGGGTCGGCGAGTTCGACCACGGACGGCGAGGCCTCGCCGCGCTCAAGGACGCCACCAGCCAGCTGATCGGCCGGTTCAGCGCGGCCGCCGAGCGGGCCACCCGGGCCGTCACCGGCCCCGGCCGGCTCGCTCGCTACGGCGCAGACGTCACCGTCCCGACCACGACCCTGCACGAGATCGCCGTCCTCAAGGGCCTCGCCGCCGTGTTCGTGATGACCGCCGACGACCGTCAGCCCGGCTACCGCCTTCAGCAGGACCTGCTCGAGGAGCTCGTCGCCGCGCTGCTCGACCGCGCACCCGACGTGCTCGAACCCGCCTACGCCGACGACTGGCGAGCCGCCGAGGACGACGGCGCCCGGCTCCGGGTGGTCATCGACCAGGTGGCCGCGCTCACCGACGCCAGCGCGGCCGCCTGGCACCGGCGTCTGTGCCGCTGACGCGTCCTCACCGGGCCGAGTCTGGGAGAGTAGGAGAATGAGCCGGCAGACGTACGTGATCGTGGGCGGCGGGCTGACCGCGGCGCGGGCCGCACAGGCCCTGCGGGAGTCCGGCGAGGACGGCGACGTCGTCCTCGTCGCCGAGGAGCCCTACCGCCCCTACGAGCGACCCGACCTGTCCAAGGCGTTCCTCGCCGGGGAGAAGGACCGCGACGAGCTCGCCGCCCTGGACGCCGACTGGTACGACGAGCACGGGGTCGAGCTGCGGCTCGGCGTCACCGCGACCCACCTCGACACCGCCACCCGCCAGCTGCGGCTGTCCGACGGGAGCCCGCTCGGGTACGACCGGCTCCTGCTCGCCACCGGCAGCACCCCCAACCGGCTCGGCGTGGAGGGCTCCCGGCTGCGGGGCGTCCACTACCTGCGAACCGTCGACGACAGCGAGGACCTGCGAGACGTGCTCGCGCAGGGCGGTCCGCTCGTCATCGTCGGCGGCGGGTGGATCGGCTTGGAGGTCGCCGCCGTGGCCCGCACCCGTGGGGTCGAGGTCACCGTGCTCGAGCAGGGGCCGGTACCGCTGCGCCGCGTCCTCGGTGACCCGATGGGCGGCTGGTTCGCCGACCTCCACCGCCGCCACGGGGTCGACGTCCGCACCGGGGCCCGGGTGGCGCGCCTGCGCGGCGACTTCGACGTCGAGGCGGTCGTCACCGAGGACGGCGAGGAGATCCCGGCCCGGGCCGTGCTGGCTGCCGTCGGGGTCGGGCCCCGCTCGGAGCTGGCGCTCAGCGCCGGGCTCGAGGTCGTCGACGGGATCGTCACCGACGGCCGCCTGCGCACCTCGGACCCGTACGTGTGGGCCGCCGGGGACGTCGCCAACGCGGACAACGCGTGGGCCGGGCGGCGGCTGCGGGTCGAGCACTGGGCCAACGCGCAGGACCAGGGCGCCTTCGCCGGCCGCTCGATGGCTGGTGCGGGGGAGGAGTGGGCCCGGCCGCCGTTCTTCTTCACCGACCAGTACGACGTCGCGATGGAGTACCGCGGCTGGGTCGATCCTGACGAGGCCGACCTCGTCGTCCGGGGGCGACCGCAGGACGCCGACTTCGCCGCGTTCTGGCTGGTCGACGGTGCCGTGCACGCGGGGATGCACGTCAACCGCTGGGGCGAGGCGGACGCCGTGAAGCGTCTCGTCGAGGACCGTGTGGTCGTGGACGTCGCGGCGCTCGCCGACGAGGGGACCGACCTGGCGGCGCTGTGAGTCGGCCCGCCTAGACTCACGTCGTGGCAGGGCGGATCCGGCGCGAGGACATCGACCTGGTCCGTGAGCGCGTGCGGATCGAGGACGTGGTCGGTGAGCACGTCACGCTCAAGCCCGGCGGCGTCGGGTCCCTCAAGGGGCTGTGCCCGTTCCACGACGAGCGAACCCCGTCCTTCCACGTCCGCCCCCACGTCGGGCTGTGGCACTGCTTCGGCTGCGGTGAGGGCGGCGACGTGTTCTCCTTCCTGCAGAAGGTCGACCACCAGTCCTTCACCGAGGTGGTCGAACGGCTCGCGGCCCGCGCCGGGGTCACCCTCCGCTACGAGGACGGGGACGGTCCGCGTCCCCAGGACGTCGGCCGCCGCCAGCGCCTGCTCGACGCGCACGCCGTCGCCGCCGAGTTCTACGCCGAGCAGCTCACGGCACCCGGCGCGCGCCCCGGCCGGGAGTTCCTCAGCCGGCGGGGCTTCGACCGCGCCGCGGCCGAGCACTTCGGCGTCGGGTTCGCCCCTCAGGGCTGGGACTCCCTCGTCAGCCACCTGCGCGGCCGCGGCTTCCGGGACGACGAGCTCGTCACCGGGGGGCTGGCTCGCCGCGGCAGCCGCGGTGCCTACGACGCCTTCCGCGGGCGACTCGTCTGGCCGATCCGCGACGTCACGGGCGCCGTCATCGGCTTCGGCGCCCGGCGGCTGCTCGAGGAGGACACCGGACCCAAGTACCTCAACACCCCCGAGACGCCCGTGTACCACAAGTCGCAGGTGCTGTACGGGCTCGACCTGGCCAAGCGGGAGATCGCCAAGCGCCGCCAGGTCGTCGTCGTCGAGGGCTACACCGACGTCATGGCCTGCCACCTGGCCGGGGTGCCGACCGCCGTCGCCACCTGTGGGACGGCCTTCGGGGCCGACCACATCAAGGTGGTCCGCCGGCTGCTCGCGGACGACGACGCCCGGCACGGGGAGGTCGTGTTCACCTTCGACGGTGACGAGGCCGGGCAGAAGGCGGCGTTGCGGGCCTTCGCCGAGGACCAGAGGTTCGTCGCCCAGACCTACGTCGCCGTCAGCCCGGACGGGATGGACCCCTGCGACCTGCGGCTGGCCCGCGGCGACGAGGCGGTCGAGGCGCTGGTGCGGACGCGGACGCCGCTGTTCGAGTTCGCCATCCGTGCAGCGCTGCGGCGCTTCGACCTCGACACCGCCGAGGGCCGGGTGCAGGCACTGCGAGCGGCAGCTCCGGTCGTCGCCGGCATCCGCGACCAGTCGCTGCGCCCGGAGTACGCCCGGATGCTCGCCGGCTGGCTCGGCATGGACGTCGAGTCGGTGCGCCGTGCCGTCGCCGCCGCCGGGCGCCGGGGCCCCGAGGCGTCCGGGGCCGTGGCCAGGGGTGGCCCCGGGAGTGCGTCCACGGCGCCACAGGTGCCCCGCCCCGACCTGCGGGACCCGGTGGTCCGGGCGGAGCGACAGCTCCTGCAGGCCGTGCTGCAGTTCCCGCACCGCGTGCCGGCGGCATTCGACGACCTGGGCGCCGAGGCGATGCAGGCCCCCGCGCACCGCGTCCTGCACGACACGGTCCGGGCTCTCGGCGGCGTACGAGCGGCCGGGCCGGGCTGGGCCGAGCGGGTGCGCGAGCACGCCCCCGTGGAGGTGCAGTCCCTCGTCGGCGAGCTGGCCGTCGCCGAGCTGCCCGCGACGGGCGAGGACGGCGTGTCGGTTCTCGCCGCCGGGCTGGTCCGGGACACGGTCGACCGCGACCTGCTGCGCCGCGAGGCGGAGCTGAGGGGCCGGGCGCAGCGGCTCGAGGCCGCCGGCGATGACGACGCAGCCAGCGCCGTCTACCGTGAGCTGTTCGAGCTTGAGGCCCGCCGCCGCGCCCTGCGAGAGGACTGACATGGGTCTGCGAGAACGGTTCCCCCGGCGGCCACGGCTGGACGCCCGGACGGCGGAGTCCCTCGGCGTCGCGGGCGAGCGGCTGCTCGCGGTCGCCGAGCTCGACGACGGCGGGACGGCCGTGGCCACCGCCGAGCGGCTGGTCGTCGGTGACGCGGACGCGCGGAGGCTGTCGGCGCTCTGGCACGAGATCGACACCGCGACCTGGGACCCGGAGGCCGGGGCGGTCGACGTCCACCTCGTCGAGGGCGGCTACGTGCGCCTGGGGCTTTCCGGTGACACGCGCACCCTGCTCCCGGAGACGTTGCGGGAACGGGTCCAGGCCTCCGTCGTGCTGGCCCGGAGGGTCCCGGTCCGTGGCCGCCGCGGCGTCCGGGTGGCCGTCCGCCGGACGCCGGACGGGTTCGTCAGCCAGGTCGTCCCGGACGCCGGCGTCTCCCTGGAGGACCCCGTCGTCCGCCGCTCGGTGGAGGAAGCGCGACGCGAGGTGGAGGCGGCTGCTGGGCTCGTCCCCGGGTGAGCGGACCGGCCGGCCAGGTTTGCTAGAGTTCCGACTCGCGTGCCCGGGGCGTTCGACTCCGGGTCGGCACGGTCCCGCGTAGCTCAATTGGCAGAGCAGCCGGCTGTTAACCGGCAGGTTACTGGTTCGAGTCCAGTCGCGGGAGCACCTCTCAACCGCCTCACTCTTCGTGATCATGCAATCCCGCCACCCCGCCACCGGGCCCACCCGTGATCAGTCGACAGTCCCCTCGTCGTGATCATGCAATCCCGCCACCCCGCCACCGGGCCCCCGGGTCCTCGGGCCAGCCCGCAGAATGCCGAGTTGGTGGCGCGACTCGCCGGCAAAGCTGTGACGAACCCAGCATTCTGCGCGGGATCGGACTGTAGCGGCGAGCCCTCATGTGGGTGCACGCCGCTCACGGGGTGGCGGGATTGCATGATCACCGAGGGGTGGGCCGGCGGGTGGCGGGATTGCATGATCACCGAGGGGTGGGCCGGCGGGTGGCGGGATTGCATGATCACCGAAGAGGGGTGGGTACAGTCCGGGCGTCGGGGCAGTAGCTCAGCCGGTCAGAGCAGCGGACTCATAATCCGCCCGTCGTGGGTTCAAGTCCCACCTGCCCCACAGGGAGACCTCCACAACGGGGTGAACCCGGCCCGGCGGCGTCCCCTCGAGCTGCGCCGCCGGACCGGGTCCGGTCCCATCCTCCGGGGAGGACCACCGAGCGACGGGTGTGTCGCGCGTCCGCGGAAGCCGCCACGGACGGGTGGACGGCCCCTCGAGAGGGGCCGCACCGGAATCCTCTCCGGTCGGCAAGTGCGAGTCAAGTAAAAGTAAAGAATCGATCACCGGGGCCCCAGAGGTCCTTCATGGAGCCCCGGCTCACAGCCAGTGAGTACCCGTTCTCGCCTCAGGTATGCGCGCAACGGCGGTGGCCGTCTCAGCGGTCGCTGGACGCACGGCCTCCACACCGGGAGTAAGCGAGAGAGTGAGGTGCGCCGGGCCGGGAGCGCCTCTCGGCGCGTGGCCGCTCGAAGCGGCTTGAAGTGGAGCCCGGGGCTACCGCGGCCCGGCGCACGACCAACCCTAACCCGGTGAGTCCTCGGATGCTTCCCGGCGGCGGTCGTTCTCGCGCAGGCGCCGAGCGGCCACCTCGAGCTGTTCGGCGGTCCGCACGAGCCGAGCGGCGGACATCGTCAGCCGGCTGCCCTCGCTGCCCGCAGTCCCGACGGCGGTCGCGCCGGGGGAGTCCGCGGCCTGGTCCGCCCGCCCGACGGCGACGACGCGGGCGAAGGCCGCAGCCCGTTCCAGGGTGGTGGCGACGTCCCCGTGGGCTACTCCGGAGAGCACGGCGTCGACGAGCGAGCGCACCTCCTCGGGGCCGGGCGGGTCGGCCACTCCCGCGACGGCGTGGTGGACGGGAGCGCGGCGGCTCCCCTCGGCGAACTGTGCCGCCGCTGCCGCAGGGTCGGCGTGCACCCACTGGCGCAACGCGTAGAGGCGCCACAGGGCACCTGGCAGGGAGTCCGGTGGAGAGTCGGCCCACAGCTCGGCGAGGGGCTCGAGGCCGTACTCGTCGGCGAGGCGGACGACCCGCGCCGACAGCTCGGCGTCCTGCTCGTCGCGGACCCCTTCGACGAGGAGCCGGGCGGTGGCGTGGGCGGCCTCCGCCCGCAGCGCCGGGTCGCCGGCACCGCCCTGGAGCGACTCCAGCACGTCGCTGCTCAGCAGCGCGGGGCGGTGGTGGCGGCGTGGCACCCGTCCATCTTCCCAACCACAGCCGGACGCCGCAGCCGGGGCCACCGGCTCGACCCGGCCGGACGCCGGGTCGGAGCCGGTCCGGTCGGGACTCGGCTCAGAACCGGAACGGCTTGGGGGGTGCTGCCAGCGTGGCGCGTGGGCAGCTCGCCAGGGTGAGACCGCCGTAGCCGAGCGCCTCGTCGGTCAGCGCCTCGACCGTCCAGCCGGCCTCGGTCCCCAGCCGGGTCACCGTCACCCGGTAGATGGTGATCTCGTACTTGGTCGGAGTGCCGTACGCGACCTGGATGGTGCCGATGAGCTCGGCGCCGGCGGGGTTGTGGGCCCCGTGCCACGGCCGGTCGTACCGGCTCCACAGCGTCGGCTCCGACTGCCAGACGCCGCCGTTCTGCACGTCCCGCAGCGCCAGCTCGACGAGCACCGACCGGGCGGCGTCCTCGGGGACGATCGCCGCCGGGCGGATCACCTCGCTGACCACGCCCTGGTCGTAGGCCTCGGCCATCAGCCGCTCGACGTCGTCCACCCGCGTTCTCGCTCTCTCACGTGGTCCGGTTCGTTCCGTGCATCGGCACGTCACCGTCCCGACTTCACCCCTCGGTGACCGCCGGTTCGCGGCAAGTGGCCAGCGGGGGCTGGTAGACCGCCCCGCGGTAGGGCAGAATGCCCAGCGGCAGGCACCGCGCCGTGCCGCACCGGAGCAGCACCCGGGGTTCACCGAGGTCCGTTGGGGAAGACGCACCTCGAGCTCGAACCAGGGAGGGTGAGATGTCCGGAGCCATGACGCGCGGCGTCCTGTTCGTGCACTCCGCGCCGCGGGCGCTGTGCCCACACGTCGAGTGGGCCGCCGGCGGCGTCCTTGGCGTGCGCGTCGCCCTGGACTGGACGGCGCAACCGGCCGCCCCCGGGCTGTTCCGTGGAGAGCTGTCCTGGCAGGCCACCCCGGGCACCGGGGCGCGCCTCACCTCTGCCCTGCGCGGATGGGCGCACCTGCGTTACGAGGTGACCGAGGAGCCGAGTCCCGGCGTGGACGGCGCCCGCTGGAGCCACACGCCCGAGCTGGGCATCTTCCACGCGGTCACTGACGTGCACGGCAACGTGCTGGTCCCCGAGGACCGGGTCCGCGCGGCACTGGAGCTGGCCGAGGACCCAGAGCGGATGCGCGCCGAGCTCGACCTGGCTCTCGGAGCCGCGTGGGACCGCGAGCTCGAGCCGTTCCGGTACGCCGGGGACGGCGCCCCCGTGCGCTGGTTGCACCGCGTCGGCTGACCTGCCACCGCCGTCGCCGTTCGCGGCGGGTCCACCGCGTCGTAGCCTTCCGGCAGTCAGACGCTGCGGAACGCCAGCGCCACGTTGTGGCCGCCGAACCCGAAGGAGTTGTTCAGCGCCACCCCTGCTCGCAGGGCCCGCGGCTCGCCCCGCACGACGTCGAGGTCGATCTCCGGGTCCAGCTCGTCGACGTTGATGGTCGGCGGGGCGGTGCGGTGGTGCAGTGCCAGCACCGTGTAGACGCTCTCCAGCGCACCGGCGGCGCCCAGCAGGTGCCCGGTCATGGACTTCGTCGCGCTGACCGCGACGCCGTCGAGCGCGGCGCCGAGGGAGGCCCGCAGGCTGCGCGCCTCGGCGACGTCCCCGGCCGGCGTGGAGGTGGCGTGCGCGTTGACGTGGACGACGTCGGCCGGGTCGATCTCGCCGGTCTCCAGGGCGCTGCGCACGGCGCGCGCCGCCCCGCGCCCGTCCGGCTCGGGGGCGGCGATGTGGTGGGCGTCGGAGGTCGTCCCGGCCGAGACGAGCTCCGCGTAGACGCGCGCCCCACGCGCCCGGGCGTGCTCCGCGGACTCCAGGACGACGACCGCGGCCCCCTCACCGAGGACGAAGCCGTCCCGGCCGGCGTCGTACGGCCGCGACGCCGCGGCCGGGTCGTCGTTGCGGGTGGACAGCGCCTGCATCGCGGCGAACCCGGCGATCGGCAGCGGGTGGATCGCGGCCTCCGTGCCGCCGGCGACCACGACGTCGGCCCGACCGTCCCGGATCATCCCCACCGCGTAGGCCAGTGCCTCGGCACCGGAGGCGCACGCCGATACCGGGGTGTGGACGCCGGCCCGGGCCCCGAGGTCGAGGCCGACGGCCGCGGCCGCACCGTTCGGCATGAGCATCGGCACCGTCAGCGGCAGCACCCGCCGCGGCCCGCGCTCCTTGAGCACGTCGTAGGCCGACAGCAGCGTCCACACCCCGCCGATGCCGGAGGCGATCACGGCGCCGAGCCGTTCGCCCTCGACGTCCGGTGCTCCGGCGTCCGCCCACGCCTCGCGGGAGGCGACGAGCGCGTACTGCCCGGACGGGTCGAGCCGCTTGGCCTCGTGCCGGGGCAGCACCTCGCTGGTCGGCATGGCGAGCGGGGCGGCGAAGGTCACCGGCAGCTCCAGCTCGGTGACCCAGTCCTCGGTCAGCGTGCGCGCGCCGGACCGGCCCTCGAGGGTCGCCTGCCAGGTGCTGGCGATGTCACCGCCGAGCGGGGTGGTGGCGCCCAGGCCGGTGACGACGACGGTGCGGGGGCTCATGGACGGTGCCTCCAGGGGTGGGAGAGGGTCGGAGCAGCCGCCCGCCCCGGGGTCGCCGGGGCCGGGCGGCGGGCGGCCTGGCGGGTCAGCCCTGGGCCTGCTGGACGTAGTTGACGACGTCGCGCACCGTCTTGAGGTTCTTCGTGTCCTCGTCCGGGATCTTCACGCCGAACTTGTCCTCGGCCTGCACGACGATCGAGGTCATCGACAGCGAGTCGATGTCGAGGTCGTCGGTGAACGACTTGTCCATCTCGACGGACTCCTTGGGCAGCCCGGTCTCCTCGTTGACGAGCTCCGCGATGCCCTCGAGGATCTCCTGCTCGCTCTGCGCCATGTCTGGTGGTTCTCCTTCTCCGTGGTGGTCGGTGTGCGTGGTGCACCCGCCGGCGGCGGGGGGTCGGGACGGGTAGGGGCCGCTGGCGGCGTCCGGGTCAGGGCAGGACGACGACCTGCGCGGCGTAGGAGAGGCCGGCGCCGAAGCCGATGAGCAGGGCCAGGTCGCCGGAGTGCGCCCGGCCCTCTCGCAGCATGCGCTCCATCGCCAGCGGGATGGACGCCGCGGAGGTGTTGCCGGTCTCGGCGATGTCGCGGGCCACCGGCACGTGCTCGGGCAGCCGCAGCTGCTTGATCATCGCGTCGATGATGCGCATGTTCGCCTGGTGGGGGATGAACGCGCCGAGGTCCTCGGCGCTGACCCCCGCCGCGTCGAGCGCCTTGCGGGCCACCGGGGCCATCTGCCAGACGGCCCACCGGAACACCTGCTGGCCGGCCATCCGCAAGGCCGGCCACTCGGCGTGGGAGTCCCGGACGTCGATCCAGGAGTGCTTCTGGGAGATGACGTCCCACTGCTCGCCGTCCGAGCCCCACACGGTGGGGCCGATTCCCGGCTGCTCGGACGGCCCGATGACGACGGCGCCCGCGCCGTCCCCGAACAGGAAGGCCGTGGAGCGGTCGCGCGGGTCGGTGAAGTCGGACAGCTTCTCCACCCCGACGACGAGAACCGTGCGGGCCGACCCGCCGCGGACCATGTCGGAGGCCAACGACACCCCGTGCCCGAAACCGGCGCAGGCCGCGGAGACGTCGAACGCCGGGGCCGGGGTGGCGCCGAGCCGGTGGGCGAGCAGCGTGGCCGAGGACGGCGTCTGGTACGGGTGCGTCACCGTGGCGACGATGACGGCGTCGACGTCCGGACCGGCCAGGCCAGCGTGCTCCAGCGCCGCCCGGGACGCCGACTCCGCCATGTCGGTGACGCTCTCGTCGGGCGCGGCCCGGTGCCGGGTGATGATCCCGGAGCGCTCCCGGATCCACTCGTCGCTGGAGTCGATGAGCTCGCAGACCTCCGCGTTCGTCACGACCCGCTCGGGCCGGTAGCCGCCGACGGCGAGGATGCGGGCGTGCCGGGCGCCCTGGGCGGCCGTGAGTCGAGCGGCGCCTGCTGCACCGGCGCCGGTCATGCCCGGGCCCCGGAGGTCTGGGCGGCGGAGGTCCGCTCGGCGTGGCGGAGGACGAGGTCGCGGGCGGCGTCCAGGTCATCCGGGGTGCGCAGGGCGAGCGTCTCCACGCCGGGCAGGGCCCGGCGGGCCAGGCCGGTCAGCGTCCCGGCCGGTGGCAGCTCGAGGACGGCGGTGACACCCATGTCGGCGAGAGTCGCCTGGCACAGGTCCCAGCGCACCGGACGGCTGACCTGACCGACCAGCCGGTCGAGGACCTCGCGGCCGTCGCCGACCACTGCGCCGTCCGCGTTGGACAGCAGCCGCCTCCGCGGGTCTGCTGCGGTGACGTCCGCGGCGCAGCGGGCGAGGGCCTCCACGGCCGGCGCCATGTAGGCGGTGTGGAAGGCCCCGGCGACCTGCAGGGGGACGACGCGACTGCGGGTCGGAGGGTCCTGGGCCAGGGCGGCGAGCCGGTCGAGCGGGCCGGCGGCGACCACCTGGCCTGCGCCGTTGACGTTCGCGGCCGTCAGGCCGTGGCGCTCCAGCGCCGCGGCGACATCGTCGGGGTCTCCACCCAGCACCGCGCTCATCCCGGTCGGGACGACGGCGGCGGCCTCGGCCATCGCCCGGCCACGCTCACGGACCAGGGTGATCGCGTCGTCCTCGGTCAGCACGCCGGCAACCACGGCCGCGGTGATCTCGCCCACGGAGTGGCCGGCGACGACGTCCGGACCGGTGGCGGCGTCGTCTGCGCCGTGTGCGTCGTGTGCACGGTCGATGCCGTCGAGCAGCTCCGGCAGCACGGCCAGCCCCGCGGCGACGATGAGCGGCTGGGCGACGGCGGTGTCCCGGATGGTCTCGGCGTCCGAGGTGGTGCCGTGGGCGAGCAGGTCGACGCCGGCGACGGCGGACAGCCGCTCGAGCCGGTCGCGGACGGCGGACCGCTCGGTCCAGGGGGTCAGGAAGCCCGGGGTCTGGGAGCCCTGACCAGGGCACAGAAGAGCCAGCACCGCTCCAGCCTGCCCCCACCGAAGCCAACCCGGAGGGTGTGACGCCCACGAACCCGGGACGGCGTTGTTGGAGGGTTCCCCCAACAGTGGTCATGGGGTGGTCAGGGAACTCGGCCGTCAGGGAACTCGGCCGTCAGGGAACTCGGCCGTCAGAGAAGTCGGCCGTCAGGGAACTCGGCCCTGCGTCGGTCAACGGGGGCCGCGCCGAGACGGCCGGTCGGCGAGCAGACCGAGCGCCACCGCGGTCTGCAGCACGAACGCCTCCCGGGGTGACAGCGGGTCCCACCCGGTCACCTCGGCGACCCGCCGCAGCCGGTAGCGGACGGTGTTCGGGTGGACGAACAGCGCCCGGGCCGTCCCCTCCACGGACCGACCGGTGGCCAGGTACGCCGAGAGGGTCTCGGCGAGGGCGCTGCCGGCGTCCTGCAGCGGCGTCCAGGCGCGGTCGACCAGGGCCCGTCGCGCGGTGACGTCTCCGGCGAGCACCCGTTCGGGCAGCAGGTCGTCGGCGGCCACCGGGCGCGGCGCCTGCGGCCAGGCCCTGGCCGCGACGAGGCCTGCCAGCGCGGCCCGCGCCGACCGCCCGGCGTCCGCAAGCCCGGGGACGACGGGCCCGACGACGACCGGGCCGGCCCCGAGCCGGGCGGCCAGTCCGGCAACGGCGTCCCGGGGGTCTCCAGAGGACCCGAGGACGACCAGCAGGTGCTCGCCCTGCAGGCCGACGAGGGCGTCGTCGGCCGCCTTGCGGGCCAGCCGGCGCAGCTCGTCGGCGACGTCCTCGCTGGTGCCTGGAGGCGGTGTCCCGGCGACGACGACGACGTGCTCGTGGCCCTGCCAACCGAGGGCGGCGGCCCGGGAGGCGAGCACCTCGTCCGCCTCTCCGCGCAGCAGGGCGTCGACGACGAGCGCCTCCAGCCGTGCGTCCCAGGCGCCCCGTGCCTCCGCCGCCGAGGCGTAGACCTGGGCGGCGGCGAACGCCACCTCACGGGAGTACCGCAGCACTGCCTCCCGCAGCTCCTGCCGCCCATCCGCGGGAGCGATCGAGGCGACGTTCTCCTCGACGACGTCGACCACGGCGCGGACCAGCTCGAGGGTCTGGCTCAGGCTGACCGAGCGGGTCAGCTCACGCGGTGCGGTGCCGAAGACGTCGGCGGTGATCTCCAGCGGACCTTCCGGGTCCCGGTACCAGGCGAGGAAGGCCGAGATGCCGGCCTGGGCCACCAGCCCGACCCAGGAGCGGTCCTGGGGCGGCATCGCCCGGTACCACGGCAGCGTCTCGTCGAGGCGGCGCAGGGCTGCGGTCGCCAGCCGTCCGACGGCCCGGTGCAGCCGCTCCGCGGTCTCCTCTGACGCGTCCGTCATGGGCGGAGGATAGGCGGCCGTTGTGGGAGGACCACAACTCTCGGGTGAGCGGGTGCGTGCGGACCAGCCGGTGCAGGGGGCCGCGCGCTCGGCCGGGTTGGGTTAGGGTCAGGTCAAGCCACGCCCTCGCTGCCGGTGCCTCGGGTGCGGACCGGGCCCGCCGAGGGGGAAGGACGCCATGGGACTGCTCGACCGACTCCGCCGCCGTGTACGCCTGGCCCGCACCGCAGGGCTCGGGCCCGCGCTGCGCCCCCCTGCGGCACTGCGGCCGCGGCGGCGCCGCCGGCTCCCGATCGACGCCGCAGAGGAGGTCCACCTGCGCGATCGGCTGCGCGAGGACCCCAACGACTCGTCGGCCTTCGTCCGGCTCGCGGACATCGTCCGCCGCCGGGCTGCCGAGGGGCACGTCGACGGCGACCCGCAGCGGGCCGCCGACGACGCGGTGTGGGCCCTGGCCGAGGAGTTGGCCGGCAACCACCGCGCCTGGTACCCGCTGATCGAGCTGGCCCGGCTGTCCGTGCACGAGGACCGCGACGGCGCGCTGCGCCGTCTGGGCACCGCCGCCGAGCGCGACCCCTCCGGTCAGGCGCTGGCCGAGGGCCTGGCGATGCTCCGGGACGCCGGGATGCCGTCGGAGGCACTTGGGCTCGGGGTCGGTCACTGGCGCCCCCGGGAGCACACCGTGCAGGCAGGGCGCCACCTCGTGCACGCCGCGGTCGAGGCCGGACGCATCAGCGAGGCCCGACGGCACCTCGAGGTGCTCGCCGAGCACCCGGACACCACGCAGGTCGAGCCGCTGCGCGCCGAGCTGGAACGGGCGATCACCGAGGCGGACCGCGACCGGGGGCGGTTCACCACTCGCTGACCCCGGTCACGGCCCCCCGTGTGGCGGCCGCGGACTCAGGCGTCGCCGCCCGCGGTACCCGTCGTCCCCGCGGTCACGTCGTCCAGGCGGTACCGCTCGTACGCCTTGGCCGCCACCCCGGTGTCCACCTCGCCGCGGGACTCCAGTACGCGCAGCGCCTGGTAGGCGATGGACGGCCCGTCGACGTGGAAGTACCGGCGAGCAGCGGGACGGGTGTCGGAGAACCCGAAGCCGTCGGTGCCCAGCGAGACGTACTCCTGCGGCACGTACTGGCGGATCTGGTCCGGGACGGCGCGCATCCAGTCACTGACCGCGACGACCGGGCCAGGAGCGTCACCCAGCCGCTGAGCGACGAACGGCACCGGTGCCTGCTCACCGGGGTGGTCGAACGCCCACTCGTCGCAAGCCAGCCCGTCGCGGCGCAGCTCGTTCCACGACGTCACGCTCCAGACGTCGGCGTCGACACCGAAGTCCTTGCCGAGCAGCTCCTGGGCCTCCAGCGCCCACGGCACCGCGACCCCGGAGGCGAGCAGCTGGACGCGTGGCCGGTCGCCGCTGCCCATGGCCGGACTCACCTTGTGCAGGCCTCGGACGATGCCTTCGACGTCCACGTCCTGCGGTTCCGGCGGCTGCACCATCGGCTCGTTGTAGACGGTGAGGTAGTAGTAGACGTTCCGGTCGACGTCCTCGCCCTCCTGGCCGTACATCCGCTCCAGACCGGCCCGCACGATGTGGCCGATCTCGTAGGCGTACGCCGGGTCGTAGGCGACGACGGCCGGGTTGGTCGAGGCGAGCAGCAGCGAGTGGCCGTCGGCGTGCTGGAGCCCCTCGCCGGTCAGCGTCGTGCGGCCTGCGGTGGCTCCGAGGAGGAACCCGCGGGTCATCTGGTCCCCGGCGGCCCACAGGTTGTCCCCGGTCCGCTGGAAGCCGAACATCGAGTAGAAGATGTAGACGGGCACCATCGGTTCGCCGTGCGTGGCGTAGGAGGTGCCGGCGGCGATGAACGCGGCGCTCGCCCCGCCCTCGTTGATCCCGACGTGCAGGATCTGACCGGACTCGGACTCCTTGTAGGAGAGCATGAGCTCCCGGTCCACCGACACGTAGCGCTGGCCGTGCGGGTTGTAGATCTTCGCCGTCGGGAAGAAGGAGTCCATCCCGAAGGTCCTGGCCTCGTCCGGGATGATGGGCACCACCCGCTCGCCGAACTCCTTGTCCTTCATGAGGTCCTTGAGCAGCCGGACGAACGCCATCGTCGTGGCGACCTGCTGCTTGCCCGAGCCGCGCTTGACGACCTGGTAGGCGTCCTCGGCGGGCAGGTGCAGCGTCGTGGCACGTGCCCGTCGCTCGGGCACGAAGCCGCCGAGCTTGTGGCGCCGCTCGAGCAGGTACTGGACCTCGGGCGCATCGGGTCCGGGGTGGTAGTACGGCGGCAGGTACGGGTTCTCCTCGAGCTGGGCGTCGCTGACCGGGATGCGCAGGCTGTCCCGGAGCAGCTTGAGGTCCTCGAGGGTGAGCTTCTTCATCTGGTGGGTGGCGTTGCGGCCGGCGAAGTGCGGCCCCAGGCCGTATCCCTTGATGGTCTTGGCGATGATGACCGTCGGCTGGCCGGTGTGCGCCATCGCGGCCTTGTACGCGGCGTAGACCTTGCGGTAGTCGTGACCACCGCGCTTGAGGTTCCAGATCTCCTCGTCGCTCATCTTCTCGACCATGCGCCGGGTCCGCGGGTCGCGGCCGAAGAAGTGCTCGCGGACGAACGCCCCGCTCTCCGCCTTGTACGTCTGGAAGTCCCCGTCCGGGGTGACGTTCATGAGGTTGACGAGCGCGCCGTCGCGGTCGGCGGCCAGCAGCGGGTCCCACTCGCGGCCCCAGATCACCTTGATGACGTTCCAGCCGGCGCCGCGGAAGAACTGCTCGAGCTCCTGGATGATCTTGCCGTTGCCGCGGACGGGGCCGTCGAGGCGCTGAAGGTTGGCGTTGACCACGAACGTCAGGTTGTCCAGCTCGTGGTCCGCGGCGACGTGCAGCAGGCCGCGGCTCTCCGGCTCGTCCATCTCGCCGTCGCCGAGGAAGGCCCAGACGTGCTGCTGGGAGGTGTCCTTGATCCCGCGGGCGTGCAGGTACTTGTTGAACTCGGCCTGGTAGACGGCGTTCATCGGGCCCAGGCCCATGGAGACCGTCGGGAACTCCCAGAAGTCCGGCATCAGCCTGGGGTGCGGGTAGGACGGCAGCCCGTGCGGCATCGAGTGCTCCTGGCGGAACCCGTCGAGGTGCTCCTCGCCGAGCCGGCCCTCGAGGAAGGCACGGGCGTAGATGCCCGGGGAGGCGTGCCCCTGGACGAACACGTGGTCCCCGCCGCCGGGGTGGTCCTTGCCGCGGAAGAAGTGGTTGAACCCGACCTCGTACAGGGTCGCGGACGACGCGTACGTCGAGATGTGGCCGCCGACGGAGATCTCCGGCCGCTGCGCTCGGTGCACCATGACCGCGGCGTTCCACCGGATCCAGGCGCGGTAGCGCCGCTCCACCTCCTCGTCACCGGGGAACCACGGCTCGGACTCCGGCGGGATGGTGTTGACGTAGTCGGTGGCCACCAGGCTCGGGACACCGACGTGCCGCTCGCGTGCGCGCTGGAGCAGGCTGAGCATGAGGTACCTGGCTCGTTGCCGCCCACGCTCGTCGATGGCCCCGTCGAGCGACTCCAGCCACTCCTGGGTCTCCTCGGGGTCGATGTCCGGCAGCTGTCCCGGCATGCCGGTGCTGATCGGGCCCTCGTCCTGGTGTGCTGCCACGTCTGGCCTCTCTTACTCTCACGGCTCTGCGACGGCCGGCCGTCGCCGCGACGCCGGCCTCGCGCTGCACCCTCCATCCTGTCCCTCCCGCGCCGGGACGTCACATCGGGTCCCCCGTAAGGTCGCGGCATGCTCACGACCCTGATCGAGGTGCGTACCGGCGACGCCGAGCAGGTCGTCGACATCACCGCTCGGTGCGCGGAGCTCGCCGCCGAGGCCGGTGCCGTCGACGGGCTGCTCAACGTCTTCGTCCCGCACGCCACCGCCGGAGTCGCCGTGCTGGAGACCGGGTCGGGCTCGGACACCGACCTGCTGGCGGTCCTGCGGGTGCTGCTGCCGCCGGAGGGGCCGCGCGGAGAAGGCTGGCGGCACCACCACGGGTCAGTAGGCCACGGCCGTGACCACGTGCTGCCGGCACTCGTCTCCCCGTCGGTGACGGTCCCCGTGCTCGACGGCCGCCTCGCCCTGGGCACCTGGCAGTCGGTCTGCCTCGTCGACACCAACGTCGACAACCGAGTCCGTCAGGTCCGGATCTCGCTGCTCACGGGCTGAGTGGTCCGGTGGGGCGTTCGGCCGCACGGTGGCCCCCACGAGCGGGTGCCGGCGCGGTAGCGTCGTGCCCCGACACAGACACCGACTGCCCCTCGGGGGCCGTGCAGGAGGGACGACGCGTGGGTGCGACCGCGGACGCCGCGGCCGGTCAGGCCGTGGCGACCAAGCTGGGCTTCCGGCCCGGCCAGGTGGTGCAGGAGATCGGGTACGACGACGACGTCGACCACGACCTGCGGGACGCCGTCGAGGACGTCACCGGGGGCGAGCTCCTCGACGAGGAGACCGACGAGGTCGTCGACACGGTGCTGCTGTGGTGGCGGGACGGGGACGGGGACCTCGTCGACGCGCTGGTCGACGCGCTCACCTCCCTGGCCGACGGCGGCACCGTGTGGCTGCTCACGCCCAAGCCGGGCCGGCCCGGCCACGTCGAGGCCTCCGACATCGAGGAGGCGGCCCCCACCGCGGGCCTGCACGCGACCTCGACGGTGAGCGCGTGCCCGGACTGGTCCGGTACCCGGCTCTCCACCCGCAACCGCCGCTGACGGACCTGGCTGTCACGGGTCCTCACCGGTTGTCACCGCTTGTCACCGGTTGTCACCGGTGCAGCACAGCACCACCGCCCTGCCCCTCCTTCGTGATCATGCAATCCCGCCACCCCGCCACCCCGCCACCCCGCAACCTCCCGCCCCGCGCCCGTGCTCGCAGAATGCTGGGTTGGGGGCGCGACACGCCGGCAAGGACGTGCGGAATCCAGCATTTTGTGGCTAGACCCGTCGCCAGGGGCGGTCTGCGAGGGTGGTGGGCGGCGTCGTGTCATTCATCGGTGCAACTGCGCCAGGGACATGCCGGTTTGATGCAGTCCGCCCCTCAGCCCGGAGCTCAGGGTGGCGGGATTGCATGATCACCGAGGGGGGTGAGGGGGTGGCGGGATTGCATGATCACCGAGGGGGGCGCGGGGTGGCGGGATTGCATGATCACCGAGGGGTGGGGGTGCCCGCACAGTGAGACACCGGACCGGCCTGACTTCCGTTCGAACCGGCGGGTGCGGTTTGCTGTCACCAGCCACGGCCGCCGTTGGCCCGAGACTTCGGCGGCCGTGGCCCACAGCAGTCGGTCCCGGGTACCCTGCCACGGCTCGGGGCCTGTAGCTCAGCTGGTAGAGCACCGCGTTTACACCGCGGGTGTCGTCGGTTCGAACCCGGCCGGGCCCACTCGCTGCGGGGTAGCCTCGGCGTCCGTGACCCCGGCCGCCTCCCCTCCCAGTGCCCGTTCCACCGACCATCCCACGCTCGGGGACGTCGTCGCCGTCCTCGACCGTCTCTACCCGCCCGGTCAGGCCGAGCCCTGGGACGCCGTCGGGCTGGTCTGCGGTGACCCAGCCGCCACCGTCCGCAAGGTGCTGCTCGCCGTCGACCCGGTCGCCGAGGTCGTCCAGGAGGCGCTGGAGTGGGGCGCTGAGCTGGTGGTCACCCACCACCCGCTGCTGCTGCGACCGGTGCACTCCGTGGCTGCCACGACGGCCAAGGGGCGAGTCGTGCACGACCTCGTCCGCGGCGGGTCCGCGTTGTTCGTCGCCCACACGAACGCCGACAGCGCACGCCCCGGCGTCTCGGACGCCCTCGCCCGGGTACTCGGCCTGGAGGATCTTCACCCGCTGTCCGCGCGGCCGGTGGACCCGCTGGACAAGGTGGTCGTGTTCGTCCCCACCCCGGACGCCGAGACTCTCGTCGACGCGCTCGCCGCGGCTGGGGCCGGCGAGATCGGGGACTACCGCCGCTGCGCCTGGACGACGACCGGCACCGGCACCTTCCTGCCCGGGGAGGGTGCGTCGCCGGCGGTCGGCGAGGTGGGCCGGGTGGAGAGGGTCGAGGAGACCCGCGTGGAGATGGTGCTGCCGCGGCACCGTCGCGACGCCGTCGTTGCCGCGCTTCGCGGCGCGCACCCCTACGAGGAGCCGGCGTTCGACCTGCTCGAGCTCGCGGCCTGGTCCTCCCCGCAGGGCATCGGGCGGGTGGGGCAGCTGCGCCGGCCGTTGCGACTGGCCGAGCTGGCCGACGTCGTGGCCGCAGCGCTGCCGCACACGGCCCAGGGGGTGCGGGTCGCTGGTCACCCCGATGACGTCGTGCGCCGGGTCGCGGTCTGCGGCGGGTCCGGGGACAGCCTGTTCGACGCCGTCCGGGCCAGCGGCGCCGACGCCTACGTCACCGCGGACCTGCGGCACCACCCGGCGTCCGAGGCGCGGGAGACGGCAGCGGGTGGCGCGCCGGCGCTCATCGACGTGTCGCACTGGGCCAGTGAGTGGCCCTGGCTGCACGGGGCGGCCGAGCGGCTGGCCGCGGAGCTCGCGGCCACCGGCACTACGGTGGAGACGCGGGTCAGCGAACGGCGCACCGACCCGTGGACGTTCCGCGTGCCGAGCTCGGGAGGACTTGTCCGATGACCACTGCCCCGGCGCAGGACCAGCGCCGGCTGCTCGACGTCCAGGCCCTCGACACCCGGCTCGCCCAGCTGGCGCACCGCCGCCGCACACTGCCGGTGCACGCCGAGCTGGAGGCGCTGGAGGCGCGGCGGGCACAGGTCGACGACCAGCTCGTCGCGGCACGGACGATCGCCTCGGACGTCGCCCGGGAGCTGGCCAAGGCGGAGAGCGACGTCGAGCAGGTCCGGCAGCGGGCGGTCCGTGACCGCCAGCACCTGGAGTCCGGGCACGGCAGCGCCAAGGACCTCCAGGGCCTGCAGCACGAGCTGGAGTCCCTCGGACGGCGTCAGGCCGAGCTCGAGGACGTGCAGCTGGCGATCATGGAACGTGCCGAGCAGGCTGCCGCCGCCCAGCAGGCTCTCGAGACCGAGCAGGCCGACCTGGCGGTGCAGGCCGAGCGGCTCGTCGCCCGTCGGGACGCTGAGCTCGCTGAGATCGATAGCGAGGTGGCCGCGGTCACCGCTCAGCGGGAGCAGGCGGTCGCCGGACTCGACGCAGGACTCGTCGCCCTCTACGAGCGCATCCGTGAGCAGCAGAGCGGGCTCGGTGCGGCCGCGTTGCGGGGCCGGCGCTGTGAGGGCTGCCGGCTGGAGCTCAACCCGACCGACCTGGAGCGGATTCGTACCGCCCCGGCCGACGAGGTCGTCCGCTGCGAGGAGTGCCGGCGGATCCTCGTCCGGGTCCCCGAGTCGGCGTCGTGACCGGGCGCCGGCTTGTCGTCGAGGCCGACGGCGGCTCCCGCGGCAACCCTGGACCGGCCGGGTTCGGTGCCGTCGTCCGGGACGCCGAGACCGGCGAGGTCCTCGACGAGGTCGCCGCCGCCATCGGCACGGCGACGAACAACGTGGCCGAGTACTCCGGTCTCGTCGCCGGGCTGCGCGCCGTCGCCGCCATCGACCCCGCCGCCACGGTGGAGGTCAGGATGGACTCCAAGCTGGTGGTCGAGCAGATGTCCGGCCGGTGGAAGGTCAAGCACGAGGAGATGCGTCGCCTCGCGCGCGAGGCGGCGCAGGTGCTGCCGGCCGGTCAGGTGACGTACACGTGGGTGCCGCGGGAGCGGAACACCGCCGCGGACCGGTTGGCCAACGCGGCGATGGACGCCGCGGCGCGCGGCGAGCGGTGGACCCGGGAGACCCGCCGCGGTGACGACGTCCCGCACCCTCGCTGGTGATCAGCCGCAACCCCCACCTTCTTCGTGATCATGCAATCCCGCCACCTCGGCCGGCGCGGCGGCGGGCCGTTCCCACCGCTGCCGCGACGAGCAGCGCGCCCAGGACGAGCAGAACGGCTGGCACGCTGAGCCGTCCGGGGAACCACACCTCGACGGCGCGCGGGACGACGGTGAGCATGCCGACGGCACCGGCGACGAGCAGGGCGAGAGCACCTGCCCGGATCGCGTAGGCCACCAGCGCGGCGACCGTCGCGAGGCCGAGCAGGAGCCCCCACGTGGCGTCCAGCACGGGCTGGACGGCGAGCAGCATCGTCACCGCCCCGAGCACCCGGGCGGTGCGTCCCGGGGCCACCCGCTCCAGGTGGCCGGCGGTGGCCCAGGCCAGACCGAGGACGTACACGGCGACAAACAGCACCGTCGGCTGGCGCGGCTCCGCGAGGACGACGAGAGCGACGACCGTGCCGACCAGCGTGCCCAGCAGCACCGTCTGCAGGAGGGAGGTGCGTTCCCCCCACCACAGCAGCGCGGCGAGCGCCGCCGTGCCACCGAACACGAGCAGTGCCACGAGGTCGCCGTCCAGGTCGAGCACCTCGGAGCCGAGGACGCCGAGAGTCCCGCCGGCCGCCACGACGGCGAGGGTCCACAGCACCGAGCGCAGCCGCCGTCCGGCGTCGCCCAGGCGGACCGGCACGGTGCCTCCGCCGACGAGCAGCAGCACTGCCACCCCGGCCAGCAGCACGGCGCGGCCGGCGTCCGGGATCTCCTCCCACAGCTGGGCTCCCAGGAGCAGCCCGGCCACCAGCACGAGCACTCCACCGAGGTAGCCGAGGGCCTCGACGACGAGACTCGGCGGCCGCGACCCCGGCGGGTCCGGCGGTGCCGGAGTGTCCGCTGCGCCGGTAGCGGTCGCGTCGCGTGCGGCGACCTCTGCGGCGCCGCCGCGAGTTGCCTCGTACGCCTCGATCTGCCCGGCCTGCTCAGCGGTCAGCAGGCCGTTGTCCACCCAGCGTCCCAGCCGTCGCGGCAGCGGCTCGTCCGCCTCCTCGGTGGTCACGGGGTCATCGTGCCGTGTGCAGGGCTGCGGCTCCAGCCCCCGAGGACGCCGCCCGCCCGGCTCGTGCGCGGCCCGGCCCCGTCAGCCGGGGACGACGACGTCCAAGCGGGTGCCGTCCTCGGCGGGCTCGCAGGTGAGCACCTCGCTGACGGCGTCGACAAGCTCACCGACGGTGCACGGCTCGCGGCCCTCGCGGGACAGCAGGTGCCGCGCCACCAGTCCCCGGGTGCGTTTGGCCATGTGCGAGACGACGCTGCGCCGGCCGTCACGCTCGCGGAGCACCCGGACCGCCACCGCTCCACCGGCCGGCCGCCACGCCGCCGCGTAGTCGCTCGACCGGCAGTCGACGACGAGCCGTCCGGCCGAGTACGCGTCCAACGGGGCCGCCAGCCTCGGGCGCCAGTAGCCGGCCAGCCCGCCGATCCCCGGCAGGTCGGTGCCCATGGCCAGCCGGTAGGCCGGGACCCGGTCCCCGGGCCGCAGCGCCCCCCACAGCGCGCTGACGACGACCAGCCGGGACCGGGCTCGGCGCCGAGCCCGCTCCGGCAGGTCCCGCAGGGCCAGCGCGTCGAACAGCACCCCGGTGTAGAGCTCCGCCACCGGCAGGGCCGGCGCGGAGCGCAGGGCCGTGTTCCGGGCCACCTCCGCCGCCAGCGACGGGCCCGCTCCGAGAACCGCCAGGGCGTCGTCCCGCCCACTGACCTGCTCCAGTGCCGTCAGCACCTCGAGCCGGGCCTCGGTCAGCTCAGGGAAGGACAGGTCCTCGACCCGGACGGCGGCCCCGCGCCGTCCGGCAGCCTTGCTCTCGGACGGCGGGAGCAGCACGAGCACGCGGCAGAGCGTAGAAGGCGGTGCAACGGCGCCGTCCCTAGGGTGGCGCGCATGTACTGGAGCAAGGTGACGGTGCGTCGTGGGGTGACGGCTGCTCCGGACGGCCACCTCCTGCCGCCGGACGTCGGACTCGCCGCCAGCCTGGAGCAGCTGCGGCGCGAGCTGGGAATCGTCGAGGCCTTCCCACCAGAGGTGCTGGCCGAGGCAGAGCGCACAGCGGGATCGCCGGACCTGCCGGACACGGACTGGCGAGACCTCGAGCTGGTGACGATCGACCCGCCCGGCGCCACCGACCTGGACCAGGCCCTGCACCTGGAACGTCGCGGCACCGGGTACCGCCTCCGGTACGCCATCGCCGACGTGCCGGCCTTCGTGCCGCCCGGCTCCGCGTTCGACCTCGAGGCGCGCCGCCGCGGGCAGACGATGTACGCGCCGGATCGGCGCGTGCCCTTGCACCCCGAGGTCGTCAGCGAGGACGCCGCGAGCCTCCTGCCCGGCAAGGACCGGCCCGCACTCGTCTGGGTCCTCGACCTCGACGCGGGCGGGCGGACCATGGACGTCGACCTGGTCCGGGCGGTGGTCCGCAGCCGCGCCCAGCTGACCTACGAGCAGGTGCAGGCCGACCTGGACGCCGGCCGCGCGCCGTCCGGAGTGGACCTGCTCGCCGAGGTCGGTCGGTTGCGCGCAGGGCTGGAGCGCGAGCGAGGTGGCGCCACCCTGGCGATCCCCGACCAGGAGGTCGTCTGCGGACCGGACGGCTGCCGGCTGCGGTTCCGGCCGCCGCTGCCGGTGGAGGACTGGAACGCGCAGGTCTCCCTGATGACCGGGATGGCGGCGGCCGAGATCATGCTGGACGGTGGGATCGGTCTGCTGCGCACCATGCCGGCGCCGGACGAGCGCACGCTCGCGCGGTTCCGCCGACAGGGCCGGGCGCTCGGCGTCACCTGGCCGGAGGAGACACCGTTCGGCGAGATGCTGAACTCGCTCGACCCGCAGGATCCCCGGCAGCTGGCGCTGCTGCACGAGTCCGTCGTGCTGTTCCGCGGCGCCGGTTACACGCCGTTCGACGGGGCGCCGCCGGAGCAGCGCGGGCAGGCGGCCGTTGCCGCTCCGTACGCCCACGTCACCGCTCCGCTGCGCCGGCTCGTCGACCGGTTCACCCTCACCGTCTGCCACGCCCTGCTCACCGGGGCGCCGGTGCCGGACTGGGCGCGCGCCGCGCTGCCCGAGCTGCCGGCGCGGATGGCGGAGTCCGACCGGGTCGCCAACGCGCTGGACCGCGGAGCCGTCGACGCCGCCGAGGCGGCCGTGCTCGCTGGTCGCGTGGGGGAGACCTTCGAGGCGGTCGTCGTCGACGTCGACAGCCGTGGTGGTGGGGAGATCCAGCTCGCGGACCCGCCGGTGCTCGCGCGCTGCGACGGGGACCTCGAGCTGGGGGCCGAGGTGACCGTGCGCCTCGACAGCGCGGACGTCGCCGCCCGGACCGTCCGCTTCTCCCTGTGACCACCCCGCGACCAACCCCATCGGTGATCATGCAATCCCGCCACCTCGCGGGGGTAGGGGGACTGCATGTATGTCTCATGGCCGCTCGCGCCTCCTCGAGGGACGAAGCGGGGTCCTGGTCGCCGTGCCGTGTCAGCCCACGGCGGGTCGGGTGCCGCCACCACAGAATGCTGCGCTCAGCGCGGCTTGACCGGCGTGTTGCGCCGCCAACCCAGCATTCTGCGAGCCCGGCCGGTGGGCCGGGTGGGTGGCGGGATTGCGTGATCACGACGAGGGACTCTGACTGATCACCGAGGCGTTAGGATCTGAGGGCGGACGAGTCGGCTGGGCGGCCGCGTCGGTGCCCGTCGGGTGCCGCCGAGGAACGTCCGGGCTCCGCAGGGCAAGGTGGTGGGTAACGCCCACCCGGGGTGACCCGCGGGACAGTGCCACAGAAAGCAGACCGCCACGTCACCGGCCACCGGTCGGTGACGGGGTAAGGGTGAAACGGTGGTGTAAGAGACCACCAGCACCCCCGGTGACGGGGGTGGCTCGGTAAACCCCACCTGGAGCAAGGTCAGACAGGGGACGCTCGAGGGCTGCCCGCCCGAGTCCCCGGGTAGACCGCTGGAGGCGTGCGGCAACGTACGCCCGAGATGGATGGTCGCCGCCCGTCCCGGGATGACCGGGACGGGGACAGAACCCGGCGTACAGGCCGGCTCGTCCGCCCCCGCCGCGCACCAGGAGGCCCCGGTCCGGCGGGTCCCCCTACGGTGCCGGACCGGGGCCTGGCCCCCTGGCCGTCCGAGCGACGCAGCTCGGGCCAGCGCCCATCCTGACCGCGCCGGCACCGGCCCGGAAGGACCAAATGGTGTAGACGGGGTGACGCGATCGCGTGCACCGCACGTCGGTCAGTGTGCCCGGCGCGAAGCCCGGCACGAGTCCCGGCTGGAGGACCTGGCGACGAAGGGCCCCAGCGGAAAGGAGCCCGTCTGACCTCCCGCTGACCCGCCTCCGCCCCCGGGAGGCAGTACCGTCGTCCCAGGTCGGACGCTCGCTGATGGGTGAGGGGGGGTGGTCGAGGTGTCCTTCGCGCGGCTGGCGGAGGCTGTGGCCGTCCTTACGGCAGTCGTCCTCGCCGGGTCCGCGATGAGTACCGTCGCGGAGCGCGTCTCCACGACGGGAGGCCGCTCGGTCGTCGTCCCGTCCGGCCCGCTGCCCGGCTCCTCTCCCGAGCCGGCGGACGCACGGACGACGAGGTCGGAGGCGCCGGCTACGCCTCCTCTCGGCGACCCCTCCCCGGCAGCCCCCGAGCCCTGGCCCTCCACGGCCAGCGGGTCCTCCGCCGGTCCGGCCCCGGAGACCGAGATCCGCACGTCGCAGCCACTGGGAGGACCGCCGACGCCGGCCCCGTCGACGTCCGCCGCCACACCCGCGGCGACCGAGGCCTCAGGTCCGCTGCTGCCGAGCACATCAACCCGGACGCCGACGGCAACCGAGTCGACGACGGGCGGCTTCGCGTCGCCGGTCCCGACGACGCCGGTCCCGACGACGCCGGTTCCTACGACGCCGGTTCCTACGACGCCGGTTCCGACGACGTCCGACCCCACGACGCCGGTTCCGACGACGTCCGACCCGACGACGTCCGACCCGGCCACGTGGACCCCCTCGACGCCCACGCCCACGGGCTCTCCGGATCCCGCCGACTCCGCCACAACGGGTCAGCCCACGCCGTCGACCACGACGAGCTTCCCGACGGCGGAGTCCGCGACGTGGCAGCCACCGACGACGTCCCCGCCGCCGACGACCGTGCAGTCTCCGGTGCCCACGGGTTCGCCGCCAGGCCCGTCCGCGACGACGTCCCGGTGACGCGTCGGCGTCCCGGTGAGGCGTCCTCAGGCCGGGGTGCGAAGCTCCGCCGCGACGACAGCCGCCCCGATGATCCCCGCACGGTTGCGTAGCTCAGCCGGCACGATCGGCGTCCGTAGGTCGAGCAGCGGCAGGAACTTCTCGTGCTTCTTGCTGACTCCGCCGCCGACGACGATGAGGTCCGGCCACAGCAGGTCCTCGAGCACCGAGTAGAACCGCTGCAGCCGCTTCGCCCACTGCTCCCACGAGAGGTCCTCGCGCTCACGGGCGGAGTCCGCCGCCCGCGTCTCCGCGTCGTGTCCGTCGATCTCGAGGTGCCCGAGCTCGGTGTTCGGCACGAGGTGGCCGTCGACGAGCAGGGCACTGCCGATGCCGGTGCCGAGCGTCGTCACCAGGACGACGCCGTCGGTGTCGGCCGCCGCGCCGAACCGGGCCTCGGCGACGCCCGCGGCGTCGGCGTCGTTGAGCACGTGCACCGGGTGACCGGTCGCGCGGCCGAGCACCTCGGCGACGTCGGTGCCGATCCAGGTGTCGTCGACGTTCGCCGCGGTGCGGGCCACCCCGTGCTGGACCACGGCGGGGAACGTGACGCCCACCGCCAGACCGTGGTCGTCGTCCCCGCCGACCGCCGACACGACGTCCGCGACGACCTCGGCGACGGCGTCCGGGGTGCTGGGTCGGGGGGTCTCGATCCGCACCCGCTCACCGGCGAAGTCACCGGCCGTCAGGTCGACCAGTGCTCCCTTGATGCCCGAGCCGCCGATGTCCACCCCGATCGCGCGCGCCGCGTCGGTGTGTGCGCCTCTGCTCACGTCCGGACCTCCTCCACGCTGGGAGTGAGCACGCTAGTGGTGCGCGGCGCTCACGGCAGGGTGAGGATCTCGGCGCCGCTGTCGGTGACGAGCAGCGTGTGCTCGAACTGCGCCGAGGGCCGGCGGTCCCTGGTCACGACGGTCCAGCCGTCGTCCCACATCTCCCACTCGTGGGTGCCGAGGCAGAGCATCGGCTCGATGGTGAACGTCATCCCGGGCTCGATGACGTCGGCGTAGTGCGGGGCGGCGTCGTAGTGGGGGACGATCAGGCCGGAGTGGAAGGACGTGCCGATCCCGTGACCGGTGAAGTCCCGGACGACGCCGTACCCGAACCGCCGGGCGTAGGCCTCGATGACGCGGCCGATCACGTTGAGCTCACGTCCGGGCCGTACGGCACGGATGCCGCGCTCGGTCGCCTCCCTGGTCCGTTCGACGAGCAGGTGCACCTCCTCGTCCACCTCGCCGACCTCGAAGGTGGCGTTGGTGTCCCCGTGGACGCCGATGCCGTCCAGGACGACGTAGGCGGTGATGTCGATGTTGCAGATGTCGCCCTCGGACAGCACGGTCGAGTCGGGGATGCCGTGGCAGATCACCTCGTTGACGCTGGTGCACAACGACTTCGGGAAGCGGCGGTACCCCAGGGTGGAGGGGTAGGCGCCGTGGTCGAGGAGGAACTCGTGGCCGATCCGGTCGAGCTCGTCGGTGGTGACCCCGGGGGCGACGGCG
The DNA here is from genome assembly GCF_042658805.1 of Quadrisphaera sp. GCM10027208. Classification (NCBI taxonomy): domain Bacteria; kingdom Bacillati; phylum Actinomycetota; class Actinomycetes; order Kineosporiales; family Kineosporiaceae; genus Quadrisphaera; species Quadrisphaera sp. GCM10027208. The sequence goes on from NZ_JBHSRC010000006.1 coordinate 150,539, forward strand.
CGGCCGACCTCGGCGAGCGCCTGCGCGGCGAGCCGGCCGGCGACCCGCATCCGCTCGATCACCTCGGGGCTCTTCACCTCCGGACCGGTGTAGGGCGCCGGTGCAGGCCTGTCCACGTACTCCGGGCGCGGCAGGCTCTCCGGGACGGCGCGGCGGGGGCCGACGGTGCCAGGTGTCAGCGTGCGCGCCGGGGCGGGTGTGGGCATGCAGCCAGTGTAGGTCGGCGTCATGATCGGCCCGGACGACGGACGACGGACGACGACGGACGACGAGGAGGAGCAGGTGCCCGAGTACTGGTTCAACGTCGAGACCAAGCAGGTCGAGGAGGGTCGCCAGAGCGACTGGTCCGTGCTGATGGGCCCGTACCCGACGCGGGAGGAGGCCGAGCGGGCGCTGGAGACCGCCCGGGCGCGTACCGAGCAGTGGGACGAGGAGGAGCGCCGGTGGGAGGAGTGGGGCGAGCAGGGCCCGCGCAACCCCGAGTGAGGTGCGCGTGAGGCGCGAGTGAGCCACCAGGGCCCGAGGTCCCCTTGTCCCGGTGCCGGTTCGCTGGTCTGCTAGGTGGGGACAGGGAGTCAGGCGGCGTCCGACCGCCCGACCTGCGGAGCGGGCCGGACGCCTCGTACCCGGAGGTGCCCGTGAGCAGTCCCACCCAGTCCGCCTCAGAGGAGCTCGGCAGCGACGCATCGCCTCGGACCGTGCGCGTCTCGCGCGCGGTGCCGACGCCGGTCGAGCACGTCTGGGAGGTCCTCATCACCGAGCCGGGCACCCAGGCCCTGCTCGGTCGTGGCGCGAGCCTCGGCAGCAAGGGCGAGCCCTGGCGTGCCGAGGACGGTACGCATGGCGTGGTCCGCAGCTACCACCCGCTCGAGCAGCTGCGCTTCTCGTGGCACTTCACCGAGGACGACCCGCCGAGCCTGGTGGACGTGCACCTGTCCGCCGAGGGTGAGGGCACCCGGCTGGACGTCGTCCACGAGCGGCTGCACGACGGGGACGACCCGGAGATGCTGCGCCGGCACTGGGAGGTCGCACTGGAGCGGCTCAAGGGCGTCGTCGGCTAGGCCGTCGGCTCACCGGTGCGGCCCAGGACCGCCATCGCGGCGGCCCGCCCCGGGATCCCGCTGACCCCGCCGCCGCGCCGGGCGCCAGCGCCGCAGAGCAGCACCCGCTCGTGCTCGGTCTCCACCCCCCAGCGACCGACCTCCTCGGGGCTCTCCGCCCACGGCCACGCCAGGTCGCCGTGGAAGATGTGGCCGCCGGGCAGGCCGACGTCCCGCTCGAGGTCGACCGGGCTGCGCACCTCCAGGCAGGGACGGCCCTCGGCGTCGGTGAGCAGCAGCTCCTCGACCGGCTCGGCCAGCACGCTGTCGAGGGAGGCCAGGGTGGCCCGCAGGGCCGCCTCGCGGGCGCCGTCCGGGTCCTCCCGGAACAGCCGGGCGGGCATGTGCAGCCCGAACAGGGTCAGGGTGTGCGCCCCGGCGGCTCGCAGACCCGGCCCCAGGATGCTGTCGTCCGACAGTGAGTGGCAGTAGATCTCCGCCGGGGGAGTGGTCGGGACCTGACCGCTCCCGGCCTGCTCGTAGGCCCTCTCGAGCTGGGAGGCGGACTCGTTGACGTGGAAGGTGCCGCTGAACGCCGCGGCCGGCTCGACGTCCTCGAGCGGCCTCGGCAGGCGACGCAGCAGCATGTTGACCTTGAGCTGGGCGCCCTCCGGGGCGAGTGGCGGCGGCGCGCCGTGCGGGCCGAGAAGACGCTGCAGGGTCGCTGGGGCACAACCCGCGAGCACGTAGTCGGCGTCCACCGCGTGCTCTCCGTCGGCGTCCCGCCACGTCACCTCGCCCGCGGGGTCGACGCCGATGACCTCCGCACCGGTGTGCAGCACCGCCCCGGCCGACCGGGCGGCGTCCGCCAGCGCACCGCTCACCGCGCCCATGCCGCCGACCGGCACGTCCCAGTCGCCGGTCCCGTTGCCCATGACGTGGTAGAGGAAGCAGCGGTTCTGCACGAGCGAGGAGCTGTGCGCGCTGGCGAACGTGCCGATGAGCGCGTCGGTGAGGACGACGCCGCGCACGACGTCGTGGGCGATCCGCTCCGTGACGACGTCGCCGACCGGCCGCTCGGTGAGGGCTGCCCACATCTCGTCGTCGTCCACGCGCCGGCGCATCTCCTCGGCGCTGACGAGCGGCTCGGTCACGGTCGGCCAGATGCGTCGGGCGGCCCGGCCGATCCGGCCGTAGAGCTCCTGCCAGGCGTCATGGTCAGCGGTGCCGCCGGTGACGGTCTCGAAGGACGCGCGGGTGCGCTGGACGTCGTGGGTGTCGACGAGCAGGCCCGTGCCGGTACCGCGGACGGGGGTGTAGGAGGACCAGCGGCGCCGCACCAGGCGCAGTCCCAGTCCGAGCTCGTCGACCAGCCGGCGGGGCAGCAGCGACACCAAGTAGGAGTACCGCGACAGTCGTGCGTCCAACCCGGGGAAGACAGCGGCGGAGACGGCCGCCCCGCCGACGTGGTCGAGCCGCTCGAGGACCAGCACGCTGCGTCCTGCCCGAGCCAGGTAGGCGGCCGCCGTGAGTCCGTTGTGGCCGGCGCCCACGACGACGGCGTCGTAACGGGAGCGGGCCCTTGTGCTGCGGTCCATCGCCGCAGGCTAGTGCCGGGGCGGTGCCGGGCCCGACACCTTCTCCAGCAGCGCCTCGAGGCGGGTGCGCCAGCCGCGACGCACGGTCGGGGCGTCACCGGCCGCCGCGGACAGCAGGTGCTGGGCGACGTCGAACACCGGTGGCACGTCGGCGGTCAGCCCCGCCGCCAGCAGCGGGCTCGACGCCGCCGGGACGACCATCCGCTCGGCCGCCAGGGCACCGAGCTCGTCGTCCCCGCGGTCCAGACAGACGAGCAGGGCCCCGCGCCGGCGCGCGTCGTCCGCGCGTTCCAGCAGGGGTACCGGTGCCTCGTCCGGGGCGACGACGAGGAGCCTCTCCCCGCGCCGGACCGCCTCGAGCCGGCTCAGGTCCACCGCCAGGTGGGCCGGGGCCCCGGCGGGTACCCGCCAGCGGACCAGGGTCGGGCTGAGGTCGGGCAGAGCGGCGTAGCGGGCTTCCTCGTCGAGGTGCGCGGTCAGGTGCCACGGCTCGTGCTCGGGGGTGCCGACGAGCAGCAGCCCCCCTGCCGCGGGCGATGGCCGGCGCAGCGCCGCGCCGAGCCGGCGGGCGTCCTCGACCAGGGGAGTGCCGGCCAGCAGCTCGGCGAGCAGGTCGGTGCGGGAGCGGTCCACGGCGGGGTGCGTCCTCGACCGTCAGCGGCTCAGCCGCGGCAGCACCTCGCGGCCGAAGACCTCGAGCCACTCCCGCTGGTTGCGTCCGACGTTGTGCAGGTAGATCCGGTCGAAGCCGAGGTCGACGTACCGCTGGATGTGGGCCCGGTGCACGTCGGGGTCGGAGGAGATCACCATCCGGCCCTCGAAGTCCTCCGGCCGGACCAGTCGGGCCATCTGGGCGAAGTCGTGCGGGGAGCGGATGTCGGCCTTGGGGAACTTCATGCCCCCGTTGGGCCACTCGGTCAACGCGTTCTGCAGGGCCTCCTCGTCGGTGGCGGCCCACGACAGGTGCAGCTGCAGGACGCGCGGCATCGTGTCGGGGTCCTTGCCGGCCTCGCGGGCGCCCTCGGCGAACCGGTCGAACAGCCCGCCGATCTTCTCCAGCGGCGCGCCGACGGTGATCAGGCCGTCGGCGTGCCGGCCGGCACGCTTGGCCGTCACCGGCCCCGCCGTCGCGACGAGGATCGGCGGCGCGGTCTCGGGCATCGTCCACAGTCGCGTCGACTCGAGGGTGAAGAACTCCCCGCGGTGCTTGACGTCCTTGCCCTTGAGGGAGCCGTCGAACAGCTTGCGGATGACCTCGATCGCCTCGAACATCCGGTTGATGCGCTCCGGCGCCTCCGGCCAGTACCCGCCTGTGACGTGCTCGTTGAGCGCCTCACCGGAGCCGAGCCCCAACCAGTGCCGCCCCGGGTACATCGCTTCGAGGGTGGCGGAGGCCTGGGCGACCACCGCCGGGTGAAACCGGAACGACGGGCAGGTGACTCCCGGTCCGAGGTCGCCGGTGGTGCGCTCGCCGACGGCTGTCAGCACGTTCCAGACGAACGCCGCCTGCCCCTGCTGCGGGACCCACGGCTGGAAGTGGTCCGCGGCCATGCAGCCGGAGAACCCGTGCTGCTCGGCCAGCGCCGTGTAGTCGACCGCCTCGCGGGGGCCGAACTGCTCGAGCATGGCGGCGTACCCGACGGTCAGGCTCATGGCTCGACGCTAGTACGTGACAGCATCTCAGCGTGCGCGTGGTCTCCCTGGTGCCGTCGCTCACCGAGTCCGTCGCCGTCAGCGCCCCCGGGCTGCTGGTGGGGGCCACGGACTGGTGCACCCATCCGCCGGACCTGGACGTCGTCCGGGTCCGGGGAACCAAGAACCCTGACGTGTCGGCGATCGTCGCGCTCGAGCCCGACCTGGTGCTCGCCAACGCCGAGGAGAACCGGCCGGCGGACCTGGACGCGCTGCGGGACGAGGGCCTGACCGTGCACGTCACCGACATCCGGACGGTGGACGGCGCGCTGGAGTCGCTGGCCGAGGTGCTCGTGCGGTGCGGCGCCGGGCGACCGGCGTGGCTGGACGCCGCGGCCCGGGCCTGGCAGGACGTCGAGCCCGTCGCGCCCCGCCGACTGCGTGCCGTCGTCCCGGTCTGGCGCCGGCCGTGGATGGCCCTGGGGCGGGACACGTTCGCCGGTGACGTGCTGGCCCGGCTGGGCGTGGACAACGTGCTCGCCTCGTCGCCGGAGCGCTACCCGAGGTTCTCCCCGGACGCCGTGGGGCCGGTCGACCTCGTCGTCCTGCCCGACGAGCCGTACCCCTTCGGTCCGGACGACGGTCCGGAGGTGTTCTCCGGCCTGCCGGTCGCGTTCGTCGACGGCCGAATGCTCACCTGGTACGGACCGTCGATGGTCCAGGCGCCGGGGGTGCTGACCGCTCAGCTGCGTGCCGCCCTTGCCTGACGCGGGTGGTCGACGTCAGGGCTGGTTCTCCCGCCATCGGCTGGTCACCGGCAGGCGGCGGTCCCGTCCGAACGCGATCCGGCTGATCTTGGGACCGGGGGCGAACTGGCGCCGCTTCCACTCGGCGCGGTCCACGAGCGTGACCACCGCGTCCACCGTGTCGGCGTCGAAGCCGGCCTCGATCAGCTCACCGCGGCTGCGCGCCTCGGTGACGTACAGCTCCAGCATCGCGTCCAGGACGTCGTACGGCGGCAGGGAGTCCGAGTCCTGCTGACCGGGGCGCAGCTCGGCCGACGGGGCCTTCCTGATGGACGACTCCGGGATCGGCGGGGTCTCACCGCGCTGTTCGGCGCGGGCGTTGCGCCAGCGCGCCAGCTGCCAGACCAGCGTCTTCGGTACGTCCTTGAGCGGGGCGAACCCGCCGACGGTGTCGCCGTACATGGTCGAGTAGCCGACGGACAGCTCGCTCTTGTTACCGGTGGCCAGCACGAGGTGGCCTTCGACGTTCGACAGGCCCATGAGGACGACGCCGCGCACCCGGGCCTGGAGGTTCTCCTCCGCGACCCCCGGCAGCTTCATGCTCGCCAGGAAGCCCTCGACCATCGGGGCGATCGGCACGACGCGGTAGTCCAGCCCGGTGCGGCTGGCCAGGTCGTCCGCGTCGTCCCGGGAGTGCTGGGAGGAGTACGAGCTGGGCAGCGAGACGCCGACGACGTTCTCGGCTCCGAGCGCGTCGACGGCGACCGCGGCCACCAGCGCCGAGTCGATGCCGCCGGACAGGCCCAGAGCCACGGAGCGGAAGCCGTTCTTGCGCACGTAGTCCCGCAGCCCCGTCACGAGGGCCTCGTACACCTCGCCGACGTCGTCGAGGCGCTCGGCGCACGGGTTCTGCTGCGGCTGGTACGGCTCGGCCGGCTCGGTGCTGATCTCGACCAGCCTCACCCCGGGCGGCGGCGTCTGCGGGTCGACGGTCGAGTAGCGCAGGTCGAGGTCGGCGACGAGCAGGTCCTCGGCGAACTGCGGTCCGCGGGCGATGAGCTCGCCGGCGGGGTCGACGACGAGGGAGTCGCCGTCGAAGACCAGGTCGTCCTGGCCGCCGACCATGTTGACGTAGGCGAGCGTGCACCCGGCCTGGGCCGCGTGCCGCCGGACGAGCTCCAGCCGGACGTCGTCCTTGTCCCGCTCGTAGGGGGAGCCGTTGATCACCAGGAGCAGCTCGGCGCCGGCGTCCCTGGTCATGGCGACGGGGCCGCCCTGCTGCCAGATGTCCTCGCAGATGGCGATGGCGACGTCCACGCCGCGTACCCGCACGACGGTGAGCTCGTGGCCGGGCGTGAAGATGCGGAACTCGTCGAAGACGCCGTAGTTCGGCAGGTGGTGCTTGGCGTAGCGGGCCACGACCTGGCCTCCGTGCAGCACCGCGGCGCAGTTCTGCGGCTTGCCGGCCTGGGCGTCCGGCGCGTCGACCGCGCGGTCGAGGTAGCCGACGACGACGGGCAGGTCGCCGTGGCCGTCGGCGACCAGGTCGGCGGCCAACCGGTTCAGCGTGTGCCGGGACGCCTCGACGAACGACGTGCGCAGCGCCAGGTCCTCGACCGGGTAGCCGGTGAGCACCATCTCCGGGAACGCCACGAGGTGCGCGCCGGCGGCAGCGGCCTGGCCGACCCAGTCCCGGACCAGGGCGGCGTTGCCGGCCAGGTCGCCGACGCACGGGTTCACCTGGCCGAGGGCGATGCGTAGCTGCGGCATGACGCGAGAGTAGTGAGGCCCCCGCGGCCTCGCCCGATCTCTGGAGGCCTTCCGGGGTCTCGACCGGCCACGAGACCCCGGAAGGCCTCCAGAGATCGCCGACGAGGAGGGGGTGGTGGTAACCGGGGGGAAACACGGGCGTAGCAGGATGCGGTCATGGACAGGCAGCAGGAGTTCGTGCTCCGGTCGATCGAGGAACGGGACATCCGGTTCGTCCGGCTGTGGTTCACCGACGTCCTGGGCTTCCTCAAGTCGGTGGCGGTGGCGCCGGCCGAGCTCGAGGGCGCGTTCGCCGAGGGCATCGGCTTCGACGGCAGCGCCATCGAGGGCCTCGCCCGGGTGCACGAGGCGGACATGCTCGTCCGCCCCGACCCGTCGACGTACCAGGTGCTGCCGTGGCGGGTGTCGGACGACGGTCAGCACGGCACGGCCCGGATGTTCTGCGACGTGCTCACCCCGGACGGCGAGCCGGCCCACGCCGACCCGCGGTTCGTGCTGCGGCGCACCCTGGAGAAGGCCGCCGGGATGGGGTTCACCTTCTACACCCACCCCGAGGTCGAGTTCTACCTGTTCAAGGGGGACCCGGTGCCCGGGACGGAGCCGGTGCCGGTGGACTCCGGCGGCTACTTCGACCACGTGCCGCGGGGCACCGCCCACGACTTCCGCCGGGCGGCGATCACGATGCTGGAGGCGATGGGCATCTCCGTGGAGTTCAGCCACCACGAGGGCGGACCGGGGCAGAACGAGATCGACCTGCGCTACGCCGACGCCCTGTCCACCGCCGACAACATCATGACCTTCCGCACGGTGATCAAGGAGGTGGCGCTGCAGGAGGGCGTGCTCGCGTCCTTCATGCCGAAGCCCCTCGTCGAGCACCCCGGCAGCGGCATGCACACCCACCTGTCCCTGTTCGAGGGGGACACGAACGCCTTCTACGAGGCCGGAGCCCGCTACCAGCTGAGCCGTACCGGTCGGCAGTTCATCGCCGGCCTGCTCCGGCACGCACCCGAGATCACCGCGGTGACGAACCAGTTCGTCAACTCCTACAAGCGATTGTGGGGCGGCGGGGAGGCGCCGTCCTACGTCTGCTGGGGGCACAACAACCGCTCCGCGCTCATCCGGGTGCCGATGTACAAGCCCGGCAAGGCGAACTCCGTGCGGGTGGAGTACCGGGCGCTCGACGCGGCGGCGAACCCCTACCTCGCCTACGCCGTCCTGCTCGCCGCCGGGCTGCGCGGCATCGAGCAGGGGTACGACCTGCCCGAGGGCGCCGAGGACGACGTGTGGGCGCTGACCGACGCCGAGCGCCGTGCCCTGGGCATCGCGCCGCTGCCGGCCAGCCTCGACCACGCCATCGCGATCATGGAGGAGTCCGAGCTCGTCGCCGAGACGCTCGGTGAAGGCGTCTTCGACTTCTTCCTGCGCAACAAGCGCCAGGAGTGGGCCGACTACCGCCACCAGGTGACGCCGTACGAGCTGCGGCGCTACCTGCCGGTGCTGTGAGCAGCCGGCGCGTCCTCGTCGTCCAGCACGAGGACCGGGTGCCGCTCGGCCGGCTTGACCTCCACGGGGTGGACGTCGACGTCGTCCGGCCCGACCGCGGCGACCCGCTGCCGGACCGGCTCACCGACCACGACGGCCTGGTCGTGCTCGGGGGTCGGGTGGCCGCGTGGGAGGACGACGTGGCGCCGTGGCTGCCCGCCACCCGGGACCTGCTGGCCCGCGCGGTGGCGGACGACGTCCCGGTCCTCGGCGTGTGCCTCGGCGCCCAGCTGCTCGCCCTGGCCACCGGCGGGTCCGTCCGCCGCGGGGCGGCCGGGTCGGAGACCGGGGTCGTGGAGGTCACCGCTACCCCGGACGCCGCGGACGACGCGCTGGTCGGCGGTCTCGGCCCCAGCTGGCTGGCGGCGCAGTCCCACCGGGACGCCGTCACCGCGCTGCCGGGCGGCGCGGTGCTGCTCGCCGGCTCGGCGGCCTACCCGCACCAGGCGTTCCGGCTCGGTAGGGCGGCCTGGGGCGTGCAGTACCACCCTGAGGTCACGCTGGAGGTCCTCGCCGACTGGCTGAGGGACCAGCAGGACGTCCTCGCCCTGCGCGGCAGGACGGTCCACGAGGTCCTCGCCGAGGCGGAGGCGGCCGACGAGCGGCTGGCGGCCCTCGCCGCCGCCCACGGCCAGGCCTTCGCCCGGGTCGTGGCCGAACGAGCCGCAGCCTGACCCCTGGTTACGGTGGCCGGGTGAGCGCAGCCACCGGACGCCCGCGCAGCCGGACCGGACGGCTGGCCCGGCTCGGCTTCACCGACGCCGAGCGGGCTGGGCGGCTGCTCGCTGACCCGGTCCTGCGACCGCTCCTGGACCCCAGCAGCGGCGAGGCCGACGAGGAGCTGCTCACCGCGCTGGGCGCGACCGCGGACCCCGAGCTGGCCCTGCTCGGCCTCCTGCGCCTGCTCGAGGCCTGCGGGCAGGACCGCGACCTGGCCCGGGTGCTGCGCGACGGCGGGGCCGTCCGCGACCGGCTGCTCGCGGTGCTGGGGGCTTCCGCCGCTCTGGCCGACCACCTGAGCCGGCACCCGGAGCACTGGCGCGTGCTCGAGGACGACACCGCCACACCCGCAGACCCGCGGACTGACCTGCTCCTCGCCGTCGGCGCCGACCCGCAGGCCGCCGAGCCGGTGGCGGCGGCGGCCGGACAGCCCGGCTACGACCTGATGCGGACGGCCTACCGGCGCCGGCTGCTCGCCCTGGCCGGACGCGACCTCACCGCCGCCGACCCGGTGGCCGTCGTGGACGACGTCGCCGCCGCCCTGGCCGACCTCGCCGCCGCGGCCCTGGAGGCGGGTCTGGCCCTCGCCCGCGCCGAGCTGGGTGAGGACGCCCGCGACGCCCGGCTCGCCGTCGTGGCGATGGGCAAGACCGGCGGACGGGAGCTCAACTACGTCAGCGACGTCGACGTGGTCTACGTCGCCGAGCCGGCCGACGGTGTCGAGGAGGAGCGTGCCCTGGAGGTCGCCGCCCGGCTGGCCACCGGGATGGCGCGAGCCTGCTCCGGCCCCACCGGAGAGGGGGCACTGTGGCCGGTGGACGCCGCACTGCGTCCGGAGGGCCGCAACGGCCCGCTGGTCCGGACGCTAGCCAGTCACGTCGCCTACTACGAGCGCTGGGCCCGGACGTGGGAGTTCCAGGCGCTGCTCAAGGCCCGGCCGGTGGCCGGGGACGCCGACCTCGGTCGCGCCTACGTCGAGGCGATCACGCCGATGGTGTGGCGGGCCGCCGAACGGGACGGGTTCGTCGCCGACGTCCAGGCCATGCGCCGGCGGGTGGAGGAGCACGTCCCGTCCCAGCAGGCCGACCGCCAGCTCAAGCTCGGTGCGGGCGGGCTGCGCGACGTCGAGTTCACCGTCCAGCTGCTCCAGCTGGTGCACGGGCGCACCGACGACCGGCTGCGCAGCGGGAACACGCTCGAGGCGCTGGAGGCGCTGTCCCGCACCGGCTACGTCGGTCGGGACGACGCCGCGGACCTGGACCTGGCCTACCGCTGGCTGCGGGTGCTCGAGCACCGGCTGCAGCTGCACCGGCTGCGCCGGACGCACCTGCTGCCGACCGGGCGGGAGGAGCTGCGCCGCCTCGCCCGGGCCTGTGGTCTGCGGGACGCCGACACCCTGGAGCGGCAGTGGCAGCAGACGCGTCGAGAGGTACGCCGGCTGCACGAGCGGCTGTTCTACCGTCCGCTGCTGGCGGCCGCGGCCCGGCTGTCGACCGACGAGGTACGGCTCACCCCGGAGGCGGCCCGCTCCCGGCTGCAGGCTCTGGGCTACGTCGACCCGGCCGGCGCGCTGCACCACCTCACGGCGTTGACCGAGGGTGTCAGCCGCCGGGCCGCCATCCAGCGTCAGCTGCTGCCCGTGCTGCTCGGCTGGTTCGCCGACGGAGCCGACCCGGACGCCGGACTGCTCGCCTTCCGCCGGGTCAGCGACGAGCTCGGCACGACGCACTGGTACCTCAAGATGCTCCGCGACTCCGGTGCCGCGGCCGAGCGGCTGGCGCACGTCCTGTCGGGCAGCCGGCTCGTCGCCGAGCTGCTCGAGAAGGAGGCCGAGGCGACCCGATGGCTCGGCTCGGACGAGTCGCTGCGTCCGCCAGGGCGGGAGGCCCTGCTCACCGAGGCCCGCACCGCCGCCGACCGCCAGCAGGACCCGGGCGCAGCGGTCGCCGTCGCCCGCGGCATCCGGACCCGGGAGGTGCTCCGGACGGCGATCGCCGACGTCGTCGGCCTGCTGGACGACGACGCCGTGGCCGAAGCGCTCACCGACGCCACCGTCGTCGCGCTCGACGTCGGGCTGCGGGCCGCCGTCCGCGTCGTGGAGGAACGCACCGCTGGGCCGTTGCCGACCTCGGTGAGCGTCGTCGGGATGGGTCGGCTCGGCGGCGGTGAGCTCGGGTACGGCAGCGACGCCGACGTCGTCGTCGTGCACCGGCCGCTGCCCGGTGCGCCGGAGGCGCTGGCTCAGGAGGCGGCGGTCGCGACGGTGACCGAGCTGCAGCGGCTGCTGACCGCCGCCGGGCCGGACCTGCCGGTCGGGATCGACACCGGCCTGCGGCCGGAGGGCCGTAACGGACCGGTCGCCCGGACACTGGACTCCTACGCCGAGTACTACCGGCGGTGGGCCCAGCCGTGGGAGCGGCAGGCTCTGCTGCGCGCCGTGCCGGTGGCCGGGGACGAGGCGCTGGCCGGGGCGTTCACGGAGCTCGTCGACCCGCTGCGCTACCCCGTCGGCGGCCTGGACGCCGCAGCGGTCCGGGAGATCCGCCGGGTCAAGGCCAGGGTGGAGCGGGAGCGGATCCCCCGTGGGCGGGACCCGCGCCGGCACCTGAAGCTCGGCCCCGGTGGTCTGGCGGACGTCGAGTGGGTGGCCCAGCTGCTCCAGCTCCGGCACGCCGCCGCCGTGCCTGCCCTGCGGACGCCGTCGACGACCGCTGCCCTCGCCGCCGCCTCGGCCGCGGCCCTGCTCGACCCGGACGACGCCGCGGTGCTCACGGAGGCCTGGCGGTCGGCGTCCCGGATCCGCAACGCCGCCGCCCTGTGGCGAGGGCGGCCGACCGACGTGCTCCCGGAGTCGCGGCGCGACCTCGAGGGGGTCGCCCGACTGCTCGGCTACCCCCCCGGCGCGGCGGCCGACCTCGAGGAGGACCACCTGCGCCGGGCCCGACGGGCGCGGGCGGTGATGGAGCGGGTCTTCTACGGCTGACTGCCCCGGCCACGGCTGACTGCCCCGGCTCGTCGGGCACCGGGCCCTCGGTCCATCGAGGTCGGGACTTCCGGCAGGTACCCCCGGCGGTATCACGGCCTACGTTCGGTAGCCAAGGAGGTCGTGATGAAGCGTCTGGTCGTCCTGGGGGCCGGTACCGCCGGCACCATGGTCGTGAACAAGCTCCGCAAGCGGCTCGACGAGCAGTGGAGCATCACCGTCGTCGAGCAGAGCGAGGTGCACTACTACCAGCCGGGCTACCTGTTCCTGCCGTTCGGCACCTACGAGCCCGAGCAGGTGCTCAAGCCCACCCGCAAGTTCATCCCCAAGGGCGTCGACTTCGTCCACGGTGAGATCGACCGCGTGCTGCCGGAGGAGAACGTCGTCGTCCTGGCCGACGGCCGCCGGCTGCCGTACGACTACCTCGTCATCGCCACCGGCACGGCGCCGCGCCCGGACCAGACCCCCGGCATGCTCGACGGCGGGCAGTGGCACCGCAGCGTGCACGACTTCTACAGCTTCGACGGTGCGATGGCCCTGCGCGAAGCGCTGCGGGACTTCACCAGCGGCCGGCTCGTCGTCCACGTCACCGAGATGCCGATCAAGTGCCCGGTGGCGCCACTGGAGTTCGTCTTCCTGGCCGAGGCGTACCTGCGCGAGCGGGGGATCCGCGACCAGGTGGAGCTCGTCTACGCCACCCCGCTGCCCGGCGCGTTCACCAAGCCGGTCGCCAGCGAGGCCCTGGGTCACCTCCTGGAGGACAAGAAGATCCTGCTCGAGAGCGACTTCATGATCGAGAGCGTCGACGCCGAGAACAAGACCATCGTGTCCTTCGACGAGCGCGAGGTCCCGTTCGACCTGCTCGTCACCGTGCCGCTCAACATGGGCGCCGACTACATCGCCCGCTCCGGTATGGGCGACGAGTTCAACTACGTCCCCGTCGACAAGCACACCCTGCTGTCGACCGATCACGACAACGTGTTCGCCATCGGTGACGCGTCGAACATCCCCGCCTCCAAGGCGGGTGCGGTGGCGCACTTCGCCGTCGAGGTGTTCGAGGAGAACTTCCTCCAGCACATCGCCGGCCGGCCGATGACGCACCGCTTCGACGGGCACGCCAACTGCTTCATCGAGTCCGGAGACGGCAAGGCGCTGCTCATCGACTTCAACTACGACACCGAGCCGCTGCGCGGGACGTTCCCGCTGCCGAAGGTGGGTCCGATGCGCCTGCTCGAGGAGAGCCGGATCAACCACATGGGCAAGCTCGCCTTCCGGCACATGTACTGGAACCTGCTGCTGCCCGGTCACCGCATGCCGGTACCCACCCTCATGTCCATGTCAGGCAAGATCATCGAGAGTCAGGAGTCCTGAACCATGCCTGTCACCACGATTGCCGGCCACGAGGTCCACGTCGACGAGGAGGGTTTCCTCACCTCCCCGCAGGAGTGGACGCCTGAGCTCGCCCGCACCCTCGCCGAGAACATCGGCATCGAGCTCACCGACGAGCACATGAAGGTCATCGAGTTCCTTCGGGCCGACTACGAGCAGACGGGGGAGACCGCGACCATCCGCCGGGTGCAGACCGTCGGCGGGTTCCCCACCAAGCAGCTGTTCCAGCTGTTCCCGAAGAAGCCGGCGAAGAAGATGTCCTACATCGCCGGGCTGCCCAAGCCGCACGGCTGCGTCTGAGCCGTCACCACCACCTCGAGAGGACTCGTGACATGACCAGTACTCAGGCCGAGCCGGTCGTCCCGTCGTTCGACGACGAGGAGACCGACCGCAAGCTCGCCATCATCATCTCCAAGGGCACCCTCGACATGGCCTACCCGGGGCTCGTCCTGGGCAACGCTGCGCTGGGCGAGGGCATCGGGGTCGACCTCTTCTTCACCTTCTGGGGCTTCGACCTCATCACCAAGAAGACGATGCACGACCTGAAGTTCACGATGCTCGGCAACACCGCCACCCACATGCCCCAGGGCCTGGGTGGGCTTCCCGGGATGACCGCGCTGGCCACTTCCCGGCTCAAGCGCTCCATCGCCGAGGTCGGCGTTCCCGAGGTGCCGGACTTCCTCGAGCTCGTCAAGGACTCCGGCGCCCGGTTGTGGGCCTGCCGGATGAGCGCGGACATGAACCACATCACCGAGGAGGACCTCTACGAAGGGGTCGACGGGATCATCTCGGCCTCGGACTTCATCGAGATGACGGACGGCGCCCAGCTGCTGTTCATCTGACGCTGCTGTTGGTCTGACGCTGCTGTTCATCCGACCGCTGCTGTTGGTCCGACGCTGCTGATCGTCTGACAGCGACGACGAAAGAGGTGCCGCACGTGGAGTCCATGGCCGTCCGCCCGCTGGGCGGTGACCGGTACGTGATCGCCGTCCGGGGGCACGAGGTGGTCGTCGACCAGCCACCGGCACTCGGAGGCGAGGACACCGCCCCTACGCCCACCGAGCTGTTCCTGGCCGGTCTCGCGTCCTGCGTGGCCTTCTACGCCGGCCGGTTCTGCGACCGGCACGGCATCGACCGGGACGGTCTGGCCGTCCACCTCGACTGGGAGCTGGCCGCTGAGCGGCCGGCCCGGGTGGGGACCATCCGGGTGCGGGTGACGCCACCGGCCGCGCTTCCGGCGGACCGGCTGGACCGGTTCACCGCAGTGGTCGGGGGCTGCACGGTGCACCACACCCTGGAGCACCCTCCGCAGATCGAGCTGTCGGTGGTCGAGGTGGCACCGACAAGCCCCTGATCCCGGAGGGCGAGAAAGACGGCGGTGACCGCGTACGAGGGACGCGGTCACCGCCGTCGCGTGCGGTCTGCGAGTCGGGCCGGTCAGGCGGCTCGGACGGCGTCTCCGCGGACGACGGGCAGGCCCGTGCCTGCCGCCTCGTCGAACGAGTCGTCCACCGAGGTGACCGTGCGGCCGGCCGCGGCGAGGAACGACGCGACCACCGACGCCCGGTACCCACCGGCGCAGTGGACCCAGACCTCCCCGCCGGGGACCTCGTCGAGCCGGTCGAGGAGCTCGTGGATCGGGATGTTCACCGCGCCGTCGATGTGCGCCTCAGCGAACTCGGACGCGCGCCGGACGTCGAGCACGGTGACCGGCCGGTGGTGACGCACCTGCGCCAGGTCGGCGAAGGTGGCGACCTGCAGGCTGGCCAGCTCACCGCCACCGGCCCACTCCTGCGGGGTGCCGGTGGCCGCTCCCTGCAGCTCGTCGATGCCGATCCGGACGAGCTCGCGCTGGGCCTCGGCGACCTGCTCGGGCGACTCGCCGAGCAGCGTCAGCGGCGTCCCCCACGGCATGAGCCAGCCCAGGTAGGTGGAGAACTGGCCGTCCAGGCCGAAGTTCAGGGTCCCGGCGACGTGGCCGGCGGCGAACGCCGTCCGGGTCCGCAGGTCCACGACCCACTCACCGCTCTCGAGGCGACGGCGCAGCTCCTGCGGGTCGACGGGGGCCGGGGCCGACAGGTCGGGGGCGCCGGGGCCGGCGGCGTTCGCCGGTCCCATGTGCGCGTAGTACGCCGGCCAGGCGTCGAGCCCGGCGAGCAGCTCCTCGACGTACGTCTGCTCGTCCTGGGTCAGTGCGGGGTTCGTGCGCTTCTCCTGCCCGATGGTCGAGGCGACCGCCTCGGACTGGGTCGCCGAGCAGAAGGACCCGAAGCCGTGCGTGGGGAAGACGCCGGCCTCGTCGGGCAGCTCGTCGGCGAGCCGGTGGGCGGAGGCGTGCTGGTGGCGCACCAGGGCGTCGGTGTGCTCCGGTCCGAGCAGGTCGGGGCGGCCCGTGGAGCCGAACAGCAGGGAGCCACCGGTGAAGACGCCGACCGCCTCCCCGCTCGCCTCCAGCGCGTAGGACAGGTGGGTGAAGGTGTGGCCGGGCGTGGCGATGACCCGGACCCGCATGGCGTCGCCGATCTCGATGACGTCGCCGTCGCGGACGGGGTGGCGCTCATAGGCGACGTCGTCGTCGGCGTTGACGTGGTAGGTGGCGCCGGTGGCCTGTGCGAGGGCGAGGCCGCCGGTGACGTAGTCGTTGTGGATGTGGGTCTCGAACACGTCGGTGACCGTGACCCCGGCCTCGCGGGCCGCGTCGAGCACACGGTCGAAGTCCCGCTGCGGGTCGACGACGAAGGCGACGCGGCCGTCGTGCACGAGGTAGCTGCGGTCGCCGAGGCTAGGGGTGTCGATGGGGACGATCGTGGGGGAGGTCATAGGTGCTCCTTCAGGGCCGTTGTGGGCACGGGTCAGGCGGCGTTGGCGTGCCGGCCGGTGACCACCGGGCGGCCGCTGCTCTGCCACTGGCTGGTCCCCCCGGCGACGGACCAGGCGTCGACACCGGCCCGGACGAGGTAGGAGGTCATGGCGAGGCTGCGGTTGCCGGTCTCGCAGATGACGTAGACCGGTCGGTCGGTGGGCAGCTCGTCGATCTGGGAGGGCAGGTAGCCCATCGGGATGAGCTGGGCTCCGGGCACGTGGCCCTGGACGTACTCCATCGGCTCACGGACGTCGATCACCAGCGCCCCGTCGGCGTGGGCCTGGGCGAACGTCTCGAGGTCGACCTCGCGCATCGCGGTGGTGCTCCTTCGGTCTCGGTGCAGGGTCGGAGGGACTATACCCCCTGGGGTATCGCTGACAACTGACGTGTCCGGACATCTATTCCGACTGGTTCGCCCGGGCCCGCGGGCGGCCGCCTGCGGGCGGCCGCCTGCGGGGGGAACACCGCCTCGGGGGGAACACCGTTGCCGAGCCCTCGGTTGATACCCTCCGGAGTATCCGCGGGGTCGGCCCGCCGCGAGGAGTCAGGAGATCGCCATGGAGCTTGACGTCAACCAGCTGCCGGACGTCGTCAACCGGTTGCGGCGTGCTCAGGGTCAGCTGGCTGGGGTGCTCCGCATGATCGAGGAGGGCCGGGAGTGCGAGGACGTCGTCACCCAGCTCGCCGCCGTCAGCCGGGCCCTGGACCGCGCCGGCTTCGCGATCATCGCCAACGGTCTCAAGCAGTGCGTCGTCGAGACCGGTGAGGTCGACTCCGTCGACAGCAAGCAGCTGGAGAAGCTCTTCCTGTCCCTGGCCTGAGCGTCCTGGCCTGAGACTCTGGCTGAGACCGGTTCCTCTCAGCGGGTCCCGACGGGGGCCTCGTCCCGACCGGTGACCGGGTGCCGTCCCCGCTGCAGGGCCAGCACGGCCACGACCGCGACGAGGATCCCGACGACGGGCGGGATGAACCAGCCCCCCTCGCTCGATGCCCACGCGGCCAGCGCAGCCACGACGTACGCGGCGACGTTGCGCCACTCCACAGCAGGCAGCTCCTCGCTGGCCACGGTCATCCCGCCGCGCCAGCGGGCCCAGTAGTCGCCGATGACGACGCCGCCGAGCGGCGGGATGAGGATGCCGAGCCACACCAGGTAGTCGATGAGGTTGTCGTAGATGCCGGTGACCGCCAGCAGCGTTCCGAGGACGACACCGCCGACGACGAACGGCTTCTTCGTCGGTGAGTTGGCGATCTCCGCCCCCGCGACGCCGACGTTGTAGGCCGTGTTGTCGTTCGTCGTCCACAGGTTCGCCACGAGGAACACCAGTCCCCACCCGACGAGCCCGAGCTGGTAGAGCACGAGGACGAAGTCCCCCTCGCCGAACGAGATGGCGCCGACTGCGCCGAACCCGAGCATGAGTAGCTCGCCGACCATGAAGGCGATGAGGCACGCCCAGAAGCCGGCCGACGGCGTGCGGGCGAACCTGGTCCAGTTGGGTGCCTGGGTGCCGCCGGAGGCGAAGGTGCCGACGACGACGGTCACCGCCACGGCCACGCTCATCGTGTCGGTCGGGACGACGTCCTGCAGACCGGCCCAGCCCCCGATCTCCTCGAGCGAGCGAACCGTCACCCAGGCCGCCAGGACGAGCAGCAGGGGCACGGACACCAGCGACAGCGCGTACATCCCGCGGTAGCCGAAGTAGGCCGTGACCCCCATGACGAGGCCCCCGGCCACCATGAGTGCGGTCAGGACGCCGTCACCCTGCCAGCCCAGCGCGCTGGCGGTGAGGCCGGCGAGGGTAGCCACGGTGACCCCGTACCAGCCGACCTGCGTGCCGCCCAGCAGCAGGGACGCGAGCTTGGAGCCGCCGGTGCCCAGGGCGTAGCGGGACATCATCACCGTCGTCAGCCCGGTGCGGGCCCCGATCCCGCCGATCACGCCCACGTAGAGACCGAGGACGGCGCTGCCGAGCAGGAGCACCCAGATCAGCGACGTCACGTCGAACGCGGCGCCGATCTGCGCGCCGGCGAGCATCGTCGGGGTGAAGAACGTGAAGCCGAGCAGGACGACGGACAGCGAGAACAGCGACCGGCGCGCGTTCGTGGGGACCGGGGTGATGGGGTAGTCCGGGTCGACGTACTGCTTGACGGTGTCGTGCTCGGCGCGCTCCAGCATGGACATCAGCGGGTCTCCTGGGCGTGGGGCTGGTCGTCGGGGGTGACGCCGATGTCCTCGAACCACAGGTCGGGTCGCTCGGCGACGAAGGTCTCCATCAGTCGTACGCACTCGGCGTCGTCGAGGACGTGCACCTCGACCCCGTGCTCGGCGAGCCAGTCGTGGCCGCCGGAGAAGGTGCGGGCCTCGCCGACCACGAGCCGGCTGATGCCGAACTGGCGCACCAGCCCGCTGCAGTACCAGCACGGCGACAGCGTGGTCACCATCGTCGTGCCGCGGTAGCTGCGGTGGCGGCCGGCGTTCCGGAAGGCTGCGGTCTCGGCGTGCGCGGACGGGTCGTCGTCCTGCACCCGGCGGTTGTGGCCCCGGCCGAGGACCTCGCCGTCCGGGCCGACCAGCGCCGCGCCGATGGGGACGCCGCCGGAGTCACGTCCGGCCCGCGCCTCCTGGAGGGCGACGGCGAGCCACCGTCGTGCCGTCTCGTCGTCCAGTGCCACGGGGTCCATCGGCGCCTCCAGGTCGGTCGTGACGCCGAGAGTCCACGTGCCCGGTGCCGGTGGACAATCGTCGTTCCGTCAGTACTGAGCCGGTTCTGACTCGACGAAGTGTCGGAGGGACGTGATGACGCTCACCCTCGCTGAGTTCCTTGACCTGGGCTCCGTCCGGGACGCGCGGCCCCTGCTCGTGGTGCCACCGGTGGACTCGCGCCGTCGTGTGCGCTGGGTGCACTCCAGCGAGATCTACGAGATCGGCCCGCTGCTGTCGGAGGGTGACCTCCTGCTCACCACCGGCCTCGGCCTGGCGGGGGCGGACGCCGGGGCACGCCGGCACTGGGTGCGCGAGCTGGCTGCGCGTGGTGTGGCAGCGGTGGCGGTGGAGCTGGGCCGGTCCTTGCCGACCTTGCCGCTGGAGGTGTCGGCCGAGGCCCGCGTCCAGAACCTGCCACTGCTCGTGCTGCAGGACGTCGTCCCGTTCATCAGGATCTGCGAGGAGGCCAACAGCGCCGTCCTCGACGCCGAGGGCCGGCGGCTGCGGGTGGTCGACCGGTTGGTCGAGGACGTCCATGCCGCGCTCGCCGGTGGGGGTGGCGCGGCCGACCTCGTCGCGTGCGCGGCCCGCAGCCTCGGCGCTCCGGTCGCCCTCGTCACCCGTGCTGAGCAGGTCGTCGCTGCCGCCGGCGTCGGCGGACAGCGTCAGACCGACCGGCTCCTGCGCCGTCCGCTGGCTCGGGCGCCGGTGCGGATCTGGGACGCCGAGTGGGGCGCCGTCGTCGTCGGGGAGTCCGCCGTGGACCCGCGGACCGCCGAGCTCGCTGCCGCCCGGCTGGCCGGGTCTGCCGCGGTGCTGCTGGGTCGGGAAGGCTCCGGCGGGCCGTCGGACGTCGTCGCGCCGTTCCTGGCAGACCTGCTGGCCGGTGCCGTCCCCGGGCACCGCGAGCTGCTCGTGCGCGCCGGCCTTGCCGGGTTCCACCCTTCTGCACGGTCCCGGGTCGTCGGGGTTGCGGCGTCCTCACCGGACCCGGCGGCGCTCGTCGCCGGCTGGCGGACGACGGCGACGGCGGCCGGCCTGGACGTGCTCGCGCACGTCGTCCGGGGAGAGGTGCTCGCCCTGGTGTCGCTGCCCGGTCACGGATCCGCCCCAGAGGCCGGCCGCGACGTCGGCGACCGGCTGGCGGCCGAGGACGCCGTCGTGACGATCGGGCCTGCCGTCCCGTTCGCCGACGTGGCCCGCTCCCTGCAGGAGGCCCACGCCTCGCTGGGGACCGCGACCCTGCTCGGCGAGTCGGTGGCGCTCAGCCGGGACCTCACGATGCCGCGGCTGCTCGGCCGGCTCGATGACGCAACCCTGGAGCGGCTTGCCGCCGACACCCTCGGGTCGCTCGTCGCCTGGGACCGGGCGCACGGCACGGCTCTGGTCGCCACCCTGGACGCCTACCTACGTCGCGGCTGCTCCCCGACGCGCACCGCCGCCGAGCTGCACCTGCAGCGCCAGTCCCTGTACCAGCGGTTGGCCCGGATCGAGGAGCTGCTCGGCCACCGGCCGGACGACGCGCGGGCCCACGAGGTGCTCGTCGTGGCCACCTGCGCGGCCCGGGTGCTGGCCGCCCGCGGCCGGTCGCGCTAGGACCTCGGGCGATCCGGTGACGCCCGTGGTCGGACCAGGGCGGCGAGGTGAGTCCTCAGCGGCGCCGCAGCCGCCGGCGTACGGTGCGGGCGACCGCCCGTAGCCCGGCGGCCGGCGCCTGTCGTGGAGGGACGTCGTTGGGCAGCGACAGCCGGATGACCTGCCGCCAGGCGGACGCGACCTGCTGCGGCAGGGTGCCGGTGGTGTAGCTCAGCCCGTACCGGCCGCAGATCTCCCGGACCCGCGGGGCGATCTCGGCGTACCGGTTGCTCGGCATGTCCGGGAACAGGTGGTGCTCGATCTGGTGGGACAGGTTCCCGGTCATGGTGTGCATCGCCGTGCTGCCGTGGATGTTCGCCGAGCCGAGCATCTGCCGCAGGTACCACTCCCCGCGGGTCTCGCCCTCGATGGACTCCGTGGCGAAGGTCTCGACGCCCTCGGGGAAGTGCCCGCACATGATCACCGAGTGCGTCCACAGGTTGCGCACGAGGTTGGCGGTGGCATTGGCGCCGAGCGTGTGCAGGAACGACGGCCCGGACAGCAGCGGGTGGACGAGGTAGTCCTTGGTCATCTGACCGCGGATCTTGCGCAGCACCGTGCGGGCGGTGGCCCGGAAGGTCGGGTCGTCGGTGGTGCCGTCGCGCAGGTGCTTGCCGAGCTCGAGGTCGTAGGCGGCGATGCCGTACTCGAAGAAGCACGCGTTGAGGAAGTTCCACAGCGGCTGGCCGAGGTGCCTCGGCACCCAGCGCTGGTCCTCGTCGACGCGCATGATCCCGTAGCCGAGGTCGTTGTCCCGGCCCAGGACGTTGGTGAAGGTGTGGTGCAGCTCGTTGTGGCTGTGCTTCCACAGCTTCGACGGCGAGGCGTGGTCCCACTCCCAGGCCTGGGAGTGGATCCGCGGGTCACGCATCCAGTCCCACTGCCCGTGCATGACGTTGTGGCCGATCTCCATGTTCTCGAGGATCTTGGCCACCGACAGCCCCACGGTGCCGAGCACCCAGGCCGGCGGCAGGGCCGAGAACAGCAGGACGGCGCGGCTGCCCACCTCGAGCGAGCGCTGGACCTTGATCACCTTGCGGATGTACGCGGCGTCACGGGCGCCGCGGGAGTCCATCACCTCCCGGCGCAGCTCGTCGAGCTCGCGGCCCAGTGCCTCGACGTCCTCGGCGCTCAGGTGGGCGGTCGGGTCCGGCTTGCCGGAGGGCTTCGGGACGTGCCGGCGCTCCATCGTCACGACGGACAGCCGGCTGTCCGGCGTCCGGGCCCGGCGGGCGGTCGTGCGGTCGGCCTGGTCGGCCGGTCCGCTCGGCTCCTCGGTGCGGGGGTTGGTGCGCACGGCGGTGGTGGTCATGGGCAGGTCTCCTCAGAGGTCGATCTCGCAGGGGCCGGCCGCGGCCGACACGCAGGTCTGGATCCGGACGTCGTCGTCCGGGGTCGCGGTGGTGACGTCGCCGGTGCGCAGGTCCCGGACGGTGCCGGAGCGCAGCGGGACGACGCAGCCGAAGCAGATACCCATCCGGCACCCGGACGGCATGAGGACGCCGGCGTCCTCACCGGCGTCCAGCAGGGTGGTGGCGCCGTCGGCGTCGACGACGGCGCCGGCCCGGGTGAAGGTCACCTGGCCGCCGTCGCCCGTGGCCAGGACGAGCGGGCGGAAGCGTTCGGTGTGCAGCGCGGTGGCGGGTTCCTCGGCGGTCCAGTGCTCCTCGAGGGCGTCGAGCAGGCCGACGGGGCCGCACGCCCACGTCTGGCGGGTCCGCCAGTCCGGGACGACGGCGTCCAGGTCGGCGGGGGACAGCTGGCCGTCGCGCTCGGTGTGCCGCTCGACGAGCCGCAGGCGGCCGGCGGCGTGCCACCGGCGGAGCTCGGTGCCGAAGACCACGGCGTCGGGGGTGGGGGCGGAGTGGACGAGGACGACGTCGTCGAGCTCGTCGAGATGGTTGCGCAGCATGCCCATGACGGGGGTGATGCCGGAGCCGGCCGTGACGAACAGCGTCGGGCCGCGGTGGGCGCCGAGCACGAAGTCGCCGGTGGCTTGGTCCAGGTGGACGAGCGTGCCGGGGGTCAGGTCCCGCTGGACGTAGCCGCTCACCCGGCCGTCCGGGATCGCCTTGACCGTGATGCTGATGAGGCCGTCCGGTGCCGCGCACCGGGAGGTCAGCGAGTACGGCCGCCAGCACCGCACGCCGTCCACGTCGACGCCGATGCGGGTGTACTGGCCCGCGACGTGCCCGGCCCAGGAGCGGCCGGGCCGGATGCGGACGGTGACGGCGTCCGCGGTCTCCGGGACGACGTCGACGACGCGGCCGCGCAGGTCGGCGCCGGAGCGCAGTGGGGCGACGAGGTCGAGGTAGTCCTCCGGGACGAGCGGGTGAGCTGCCGCGGCGGCCACCCGCCGGGCGAGCGCGGCGAGCCGGGAGGCCCGGCGGTGCGGGGGAGCGGTCAAGCGCACTACGCCACCGTAGGGTACGTAGCCGTAACTTACGAATCCGTAGCCCGGCGTCTCGCGCGCGAGTATGCCGGGAGGGCGCCCAGGTCAGAAGGGGTATGGCATGATCAACATGTCGCGTCAACTGACGGCAACTGCCATCTCGGCGCGGCAGGCGCTCTCGGAGGCGCCGGTTCGAGCCCCATCAACACAGAGGAGCACCTCATGGCAGGACGGCTGCAGGGCAAGATCGCGCTGATCACGGGGACGGCGGACGGGCAGGGGCGGGCCGCCGCCCTCGCCTTCGCGGCAGAGGGAGCCAAGATCGTCGGATGTGACTTGAAGGCGGATCTGGCTGAGGAGACCGTGGAGCTGGTGCGCGCCCAGGGCGGCGAAATGGTCTCGATGCAGCCGCTCAACCTTGCTGACGAAGCTGCAGTGCAGAGCTGGATCGACTTCGCTGTCGACCAGTACGGCGACTTCGACATCCTGTACAACAACGCCTCGGGTGTCCGTGGTGGCACCATCGAGTCCCTTACTCGCGAGGACTGGGAATTTGACATGACCAACGAGGTCACGATTCTCTTTCTTGCGATCCAGAAGGCGCTCCCGGTCTTCAAGCGCAAGGGCCGTGGCACGATTCTGAACACTGGTTCCGTTGCCGCAATGGTTGGTTCGGCCATGCCCGGGAACGTTCCGGGAAACCTTGTCCACAATGTGGCTAAAGCGGCCGTCCTTCGCCTGACGGAGAATCTGGCTGTCGAGCTGTCCCCATGGAACATCCGCGTCAACACGGTCTCTCCAGGGTTTATCGACACCCCGGCGACGCGGCCGTTGCTGGAGGCAGGGGGGCGTGCGCCCGTAGAGCGCGCACTGCTCAATCCTCGCGTCGGACGCCCTGAGGACATCGCCATGGCGGCGGTGTACCTGTGCTCCGACGAGGCCGACTACGTCACCGGTGTCAACCTGGTGGTCGACGGTGGTTGGGTAGCAGGTGGCGGCGTTGGTCGCCCAGACCCGGAGATCGGGCGCGTGTTCGAGGACGTGATGAAGAAGCTGACCAACGTCCCCACGGCCTGAGTGCAGGACATGGGCGAGCCCCGCAGCACCACTTCTGGCCAACAGGCACGCTTGTAGAGAGCGGTTCTGTCGGTCGTTGCTGCGGGGCTCGCTGCTGTGCCAGATGTGACGGATCGAGAGGTCCCGTGCGCCGGGGGCCGCTCCGTTGCATCGGCACGGGAGATGTTCTGACCGCCACCTGGCTCACCTTGGGGTGATCGGGGAGTGGTGCCCGCAAGTTACGAATTCGTAGCCTCGTGTTGACGCCTCGCGGCCGGCTCCCCCCGCTCATGTGCGGGCCCGTGCCTCGGTTTCCTCGTTCAGTAGATGATCTCACCGGCCGTGCAACCGGCCGTCTCCTCAGTGCCCGGGACGACGTCGATGAGGAGATTCTTGATCATGATCGGTCCTTCGATCACCGCGTCGTAGATCTCGCCGGTGACGTTGTAGAGCTCCCCGACGTCGGAGTCGATGGCGAAGAGCCGGCCGTTGATGCCGGTGAGGTCCGCGGGGGCGTCCAGCGGGTTCACCACGGGGTTGCCAGCACTGTCCCGCCAGGTGGTGACGTCCTGGGTCGCAGCGCCGAAGGCGACGTTGCCGCGCAGGCTGATCCCGTTGCCGCTGGTGTTGGGAGCGTCGGTGGACGTCACCGAGGTGACGTCGAACTGGACCTTGCTGCCGGAGACGTCCGCGACGTTGAGCTGCCCGTCGCGGGAGGTGACCCGGATCGTCCAGTCGGTGCCGAGGAACTGCTCGGTCTGGGAGAGGCAGAAGCCGTCCAGGGAGCCGGCCGCGAAGCCCATGCGCAGGACGTAGCGGGTCTGTGTGCCGGTGCCGGTCTCCACCTGGATCGGCACGAGGCCGAACCCCACGTCGGTGGTGCTGAGCTTGGCGGTGCTGAAGTGTGACTTCTTCCCCTGCAGGACCAGGTCCGGCCCGCCCAGACCTCGTGTCGTGCCGGACGACAGCAGGGTGGCGATCCAGCTGAGCAGGAGCAGCCCCAGCAGGTTCATCACGGTGGCACGACGCCACCGCACCCCGTACCGCCGGTCGCCACCGGTCACGGAATGACCTCGATGTTGGTATCCGGGAGGTTCAGGGTGGTCGGGGAGCCGGTGCAGTCGTCCCCCTTGTTGATGCTCATGAAGTAGACCCAGGCGTCCAGCTCCAGGCCTGGGATGTGCGGCAGTGACGCAACTGCGGCCAGGAACTTGCTCCAGAGGTTCTTGTCGCTGGCCAGCTGCCCCACGGTCGTCTCGATGCCCAGGATGTTCACCTTGATGTGGGTGTCGGCGCGCAGCCACAGGTCGGTGTAGACGCACGAGTCGCCGACGTTCCAGTTTGCGTCGTCCTGGTCAGCCGGTGTGAAGGTCAGCGTGTACTCGCCGGTGCCGGTTGCCGTCGGTGCGGCGGGGTCGCCCTGAGGCGCGACTGTCATGAAGGCGTCCCGGTTGATCTGCAGGTTCTTCAACCGCATGTGCACGAGCATCGCCTCGTCGCTCTGGTCGACCTCCGCCGACCAGCCCTGGTCGGCGTACAGGCTGCTTGGGCTGCCGCAGGACAGTGCCCCGGCGTTCGGGTACGTCTCCCGGTCCGTCGGGCCGGCGGACTGAGTGCCGTCGGCGAAGGCCAGGATGGTGGGCATGGCGATGGTCGAGTCCTCGGTCCTGCCCAACGGTCCGCAGCTCGTCCCCTCGATCGTGTAGGTCCCGTCGGGGAAGGTGATGCTGTCGGTCGTGAACGCTGTGCCCCTCCCGGTGGCGCCGCCGGAGTCGCCGTCGCTGTAGCCGATGCGCAGGTGCAGCGGGGCGTTCGGGATGCACGGCGTGATCGTGGTCCCGTTGCCGAGCTCTAGGGCGTTGCCGTTGACGAGTCCAGGGAGCGCCTCGGTGGGCTCGGTCGGGCAGCCCGGGACCGCCGCCTGCGCGGGAGCCCCGGAGCGGGCGGTGCCCGGCCACAGGAAGAGGGCCCCGCACAGACCGACCAGCGCGGTGAGAACGACGACCCGCTGGCGGCCGGCGCTCGAGGTCAGCCGGTCCACGGGGTCACTCCTCGGGGGTTGCAGGCCGGCGCTCGGTCTGCTTGCCGGGTTTTGGCGTCGTGTCGCCCCAGGCCCAGATCATCGAGCCGCCGACGATGCCGAGCACGCTGCCGACGAGGTACCCCCCGAGGTTCGCGGCGACGAACGCGGCCAGGGCGACGGCGAACGCGAAGATGCCGACCAAGGACCGGTAGTGCGGCGCGAACCACGCCACGAGCCCGAAGCTGACCAGGGCACCGCCGAGGATGTAGCCGGCCGAGTAGCTCCAACCGCCCGAGACCGCCAGCAGCGGGCCGAACGACATCGCCCGGATGATCCAAGCGCCGGCGAGCATGGTCCACAGGCCGCCCCAGAACGGGCGGGTGCGGCGGAACGCGCGGAACCACGCCCACGTCCCGGCGATCGCACGGGTCAGCCGGTGGCGCCCCGGCGCCGCCGCGCGCGTCGCTTCGGCGGTGCCGGCCGCCGCCGGCACCGGAGAGTACCGGTGGACGCGCTGGGTGGGGTTCACGACGCCGCCCCCGGGCAGTCGGCCTGGGTCTTCTCCCCGAGGAACACCTGAAGCTTCAGCCTCGGCAGGGTGATCTCGCCGCCGAAGCTGACTCCGTACGTCGCTGCGTGGAGACCAGCGAGATTGAGCCTCTCCGCGGAGAGCCCGAAGGCACCGGGAGTCGGCTGCGTCTGACCCGTGGGCCAGTCCACCCTGGCGCTGCCGTAGACCGACTCGGCGGACTGGCCCAGGTTGAGTCCGCCGATCTGGTTGCCGTAACCGCCCAGGGCGTCGGAGTTCAGGAACAGGTTCGACGCCTGGATCGCACCCTCGAGACTGTCGCCGGCGAGAGCCCCGTCCTCGTCCAGGGTGACGCCGTCGGGCACGCTGGTCCCGGAGAAGGAGTCGTGCACCGGCTCCCCGGCGGTGATGACCAGGGACATCGCGGTGCCGGCCGGGAGGTCCTGCGTGGCGATGGCGCACAAGCCCGCGAACGCCGCCTGCCCGATGCCGAACTCGGCGACCCCCGTCGTGCCGTCCTCCGTGCCGTTCTCCGCCAGGTACGCGGCGACGCTCGTGCCCTGCAGGTAGTTCGAGTACACCGCAAAGGTGTCGGCGCTGGTGGTGAAGTTCACGGCCAGCGCGTTCTGGCTGACCGCGCCGAACATCGCCCCCAACCCGGCCAGGCCCACGGCGATCGTCGGGATGGACCGCTTACGGGTGCCGCGCTGGTCCGCGGCGGCCGCCATCATGGCCGTGCGCCTCGCGCTGGCCGCGTCGACGGCGTCGTGCCCGACCTTCTGCAACCAGCGGGTGATCCGGCCCCACAGCCCGTGCGCGCGCTTGGCCGGTCCGGACGGGGAGGTGCGCCGCTCGAGAAGGCGTCGCGGCTGTCTCATGCTGCCTTCCTGCTCTCCGCCCGCCGTGACCACCGGAGCGGCCGGCGTGAGGTGCGCGCCGCCTTCCGCTCGGCCTTGGCGGCGACGGTGGCGAGCTGCGTGTCGGTGTAGGGCGTCCAGGCGAAGATCATGCCGGAACCGACGATCCCGGCCGCCATGCCGATGACCCAGCCACCGAGGTTGGCGAGCGGGAGCGAGGCCACCGACAGCCCCATCGCGACGATCGCAGGGAAGTGTCGCTGCGCCGGCTGGAACATCGCCACCAGGGCCGCTGCCGCCATGCCGAAGGCCAGCAGCAGGGGTGTCAGCGCCCTGGCGCCGACGTCGACGACGAAGGCGAACCCGCCACCGACGATCGGGTTGGCGATGAAGTAGGCGCCCAGGAGCAGGATGACCGCACCCCAGAACGGGCGGGTGCGGCGGAAGCGCCGGAAGCCCAGCCGGATCCGGCGGGGGAGGCTGCGCGCAGAAGGGGCAGCCGGCTCCGCGCGCTCGGCGGCAGGGGCAGACACGGCGGCAGGCGGGGTGGCCGGCTCAGCGGCCTCCACGGCGTCGGTCATCATCGGGTTCCTCGAAGACGTGCTCATCGGTGCCGCAGCGGCGGGGGGCGTCGTGGGGCGGGTTGGCCCCCCAGACGCCACCCCGCCGCCCGGCTCAGTGTCAGGGTGTCGGGTCGGACGTCAGCTAGTTGCTAAGGCAACGTCAGCTAGTTGCTAGGCAGGAGTGACACGCCCAGCGAGAGATCCTCGACCTCGAGGCCCTCCAGCTGGATCGCGTAGGTCTGCGCGTCGAGGTTGTTGAGGGTCGAGCTGCCGGCGGTGAGCGCGAAGCCGTCCGCCACGTAGCCGGTGCCGGGGTTTGCGGCGAACCCTGCTTCGGACTGGGCCACACCGAGGGCGACGCCGTCCAGGACCGCCCCGGAAGAACCTCCGTCGGCTCCATTCTCACCGTCAGTCATCGCGAGCGTCTTGGCGTTGAGGATGACGCTGCCGAGCCCGATGGTGGGGTCGGTGGAGTTGATGTGGAGCTCAGCGGTGCCCAGCACCGGGAGCGGGACCTGCGCGGTCACCGTGATGCCGTTCGCGTTGGTCGTGCCGCCGGTCTCGGCGTAGACCGTCTCGTCAGCGCCGGTGGTGGCTTCGGCCTGACCGGGGCGCACCTTCAGCGAGTCACTCGTGATCGCCTTCGACTGCAGCGAGAAGCCGTCCGCCGAGGAGATCGCCGCGCCGACCATGCCCTGCACCATGGCCAGACCGAGCCCGCCTGCGGCGACCGTGGCCGGAACCGTGATCGCCGCGAAGCGGCCGAGCCGCGTCCGCCCCGCTGTCTGTCCTTCCATCCTTGCTCCCTCGCTCATTCGGCCGGATCGTCCCGACCGAGGTCATCTCACCGACATCGGCGGTAACCTCACCGACATCCCGGTTAACGGATCTGGACAGTGGCATGCGTCACAGCAGACTGTCAAGACATGTTCCCAAGAACTGTCAACGATGTAGACAAGGTGGATGGCGACGACAACGGGGACTGTGTCAGGAGGGGGCACGGTGGCGGCGACGGCGGTTACTGTGCCCCGAGCTGTCCGGTACCGCGCGGGGAGAGGACGAGCATGACGCAGTCGACCTCGGACCCCGTAGCCGGCGCCTCCCCGGAGCGCGGCAGGTGCCGCGGGGTCGTCGCGGTCGGAGCCCTGGTGCTGTTCCTGCTCGCCATGCTCGCCGTCGTCGCCGGCCTGACCTTCTCGGTCATGGTGACGGGCAGCAGCATGGAGCCGACCTTGCAGCAGGGTGACCGCCTCGAGCTCGACCTGCTCAACCGGCACGCGATCGAACGGTTCGACCTCGTCGAGGCGCTTCAGCCGGGCCCCGACGACGAGGGCGGCGGTCGCCCGATCGTCAAGCGGGTGATCGGTCTGCCCGGGGACCGGGTGGCGATCGTAGGAGACCCTGTCGCGCCGCAGGTGCTGATCAAGCCCGCCGGCCAGGACGACGTCTTCCGGGTCGAGAACCCTGCCTGGCCGCCGCGCGTCGGTGCCGGCACCGAGTCGTGCTGCACCCCAGAGGGAGCCGTCGTGCGCGGCGGCGCGCAGGCATGGGCCACCGTGCCGGAGAGCTCCTACTGGGTGCTGGGGGACAACTGGGGGGCCTCCACGGACTCACGCATCTTCGGGTGGGTACCTCGAGAGGACATCCAGGCGCGGCTGTGGTTTCGGATCCTGCCGGTCAGCCGCTTCGGTACGGTGGACAACGACGTCCGCCTAGTCCCCGTGCCCGACCCCCCGCCGGTAGCCGGGGGCGCCTGAGACGCACCGACAGGGCCCCTCACCCTGTAGGTGCGCGGGAAGGTGCCCTGTCGGTGCGCCGGTGACGGTCAGATGTCGAAGTAGAGCTCGAACTCTTCCTGCGTAGTTGACCGTCGTTGACCGTGGTGGGCACTTGCGCTCTGACCTGCGGTTATGCCGTTGGCCGGTGTTGACTGTCGTGGAGCGCTTGCGGACTTCTCGCGGACTAACTGCGGACTGAGTGAGGCCCCGGAGCGACGCTCAGGCTCCGGGGCCTCTGGGCGCTGGCCGGTCTGTGCGGGGAAAGGAAGTCAGAACCCGCTCGCGACCATCCGTCCCCGGGCGGCTCAGCAGGAGACCGGCCGGGCGTGGTTGACGCCCTACGTGACCATCACGGCCACGCAGTACCGGGCGACCTGCCAGACGTCCAACGGGACGTCCTGCACGGTCAGCTGGACCCCTTCCAGGGCCGGGTCGAGCGGGGACGACGTGACGGTGACGGTGTCGCCCCGCTGGACGGGGGTGAGCGCCGGCAGGGTGACGTCGTACTTGCTGACGGCGACGGTGGCCTCGCCGGCCTCGACGACACGTTCGGCGTTCGACTGCGGACGGACGAGGAGGGGACCGTCGTGGACGAGGACCGTCCCACCCTCGACCCACTGGCCGAGGGTGTCGTCCCAGTAGCCCTCCCCGCCGGGGCGGGTCACGGTGCCGGTCTCGGTCAGGTAGCTCGCCTGCCGGGACCGCAGCAGCTCGACGTTGGGCCTCATGCGGCCCTCCTGCGGTAGCGGTGCAGGATCGCGAGCTCGGGCAGCGTCCAGCCCGCGAACGTGCCGTACCGGACGGAGAACGGGCCGACGTTCTCTTCGACGGTGTGCGACGGGTTCATGCAGGCCCGGCTCGTGGAGGACACGATCACGGCGGCCAGGTCGTCGGACGGCTCGCCGGTGGCCGGGTCGAAGCCGGCGTCCCGGGTGTACGCCTTCACCATCGCCGTCACGACGGGCAGGTGCTGCCCGGCCAGGCCGACGATCGTGGTGTCGCCGGCCCGGCCGAGGAACGCGGCCACGTCCTCCGCGGTCGGCATCATCACGGAGCGGTGGCGGCGGTCAGGACGATGACGCCTTCGGGGCGCAGCAGGCCGAGGTCCCAGCGGGTGACCACGCGGATCGCCTGCTCGTCGTACTCGGCGTACCGCTCCGACAGGACCGTGACGCTCGGCGCGAGGTCACGAGCGATCGCCACCTCCGACATGTTCGCCAGGACGGCGGTGCCGGTGGGCAGCTTGTTCGTCACGGTCACCGGGACACCGAACAGCCGGTAGGTGGTGCCGCTGGTGATGTCGGACTCGAGGACGTACTTGCCGGAGGTGTCCTTGATCTTGCGGACGGCGAAGAAGTCCGTGCCGGAGATGAACCACCGGTTCGGGGTGACCTCGGCGGCGTGGGCCAGCGCGAGCGCGTCGAGGAAGGAGTCCGGCTCGGTCGCGTCCAGGACCCCGGTCTGCACGCCGGCCTGGTTGACGATCCCGGTCACGGTGTTGTCGACGCCGTCGCCGGTGAGGAACGCGGTGTCGAGCTTGCGGGACACGTCGGAGACGAGCCGGGCCTTGAGCGTGGCGTCCAGCCCGATCACGGACTGACGCAGCAGCTCGTTGGTGAACCGGATCAGCGTCTTGATCGACTTGCGCTCGGTCGGCATGAGCCGGACCTCATCGAAGTCGACGTCGTGCTCGGGGATGAGCTGGCCTTCCCCGACCCAGGACGGGTCGGAGGACGACACGAGCTTGGGGATGCGCAGCGGCTCGGAGGTGTCGAACACGCGCGGTCCGCTGGCGAGGACGACGGAGGCGGCCTCGAGCGGCTGGATGAGGATGTTGGCGACCTGCTCGCGGAGCAGTTCGGGGTTCGCGGTCGTGGTCTCGACCATGACGGGGCTCCTGACGTGAGTAGCGGTTCGGTGATCCGCTGGCCGCCAGGGCCACAAGCGAGAGGGCAGCCGCCAGGACTGCCCTCTCAGGATACCCCAGGGGGTGTGCTAATGGACAGCTCCGCTGCGACCACCGGACGACACCTGCTGGTCGGCAGCCGCCACCGTCGAGAACGCTTCCGCCAGTGCTCTCAGCTGGTCGGGCTGCGTGCAGTTCCCGGCGTGCTTCTTGATCTCGTTGAGCAGGACCCCGGCGGTTTCCCCGATAAGGTCTGCGTTCTTCTTCGGCATGTGCTCTTCCCCTTTGTTCAGGCGCGGGCCCGGAGTAGACCCGCCAGGTCGACCGTAGCGGCGCTGGTGGTGCCCTGGCCGACGTCGCCACGCGGCCGGCGGGAGGCGAGATGCGGCTTGCGGGCGAGCAGCTCGTCGATCGCGGCGGTGACGGCCTCGCTGTCGAGGGGGTCGGTGTCGGCGGGCATCGGCAGGTCGGTGGGGTCCGCGAGCCGGCCGGTGGCGGCCACGCGGGTGGTCCAGAGTGCCGCGGCCAGGTCGTCGGCCCGCTGGGCCCTCGTACGGTACTTCGCGGCCTCGTCGCGGAGCTGCTGGACGTACTCCCGCGGGAAGACCTCCGGCTCGGTGGTCTCCGGCTCGGTGGTCGGGGTCTCGGTGTCCTGCTCGACGACGTCCTGCTCGACGACGTCCTGGTCGACGACGTCCTCGGTCTGGGTCTCGCTCATCGCTTCCTCCTGGTGGTCTGGTCGGGCTTGATCGGAACTTCACTGACGGTCGGGATCGGGGTGCACGTGCAGCCCTTGTGTGTGGGCATCCGGTGGGTCTTCGGCCAGATGCGGCCGCCGCGAGCCCACCAGGTGCACAGCTCGCAGGCGTTGGCACTGAGGCCGCGGACCCAGCCCTCGACGTGCCGGCTGCGGGCGATGCCCTCGGAGTAGCTGCGGGCGGCGGTGTCGAGGGGCTCGGCGCGGGCGAGGCGGGCCACCCTCGCCTGAGGGTCCGGGGTGTCCTCGAGGGCCTCCCGGAGCGTCCTGGTGGCCGTCCTGAGCCGCTGAGGGTCGCCGGGCGGTGTCACGATGCCCAGCGGGGCCACGGCACGTCTCAGGGCCACGGTGACGGCGGCGGCCAGGGCCAGGTCCGCGACGGTGGCGGCCCGGGAGTTGTACCGGGCGACGAGGGCCGCGAGCAGAGCCTCGAACTGCTCGTCGTCGAGCTCACCGGCCTCCCACCGGGCGTACAGGTCCAGTGCCCGGTCCTCGGCCTGCCCGGCCAGGCTCGTGATGGTGTCGCGGAACGTCACGGCAGCAGCTCCGTCAGGTTCAGACCGGCCCCGTCGAGGGCCTCGGCGCGGCGAGCGTCCCGGATCGCGGCGATCTCGTCGTCGGTGTAGCCGAGGCGGGCCAGGGCAACCGAGGCGGGCAGCAGGCCGGCGGCGTGCAACTTGACGACGGCGTCAGCCTCCTGGGCGACCGAGCGGGTCGCCGGGTCGGCCCACTTCACCCGGACGGTGACCGAGTCGGGATCGACCCCGGAGCGGACGGCGACCATGAGCCTGCCGACGTCCTCCCAGCTCCTGCCGAACGTGGCCTGACGGGCCTCGGCCCTCGCGGTCAGGGAGGCCTCCGCGGCCCTCAGGGAGTCCGCTGACGGTGGCTCGGCGGTCATCACGCCGAGGTAGTGACCGGGCAGCGCGGAGACGGCCATGACCTGGCCGAGCAGCACCTTCACCGCGGCCTCGTACGCGCCGAGGTCGGCGGCGGGCAGGGACCCGAACTTCGCGTCCGATTCCTCGGCCACCATCATCCGGTGATCCTCGGGGAAGGGGTTCGTCGCCTCCCCGGTGTCGTCTTCCTCGAGCTCGACGCCGGTCGCCCAGCGGCGGGGACGGGCGTAGTACTCGGACCCGACGAGCATGTCGGCCAGGGTCTTGTTCAGCCCGTCGACGAGCGGGGCCAGGTCGGTGATCTCGGAGGTTCCGTGCTCGTCGAGCAGCCGGTCGGAGTTGGTCAGCGCCACCACCGGCGGGCGGCCCAGCGGGTTCTCGAGGACCTCGACGGTGCGGAATCCGGCGGTGGTCGCGCCGGTGGACTGGGCCCGCAGCCGGGTCACCTGGTCGGCCTCGAAGAGGACGGCCTCGGTGGTCGTGGCGGTCTCCCACCTCTTGACTGCGGCGAGGACTCGCCTCGAGCCGGGGTCGACGAGGGTGGCGACCTGGCGGGCGGACTCCACCGACACCCGCGGCCCGCCGGCCTCGTCGCCCCACACGATCACATAGGCGCGGCCGAGGGTGAGGGCCTCCCGGTGGGCGACCCCGGAGGTCTGGTCGAGGTCGTTGGC
Source organism: Quadrisphaera sp. GCM10027208 (assembly GCF_042658805.1). Taxonomy (NCBI): domain Bacteria; kingdom Bacillati; phylum Actinomycetota; class Actinomycetes; order Kineosporiales; family Kineosporiaceae; genus Quadrisphaera; species Quadrisphaera sp. GCM10027208. The sequence continues at coordinate 184,592 of NZ_JBHSRC010000006.1, forward strand.
GACCCAGTCGGCCCACAGGTCCTCGTCGGGGCGGCCGTCACGGGTGAAGCCGACGACCCGCAGCCGCTCGGCCAACGCGGTGACCGCCAGGCGGGGCAGGTTGGAGGCCATGCGCCCGAACCTCGAGCCCAGCGCGGTCTTGGCCTCGGGGGCCAGGAAGGACAGCGGCTGGGTGCCGCTGTAGTACCTGTCGAGCTCGGCGTACCGGGCGGCGGGCTCGTCGAGCCGCTGCAACAGGGTGGTCAGCAGGTCGTTCACTTGAAGCTCCTCACCTTGCGTCTGGTCTTGCGGGACGCGCGCCAGGTGGCACGCGAATGGGCCATGACCGCGCACGCGGCCAGGTCGATCCGGCGGGTCGAGCCGCGTTTGCCCTTGTCGAGGCGCACACCACGGGTGTCCTCGACCACGACGGCGTTGCCGACGTGCCGGGCCAGGTCACGGTCCCCGGAGTGGGACAGCTCCCCGGCGATAGCCGCCGCGTACAGGTCCGTGGTGGCGGGGGTGAGCCGGCCCGGACTGTGCGGGAACTCGACGACCGGGAGCCCTTCGGACTCGAGGGCCTGCAACGTGCGGGTCCAGCGGAACGGGTCGGCCACCACCTCGAGCACGTGCCAGCGGCGGGCGGCGGCACGGATCGCGTCCTCGACCTGCGCCACCGGCACCCGGTAGTCACTGTCCCCGGCCGGCGGCTCCCACAGGCCCACGACATCGAAGTGAGGCCTCGGTGACACCGTCGCCACGAGCAGCGCGGTCGCGTCCCCGTTGAAGGAGCCGTCCAGGGCGATGACGACGTCCGCGCCGTCCGGGACGGCCTCCCCGGTGGCGAGCCGGTCCCAGACCCCGTCCGGCAGGAACGCGCCCGAGGTGTCCGTGACGAACTGGCACATCCGGGCCCGCCGGAACGTCGCCTCACGGGTCTTGGGCGGCAGCAGGGCCCGCAGGGCGTCGGCGTGCAGGAAGTCGCCCAGCGCTGGGTTCGCGAGCTCCCAGCAGTGAGCGCAGTCGACGGGGTGGTCGGTGAAGCCGGCCGCGGAGAACTCCCGCCACACGAACGAGGTGTCCTCCGGGTGGGCGCGGGCGTAGTCCCGCATGTCCGTCAGCACGGAGTCGTGCGGGTCCGGGCCCGGCGTGCCGATCCCCAGCAGGGTCGAGGACTCCCGCTTGCCCTGCGCGAGCGCCACCACCTCGTACACCTCGCGGGAGATCACGCCGATCTCGTCGAGGATCGCCAACGTCGGGTCCAGGCCCTCGAGGCGCTTGGGCTCGGCGGTCAGGACCTGGAAGGACGCGTCCCGGCCGGGCACCGTGAGCCGGTCCTTGTACACCTGCACGCGGCTCGCCAGGTCCGGGTGCAGCTCGACCATGCGGCGGGCCGCGCCGAACACGATCCCGGCCTGACGCTCGTCCGTGGCCGCCACCACCACCGACGAGCCCTCGACCCCGAGCATCAGGTCGTACAGACCCAGCGCGGCGACGAGAGTGGACTTGCCCTGCCCGCGGGGCAGCATCCAGCCGGCGAGCCGCGGGCGAGGGTCGGCGTCCCACACGGACGCGACGAGCTCGACCTGCCACGGCCGCAGGCGCATCGGGGACCGGGCCCCGGTGCCCTTCGGGGTGACGACGAACCGCTCGCAGAACGCGGCGACCCGGGCCGCGCCGGTCTTCCTCGAGCGGAACGGCAGCGGGGACGGGTCGACGGCCGCCTTCGGGCCAGCCTTCACCGGATACCCCCCGGGGTGTGTGACGGGCTGTGTGCCTTGTCCAGGGGTCCCGAGCGGCGCTCGGTTCCCTCATACCCCCGGGCTCGAGGCGTGCCGGGCCGGGAGCTGCCGCGGGCGGCGTTGCAGGCAGCGCAGACGACGGCGACGTCGGCCAGGCGCAGCGGGAGGCCGGCGGCGTGGCGCTCCCACGCGGACGGCAGGTGGTCGGTGGTGAGGTTGTCGACGGAGCCGCAGGACTCGCAGAACGGTTGCAAGCGGCGAGCCCGCTTGCTCAGCTTGTCCCACGCTCGGTCGTAGCCTCGCTCGCGGGCGGAGCCGCGGGGGGTGGAACGGCTGGGCTGGTGCTCGTCGCAGTACGTCGCTGGCGAGGGTTCGCCGCACGTGAGGCAGGGCTTCATCACGAGGCCTCCCGGTGCTGTTCGGGCTGCCGGTGGTCGAGACGGCATCGCTCGCAGACGGTCCGCCCGGGGGTGGCGAGCAGGAGAGGCTGGCCGCAGAGCTGGCACTTCGGCCCCGGCTCGACTGCTGTCCCGCCGTCGTCTGGCCCGAGCTCGCCCCGTGAAGTGGGTGCCTCGTCGCCAGTTGGAGCAGCCGGTTCCCCAGGTCTCCGCCCACTGCTCCAACTGCGCTGACTGCGCTGACTGGGCTCAGTTGGAGCAGTTGGTGCAGTTAGAGCATCTCCCCTAGACGGCTGCTCCAACTGTTGCTCCAACTGGGCTCCGACTGGGAACTCCCAGTGCGTGACGCGAGGGAAGCCCTCACTGCGAGTGGTCAGCCGGAGCTTCCGGCGGGCACGTTTGAGGGCGTCGACGGAGTGGCCGGCCTTCGCCCCGTCCCGCTTGACGTCGGCGGACGCTGCGCTGCCGCCGTGCATCTGGATGTAGTCAGCCAGCCAGTCGGCGGCCTCCTGGGTGGCGCCCCGGTCGGAGACGGCGTCCTGGGCTCGGCGCATCGTCTCGCCGATGGTGTCGGCGATCTCCTCCCCCCACTCCAGGCGGCTGGTCCAGGCGGTGCCGTCGTCGGTCTCGACGGGGTGCCCGGTGACGGTGAAAGCGAGCATCGGCAGGTCGGTGCGGCCCAGGTTGTTCTTCGGGGTGCCGAACAGCCGGCGCTGCTCGGTGTCGTCGTCCGGGTCGGGCACGACGGTGTGCACGGAGCGGGCCACCGCGGTGAACGCCTTCGATCCCATCACCAGCTGGAGGGGGTCGGCGCTGCCGGACTTGTTGTGGTGGATGAGCCCGAGCACGGTCATGGCGGTCCGGTCGGCGACGGCGACCAGCGGTTCGAGTGCCCGGCGCACGTCGCCGTCCCGGTGGGTGTCGAGGTCGTCGGCCAGCCGGGACATGAGTGGGTCGAGCAGCAGCAGCGCGGCGTCCGTCTCGGCGGCGGCCTGCTCGACGCGGTGCAGGTCTCGCGGCAGGGACAGCCCGAGCACGATCTCGTCCGCCGAGCGGACCTCCACTCGGAACACGCGGTCGAGGTCGGCCCCCGCGGCGATCAGCCTCGGCACGATGGTGTGCTCCCAGCTGTCTTCGGTGGCGCACACCAGCACGGACTTCGGGGTGCCGCGGTACTCACCGGGCAGTTCGCCGCGGGACAGCCGTGCGGCGATCCAGTAGGCGAGCGTTGACTTGCCCAGGCCCTCTCGCCCGGCGAGCAGGGCGAGGGTGCCCAGCGCCAGTCGGCCGGCCCAGGCCCACAGCACCCGGCGTGGCTTGATCGCGGACGCCGGGGTGAGGATGAGTCGCCGGGCCTCGTGCTCGTGCACGGCGGGCTCGGCCCCAGGATCGCTCTCCTGGGGGGCCTGGGCGGCCTCCTGCGGGCCGTTCGCGGAGGCACGGTGCTGCGTACCCGAACGGCGCTCGTCGCGTCCGACGAGCTCGTAGACGTCGGGTGGGACGTCGACGCCGAGCTGCCGCAGGACGTCGCGGGTGCGGCACCGGCGACCGCAGGACAGGCGAACTTGTCCGGCCGCGTACCGGCCCTTCGCGTCGCGGCGGAGGAACGCACCGGAGGACCCGCAGCCGGGGCACCCGGCGAACTTGATCCACTCGCTCTTGAGGGCGGTGGCCCGGTCCGCCTTGTCGATCCGGTCGAGCTCGATGAGGGCGTCGACGACCTCGACCCACCGGGGCTGTTCCGGGTCGCCGGTGAGCAGGCTGATGCGGACTCCGCCGCGGCCGCGGGTGCGGGCGTTCGCCTCCGTGTCCCACACGTCCCACCACGCGGCCCACTGATCCTCGGTGAGACGCAGCTCGTGGTACAGGTCGAGCGCCGGCGGCATCAGCTCGCCGTCGGCGTCGAGCATCCAGGTCGCGGCCTTCACCTGGGCACCTCCGCCCAGTCCGCGGACGTGACGAAGATCCGCACGTCCTTGCCGTAGCCGGCAAGCCGGTCGGCGTACAGCTCAGCGTCGTGGCGGCGACTGAAAAAACGCATCCGCACGTCGGGCCGTGCGCCTTGTCGTCGCCAGCGGACCGCGAAGACGCGCCGACCGGTCGGCGGGAACACGCTCAGCTCGCCCGGGTCGCAGCGGCGTACTGGTCCTCAATCCACGACTCGACGTCGGACTCCTTGTAGACGACGCGGCCGCCCAGTTTGAAGCTCTTGGGCCCGGTGCCCTTGTGCCGGTAATAGCGGAGCGTCGGAACGGGCACGGTGGTCCGCACCGAGACCTCTTCGATGCTGAGCAGCCGGTCCATGTTCAACCACATCCCTCATCGATCCTCCGCGGGAATCCCACGCGTGTAAGTCATCACAGCAGCGACACGCAGCGAAGTCAAGCCGCGCCACCTTCGCGGTCCGTGCTAGCGTTGACGACTGTGGAGATTGATGAAGAGGGCAGCCCCAGGTGGGAGCCCGACCTTGAGGCCGTCATCGGGGGGAACATCCGCCGGCTGCGCGAGGCACGAGGGCTGAGTCAGCGGCAGCTGTGCGCCGAGCTCGTGCTGCACGGCCTGTCCTGGCACCAGACGACGCTGAGCAAGGTGGAGGCCGGCGACAAGCCGTTGAGGGTCAACGAGGCAGCTGCGCTCGCGTCGTACTTCGACGTCCCGGTGGAGTCGCTGTGGGACGAGCCCGAGCTCCAAGCAGCGCAGGACGAGGTCCAGATGAGCATCATCCGGGAGCGGAACCTGCGTATGGCCGAGGAGCGGGAGCGCCGCCAGCTGGAAAGGGCCAGGGACAATCAGGCAATCGCTGAGCGCAGGATCTCCGAGATCCGCCAGCAGCTCAAGGCCGAGTGGCTCCGGCAGGAGGCAGCGAAGGTGAGGTACAGGAATCTCCTGCGGGAGCGCGACCGAAGGGCGGGTGAGCGTCGTGGCCAGCATCGCGAAGCGCAGTGACGGCCGCTGGCGGGCCCGGTACCGGGATGCCGCCGGCAAGGAGCACGCCCGGCACTTCACCCGGAAGGTGGACGCTCAGCGCTGGCTCGACGAGGTCACGGCGGCGGTCGTCACCGGACAGTACGTGGACCCGGCGACAGCCCGCACGACCGTCAGCGAGTGGTGCCGGACGTGGCTCGACGGCTACTCGACACGCAAGCCGTCGACGGTGCGCCAGGCCGAGGTCCACATCCGGCAGATCGAGGCGGCCTTCGGGTCGATGCAGCTGTCCGCGGTCCGACCGTCCCAGGTCCGCTCGTGGACCTCTCGCCTGCGCGCCGAGGGCCTGTCGGAGTCGTACGTCTACGCGCTGCACGCCCGACTGTCACAGGTCATGGCGGACGCCGTCCACGACGGCATCCTGGCCCGCAACCCATGCTCGAGGCGGACGTCTCCCGGGGCCGGCAAGCAGCGGCCCTACGTGGCGACCACCGAGCAGGTCTGGGCCCTGTACGAGGCCTTCCCGGAGCACCTGCGGGTGGCGGTCCTGCTCGGTGCCTTCGTCGGTCTGCGGGTGGCTGAGGCCTGCGGTCTACGGGTCGCGGACGTGGACTTCATGCGCGGCGTGGTCCTCCCGGTGCAGCAGTACCCGGGGGAGACGCTCAAGACGGAGACCTCGCGGACGCCGGTGCCGATCCCGGCCGAGCTCGCGGTCGAGCTGTCAGCGTCGGTGGCGGCGTGGCCGGGGGAGACCGTCGTCACGGACGGCATGGGCGGGCCGGCCTCGCCGTGGGCGGTGGAGCGAGCAGTCCGGTCGGCTCGCAAGCGGATCGACCTGCCGGAGGGGTTCCGCTTCCACGACCTGCGTCACTACCTGGCCAGCCTGCTCATCGGCTCCGGTGCCGACGTGAAGGTCGTGCAGGCGCGGCTCCGGCACGCGAGCGCCAAGACGACGCTCGACACCTACGGGCACCTGTGGCCGGACGCGGACGAGTCCGCACGGGCCGCTGTGGGTGCGGTCCTGGCGGCTCGTGCGGACTGTCTGCGGACTAGCCGAGCCTTCGCGGGGTAAACCCGCAGGTCAGCGGCCTGTAGAGGTCAGATGTCGAAGTAGAGCTCGAACTCGTGCGGGTGCGGGCGCAGCCGGATGGGGTCGACCTCGTTCCGCCGCTTGAAGTCGATCCAGGTCTCGATGAGGTCGGGGGTGAACACGTCCCCCTCGGTGAGGTAGTCGTGGTCGTCCTCGAGCGCGTCGAGCACGGCCGGCAGCGACGAGGGCACCTGGTCGATGGCGGCGTGCTCGTCGGGCGGCAGCTCGTAGAGGTCCTTGTCGACCGGCTCGGGGGGCTCGATCCGGTTGCGGATCCCGTCCAGGCCGGCCATGACCATCGCCGAGAACGCCAGGTACGGGTTGGACGACGGGTCCGGCACCCGGAACTCGATGCGCTTGGCCTTGGGCGACGTCCCGGTGACCGGGATGCGCACGCACGCCGAGCGGTTGCGCTGGGAGTACACGAGGTTCACCGGTGCCTCGTACCCCGGCACCAGCCGGTGGTAGGAGTTGACGGTCGGGTTGGTGAACGCGAGCAGTGACGGGGCGTGCCGCAGCAGGCCGCCGATGTACCAGCGGGCGGTGTCGGACAGGCCGCCGTAGCCGCGCTCGTCGTAGAACAGCGGCTCGCCGTCCTTCCACAGCGACTGGTGGCTGTGCATGCCGGATCCGTTGTCGCCGAACAGCGGCTTGGGCATGAACGTCACCGTCTTGCCGGCCCTCCACGCCACGTTCTTCACCACGTACTTGAAGATCATCAGCTGGTCGGCGGCGTGCTTCAGCGTGGAGAACCGGTAGTTGATCTCCTGCTGCCCCGCGGTGCCGACCTCGTGGTGCGCCCGCTCGACCTGCAGCCCGACGGCCTGGAGGGTGGTCGTCATCTCGTCGCGCAGGTCGGCGAAGTGGTCGACCGGCGGCACCGGGAAGTAGCCGCCCTTGTACCGGGTCTTGTACCCGCGGTTGCCGCCCTCCTCGGCGCGGCCGGTGTTCCAGGCCGCCTCGACGGAGTCGATGAAGTAGTACCCGGCGTTCTGCTTGGTCTCGAAGCGCACGTCGTCGAAGACGTAGAACTCTGCCTCCGCACCGAAGTACGCCGCGTCGGCGATCCCGGTGTTGCGCAGGTGCGCCTCTGCCTTCGCGGCGATGGTGCGCGGGTCGCGGGCGTACGGCTCGTCGGTGAACGGGTCGACGATCGAGTGGTTGATGACGAGGGTCTTGCGCTCACGGAACGGGTCGACGAACGCGGTCGCGGCGTCCGGGACGAGCTTCATGTCCGACTCGTGGATGGCCTGGAACCCGCGGATCGACGAGCCGTCGAACATCAGCCCGTCGGTGAACGCGCTGGAACCGAACGACTCCGCCGGCATGTTGAAGTGCTGCATCACCCCGGGCAGGTCGCAGAACCGCACGTCGACGAACTCCACGTCGTCGTCCTTGAGGTAGCGCAGCACCTCGTCGGCGTCCTTGAACATCGATCCTCCTTGTCACCCTCGGCGCGGTCCGGCCGTGGTGGCGTGAACCTAGGCAGCCGTAGTTTCCCGCCGGTGTCCCGAGTGTTTCACCGCCGTTACGGTGCCTGCCGCGAGCCTCCACGGCGCCAGTAGGCTGGCGCCGTGGTGAGTCGCCGGGACGTGGGGTCGTGGATCTCGGGGCCCTCCAGCGTGGCGCAGGGCCGGGACGACGACTGGCCCGGACGCCGGCTCGGCCGCCCCCGGCAGGGGGCCGGCTCGGTCGCCCGGGTGGGCCGCCGGCTGCTGGCCGTCGGAGTCGACTGGGCTCTGGCGTCGGCGATCTCCGCGGCGTTCCTCGACGGCGACCCGTGGGGCACCCTCGCGGTCTTCGGCCTGGCCCAGCTGGTCCTCGTCGGCACCCTCGGGATGGGCGTCGGCCACGCCCTGCTCGGGATGCGGGTGGTGCGCCTGGACGGCGGGTGGGCCGGACCGGGGCGAGCCGCGGTGCGCACCCTGCTGCTCTGCCTCGCCGTCCCGGCCCTGGTCTGGGACCGCGACCAGCGGGGGATGCACGACCGGGCCGCCGGGACGGTCCTCGTCCTGCGCTGAGCGCACGGTGACGCAGCAGGCGTCACGAACGAGCCGGCACGCAGGGCCGCAGCCGGGCCTCCTCAGCGGCCCCGCATCTGCTTGCGGTTCGGCCGCACCCGGAACGGGTCGATGCCCTGCGGGATCGGCGGGCGCAGCCCGCCGAGCGAGCGCAGCCGCTTGACGACCTGCGCCACCTCCGCCTTCGTCAGCTGCCGCTTGAGCTTCTGCACCTGGCGGGGGACCTTGCGCAGCGGCACCTGGCCCTCGCCGTTGCCGGCCTGGATGACGTGCACGGGGACACCGGGCAGGACCCGGGCGACCTTCCTGCGCTCCGCCTCGAGCAGCCTGCCGACCCGGTGCGGTGGCCCGTCACCGACGAGGACGACGCCCGGGCGCCCCACGACCCGGAACACCGAGTCCTGGGTCCGGGGGTCGACCGCAACCGGCTCCTCCTCGACCGTCCAGCCGCGGCGCAGCACCCGCAGCGCGGCGCCGGCGGCACCCGGCTGGCCCTCAATCTGGGTGAACGCGGCGCGCTCGGCCTTGCGGGCAAGGATCCACGTGACGGCGAGCAGCGCCAACGGCAGACCCAGGATGGTGGCGTAGGGCACCTGCTCGGTGAGCACCCCGATGAGCACCGCGACGCCGAGGACGGCGACGAAGGCACCGAGCATCCACCAGGTCACCGACCGGTCCGCCTGCCGGGTCATCCGGTAGACGGCGCGGATCTGGGCGAACCAGCCCTGCTTGCCGTTCCTGCGGCGCCGGCGGAACCGTCCGCGGCGAGGCGACTCGGTGTCGGTGCTCGTCGGCATGCAGGTGAGGATACGGCGGTCAGCGACCGACCAGGCTCGCGGCCTCCTGTCGGGCGCTGCCCGCCGTCGCCAGGTGCTGCAGCGCGTCCGGCAGCGTCTCGCCGCGGCGCTGCATCGCCTGCGCCCACAGCCGGCCGGCGCGGTAGGAGGAGCGGACCAGCGGCCCGGCCATCACCCCGGCGAAGCCGATCCGCTGAGCCTCCTCGGACAGGGCGACGAACTCCTCCGGCTTGACCCAGCGCTCCACCGGGTGGTGCCGGACGCTGGGGCGCAGGTACTGGGTGATGGTGACCAGGTCGCAGCCGGCGTCGTGCAGGTCCTGCAGCGCCTCGACCGCCTCCTCGTAGGTCTCGCCCATGCCGAGGATCAGGTTCGACTTCGTCACCAGCCCGTCCTCGCGCGCCCGGGTGAGCACCGACAGCGACCGGTCGTACCGGAAGCCCGGCCGGATCCGCTTGAACACCCGGGGGACGGTCTCGAGGTTGTGCGCGAGCACCTCCGGGCGGGCCGAGAACACCTCGGCGAGCTGGTCGGGGACGGCGTTGAAGTCGGGGATGAGCACCTCGACCCCGGTGCCCGGGTTGAGCCGGTGGATCTCCCGCACCGTCTCGGCGTACAGCCAGGCCCCGCCGTCTGGCAGGTCGTCGCGGGCCACCCCGGTGACGGTGGCGTACCGCAGGCCCATCGCCTGCACCGACTCGGCGACCTTGCGCGGCTCCTCGCGGTCGAGCGCTGCGGGGCGACCGGTGTCGATCTGGCAGAAGTCGCACCGGCGGGTGCACTGGTCACCGCCGATGAGGAACGTCGCCTCCCGGTCCTCCCAGCACTCGAAGATGTTCGGGCAGCCGGCCTCCTCGCAGACGGTGTGCAGACCGTCCTTGTGCACGAGGTTCTTCAGCTCGGCGTACTCCGGGCCCATCGTGGCGCGGGTCCTGATCCACGACGGCTTCTTCTCGATCGGGGTCTGCGCGTTGCGCGCCTCCAGGCGCAGCATGCGGCGGCCCTCCGGTGCGACAGTCACCGCACCAGCCTAAGCCCGGCCGACCGGCCCCGCCGAGCCCCTCTCGTAGGGTGCGGCCATGGACCTGCGCATCTTCACCGAGCCCCAGCAGGGCGCCACCTACGACGACCTGCTCGCCGTCGCCAGGACCGCCGAGGACGCCGGTTTCGACGGCTTCTTCCGCTCGGACCACTACCTGGCCATGGGTCGCGACGGCCTGCCCGGACCGACCGACGCGTGGACGTCGCTGGCCGGCCTGGCGCGGGAGACCAGCCGGCTGCGACTGGGGACCCTCGTCACGTCGGCGACCTTCCGGGCGCCCGGGGTGCTCGCCGTCCAGGTGGCGCAGGTGGACCAGATGTCCGGCGGGCGGGTCGAGCTGGGGCTCGGGGCCGGCTGGTTCGAGGCCGAGCACCGCGCCTACGGCATCGAGTTCCCCGACGTGCGGGAGCGGTTCGACCGGTTCGCCGAGCAGCTGGAGCTGATCACCGGGCTGTGGTCGACGCCGGTGGGGGAGCGGTACTCCTTCTCCGGCGAGCACTACACGATCAGCGACTCCCCGGCACTGCCCAAGCCGGTGCAGCCGCGGGTGCCGATCATCATCGGTGGGTCCGGCAAGCGGCGCACCCCGGCGCTGACCGCCCGGTACGCCACGGAGTTCAACGCGAACTTCACCTCGGTGGAGCAGACCGCCGTCCAGTACGAGCGGGTGCGGGCCGCCTGCGGGCAGGCCGGTCGCGACCCCGGCGAGCTGACCTGGTCGGTGGCGCTCGCCGTCGTCCTGGGCGCCACCGACGCCGAGGTGCGCCGGCGCGCCGACGCCATCGGCCGGGACGTCGCCGAGCTGCGAGCCAACCACCTCGCCGGCACCCCGGACGAGGTCGTCGACCGGCTGGGCCGCTACGCCGAGGTCGGATGCACCCGGGTGTACCTCCAGGTGCTCGACCTGGCCGACCTGCGGCACCTCGAGGAGATCGCCGGGTCCGTGCTGCCGCAGGTCGCCTGAACGGGCTCAGCCGGCGGCGGGCACCGCCGCCGGCAGGGTGCGCTCCAGGTGCCGCTCGACCACCGGGAGGGCATCGGCGACCCGAACCGGACGGCCCAGCTCGGCGGTCAGCGAGGTCACCCCGGCGTCGGGGATCCCGCACGGCACGATCCGGGAGAACGAGGTGAGGTCGTTGTCGCAGTTGAGGGCGAACCCGTGCATGGTCACCCCCTGCGCGACCCGGATGCCGATCGCGGCGACCTTGCGGGCCGGGCCGGCGTCGTCCGCCGGCACCCACACCCCGCTGCGGCCCTCCACCCTCTCGGCGGCCAGCCCGAGCTCGGCGCACACGTCGATGAGCACCTGCTCCAGCCGGCGCACGTAGGCCACCACGTCGACCGGGTCCGGCAGCCGCACGATCGGGTAGCCGACCAGCTGGCCGGGCCCGTGCCAGGTGATCTTGCCGCCGCGGTCGACGTCGATCACGGGTGTGCCGTCGAACGGCCGCTCGTGCGGCTCCGTGCGCTTGCCGGCGGTGTAGACCGGTGGGTGCTCGAGCAGGAGCACGGTGTCCGGACGCTCCCCGGCCACCACCTGGGCGTGCACCCGGCGCTGCAGGTCCCAACCTCTGCGGTAGTCGACGGCGTCCTCGCCGAAGCCGACGTGCTCGAGCTGCATGAGTGTCAGGTTACGCGCCGGCGCCGCGAGCAGGCTGAAGGGTCGCGACGAGCTCGGGGCGGAGGCGGTGGCCACTTGCGCGCCGATGTGGAGGAGGATGCGGCTGGTGGTGATGCTTCGCGTCGGACTGGTCGGCTACGGCGACGCCGGCCGGGGCATCCACTCCCCGCTGCTGCGCCGGGCCGGAGCCCGGGTCACGGCGGTGCAGACCCGCCACCCCGGGCGGTCGGCGGCCGCCGTGGCGGACCACCCCGGTGTCCAGGTGGTCTCCTCGCTCGCCGAGCTGCTCGACACCGGCCCGGACGTCGTCGTCCTGGCCTCCCCGAGCGGAGTGCACGCCGCGCAGGCGCTGGCCTGCGTGCGGGCCGGCGTCCCGGTCGTCGTCGACAAGCCGCTGGCCACCGACGCGGCGTCGGCCCGGACGGTCGTGCAGGCCGCGGAGCAGGCCGGCGTGCCGCTCACCGTGTTCCAGAACCGCCGGTGGGACGGCGAGCATCTCACCCTGCGCCGGCTGCTGGCCGACGGGGCGCTGGGCGAGGTGATCCGGTTCGAGCGGCGGTGGGAGCGCTGGCGACCGGTGCCCAAGGACCGCTGGCGGGAGAACGCCGCCCCCGCCGACGGGGGCGGGCTGCTGCTCGACCTGCATACCCACCTGGTGGACTCCGCCGTCCAGCTGCTCGGACCGGTCACCGCGGTCTACGCCGAGCTGGCCGCTCGGACGACGCCGGCCGAGGACGACGCCTTCCTCGCCCTGACCCACCTCAGCGGTGCCCGCAGCCACCTGGGTGCGCTGTCCCTGGCGGCGGCACCCGGTCCGCGGACCCGGGTCCTCGGCACCCGCGCCGCGTACGTCGCGACGTCCTTCGAGGCCGAGCCGACCGCCTTCGCGGACCTCGCCGACCTCGACGACGACCACGCCGGCTGGCTCGTGGCCGGTGCCGACCGCACACCGGTCCGTCGCGAGCCCGGTCACCACGCGGACTTCTACGCCGCCGTCGCCCGCGCCGTCCTCGGCGGCGGCGGGCAGCCGGCGATGCCGGTGCAGCCGTGGGACGCCGTGCACGTGCTGGAGGTGATCGACGCCGCGCGGGTGAGCGCGGCCGAGGCCCGGGTGGTCCGGCTCGACCGGTGAGGTCGCGGAGCGCCGGGTGCCGCCAGGGCCTGTGGACGACGGCCGCGGGAGACCGCCCGGATCCGCTGGACTGGGGCGATGGACGTCAGCGACGGACACCACAGCGGCCGGGCCGACGACCCGGCCCCCAGCGACCCGGCCCCCGGCGACGCCGGGGTCCCCTTCGTCCCCGGGTACCGGACCGGGCGGCTGCTCGGGTTCGGGTCCACCGGGGAGGTGTGGGCGGCCGAGCACGAGCCGACCGGCGAGCCGGTGGCTCTCAAGGTGCTCCGCCGGCCCGACGACGACGCCGACCGGCTGCTGGCCGAGACCGCACTGCTGCGCCGGGTCCACCACCCCCACCTGGTCCGGCTGCGAGAGGTCGCCCGGGCGCCGGGCTACGGCCCTGCGCTCGTGCTCGACCGGGCACCGGGCGGCAGCCTCGCCGCGCTCGTGGCCGCCCGTGGCCAGCTGGACGTCGAGGAGGTCGTCACCCTCGTCACCCCGCTCGGCGGCCTGCTCGCAGAGCTGCACGAGCAGGGACTCGTGCACGCTGACGTCGCGCCCGGCAACGTGCTGTTCGGGGACGACGGCCGTCCCCTCCTCGGGGACCTGTCCGCAGCCTGCCTGGCGGGTGTGGGACCGCTCACCGGCGAGCCGCCGGTCGGGACACCGGGCTACCGCGACCCCGCACTGGCCGCGGGCGACCTGCCCACCCCGGCGAGCGACGTCCACGGCCTCGCGGCGGTCGCCTGGTTCGCGCTGACCGGCCGGGCTCCCGAGCCGGTGGAGGAACGGCTGCCGCTGACCCTGCTGCGCCCCGACGTGCCCGACCGGCTGGCCACCGTCCTGCACCGGGCGCTGGACCCCGACCCGGGCGCGCGCCCCGACCCGCGGGACCTTGCCGCCGGCTGCTTCGCCGCGGCGCCGGCGCTGCCCGTGCGCATCGTGGCGTCCGACCCGGCTGCCCCTCCCGCCGAGCTCGTCACCCACCGGCTGCGCCGGGCCGCGGCGGCCCAGGACCCGGTGCTGCCGGCACCCGGCCGCAGGTCCGCGGCCGGGACCCGGCGCCGTCGCCGCGGCGCGCCGCCGCGGCGGCGTGCCTGGGCGGCCCCGCCCACGACAAGTCGG